>CABQKL010000030.1 GCA_902464645.1 uncultured Collinsella sp.
GTCCTCCATTGCGATCTCGGGTCACACCTCTCCCGACGGCGATGCCCTGGGCTCCGTGTTGGGCCTGGGCCTTTCGCTTATGAAGGTGTTCCCCGACAAGGACATCGCCCTGCTGCTGGCAGACGACGATCCCGTTCCGCGCATCTACCGTTTTATGGAGGGCGCCGATCTGCTGGTGCCGGCATCTGCCTACACCGGCAACCCGGACCTGTTCATCTCGGTGGACGTGCCGGTCGTCGAGCGCCTCAATAACTCCGCCGAGGTGTTGCGTCGTTCGGCCCACGTGGCGTGCTTTGACCATCATCCGGCACGCGAGGAGTTTGCCGAGGTCAGCCTTAGGTGTGTCAATGCCGCTGCCTGCGCCATGATCATCGACCGCTTTTTGGCCGATTGTGGCATTACCGCAAGCGATAGCATCGCGACCTGCCTGCTGTGCGGCCTGGTCACCGATACCGGTCGTTTTCAGTATCAGAACGCCGACGCCGCCGCGTTTCATGCTGCCTCGCGTCTGGTGGCGCACGGTGCCGATCCAGCGCGCGTCGCGCTCGAGGTCTACCAGAGCATGCGTGTCGAGTTCTTGCACCTCAAGTCCATTGTCATGGGTCGTATCAAGACGGTCGCGCACGGGCGCGTGGCATATAGCTACGCGTACGAAAGTGACCTTAAGGAATGCGGCGTCACCTCTGATGAGTGCGACGGCCTGGTCGATGTGGTGCGCGCGGTGATGGGCGTCGAGGTCTGCCTGTTCCTTAAGGGCATCGAGGGCGATACCAAGGTGCGCGGCAACCTGCGCTCCAAGGGCGATCTTGATGTTTCCGAGATTGCGGCCAACTTTGGCGGAGGTGGGCACCACGCTGCCGCCGGCTTCACCAACGCCGGAACGATTTCCGAGACGCTCACCGTGGCACTTCCCATGCTGGCCGAGCTGGTAGGGGAGGATCCCGCTTCGGTGACCGTCGAGCTCTAACTTTTTGGATGGTACATGGCTCGTCGTACACCCTCTCAACTTAATATGCTGCTCGCCGTCGATAAGCCGGTGGGCTGTACGTCCCACGACGTGGTTTCGCAATGCCGACGCGCCCTCCATGAGCGGCGCGTCGGCCATGCCGGAACGCTCGACCCCATGGCGTCGGGTGTCATGGTGGTGGGCGTGGGCCAGGCAACGCGCCTGCTGGGCATGCTCACGCTCGATACCAAAAGCTACGTTGCCGACATCTCGTTTGGCGTCGAGACCAATACCGATGATGCGGAGGGCGAGGCCGTCCGCACGGTGCCCGTTGCTGCCGACCTGCGTGATCCGGCCTATGCCCGCGAGCGCCTGTGCGCCATGCTGGGCCCGCAGATGCAGGTGCCGCCGGCGTTTTCGGCCATTTCGGTCAACGGCGTGCGCGCCTATAAGGCTGCGCGCGAGGGCAATGCCGTTGAGTTGCCCCCGCGTCCAGTCGAGGTGTACTCCGCCGACCTGATTGCCGTGGGCGGCGAGGGGGACGCTTGCGTCTGGACCGTGGCATTTTCGGTGAGTAAGGGCACCTATATCCGTGCGCTCGCTCGCGACCTGGGTCGTGCCTGCGACAACGCGGCGCATATTTCCGCACTGCGCCGTACGGCCTCCGGCGTCGTTTCCATCGGTGCCTGCCATGCGGTCGAGGAGCTTTCTGCCGAGTCCGCTGCTGGCTTTGCCCTGGATCCCATTGCGGCGCTGGGCGCCACGCGCGTCGACTTGCCAGGCGCTCTTGCCGATGATCTGCTGTGCGGACGTCGTATTCCTATTGAGCGCGCGCTTGGGGGCTTCGATGCGTCGAAGGCGCCGTTTGCGCTGGTGCTCGATGGCGGGCTCAAGGCGCTCGCCCGTATCGAGGGCGGTCGCTTTGTTATGGAGCACGTCTTTCCGCAGGCGATCGGCGGTGTTCGATGATGCTGACCTCCCACGAGCTCGCGCGTATCTTTTTCGCGGGCGAGTCGGATGAGGCCCGCATCGTCGCCGCCGATGCATTTGAGGATTGCGCGTGCCTGGGCACCGCGTCGATCGCCATCGGCGTGTTCGATGGCGTGCATCGGGGGCATCGCGAACTGATCGACGCGGTCGTTCGCGATGCGCGTAACCACGGCTGCAAGGCTGTTGTGGTCACCTTCGATCCCGACCCGGACGTGGTGGTGAGCTCTTCGCCCGCTCAAAAATTGATGACGACGTCCGACCGTCTTCATGCCCTGGCTCTCACCGGGGTCGATGCGGTCGTGGCCGTTCCCTTTACGCCTGCGGTGGCGGCTCTCGACCACTTGGGTTTTCTTGAGCTACTGTCGCGCGTGGTCGATATCTGCTCGATTCGCGTGGGCAGCGACTTTAGGCTGGGTCGCGGCGGCGCCTCGGGCGTTGCCGAGATGCAGACATGGGGTGCCGAGCACGGCGTTGACGTCTATGGCCACGAGTTGCTGTGCGTCGAGGGGCAGACGATCTGCGCCACCCGTATTCGCCAGGAGCTGCGCCAGGGTCATGTCGAGCTTGCCGCTGAGCTGCTCGGCCGCCCGTACATGCTGCGAGGTATTGTTGCCGGCGGTCGTCACCAGGGTTCCGACATGGGTTTTCCTACGGCAAATATTCAGGTGCCCGAGGGCATTCAGGTGCCTGCCGATGGCGTCTACGAGGGCCTGGTGCTGGTCGACGATACCGTATGGCCTGCCGCTGTCAACGTGGGCCTGCCGCCGACGTATGCCGACGATGCCGCCTCGGCGCATCTCGAGGCCAATTTGATCGGGTATGCGGGCGACCTGTACGGCGCCTCGGTGTCGCTGGCGTTTACGCGTTGGCTGCGCCCGTCGCGCGTGTTCGATTCGCTGGACGAGCTTATCGCGACCGTCGAGGGTAATATTGACGATATCCGTCATCATTTGGGTGAGCAGGGGGTGAGCATCCGTGATTAGCGATGAGGAAAAAGACCAGGTGCGCGCTGCGTCCGATCTGGTTGCCATCGTGCAGGAAACGGTTGAGCTCAAGCCCCGCGGCCATGAGTTTTGGGGTTGCTGCCCCTTCCATGGCGAAAAGACCCCGTCGTTTCACATTATCCCCGCCACGCAGGTGTGGCATTGCTTTGGCTGTGGTGAGGGCGGCGACGTCTTCACCTATATCATGAAGCGCGAGAACCTGAGCTTTCCCGAGTCGATTCGCTACCTGGCCGACCGTGCCGGCATTGAGCTGCACGATACCGGCGCCTATCGCGAGCGCGGCACCAAGCGCGCCCGCATCTATGACCTGTGTGCCAAAACCGCCCAGTTCTATCACACCATGCTTATGCGCGGTAAGGACAGCCGTCCGCGCGAGTACTTTGCGAGCCGCGGTATGGGTGGTGACGTCTGCCGCCGCTACTGCCTGGGCTTTGCGCCGGGTCGCAACATGCTGGTGTCGCATCTGTCGCAGGCGGGCTTTACCCCGCAGGAGATGATCGACGCCAACGTGGCCGTGAGCCGTGGGCGAGGGCAGCTTGCCGACCGTTTTTACGACCGCGTGATGTTTCCCATCTTTGACGAGCAGGGTCATAACATCGCCTTTGGCGGGCGCATTATGGGCGACGGCCAGCCGAAGTACCTCAACACCGCCGAGACGAGCGTGTTCCATAAAAAGCGAAACCTCTACGGCTTTAACTGGGCCAAGGAGTTTATCGTCGCGCAGGATACCGCCATTGTGGTGGAGGGATATACCGACTGCATCGCCTGCTGGGAGGCGGGGATTAAAAACGTCGTCGCCACGCTGGGCACGGCGCTGACGGAACATCATGTAAAGACGCTCACTCGTTTTGCCAAGCGCATCGTGTATATGTTCGACGGCGATGCCGCCGGTCAAAAGGCCGCTCGCCGCGCGATTCAGTTTATCGAGCAGGATTCGATGGACCTGCGCTGCGTGGTGCTTCCCGACGGCAACGACCCCATGGAGTTCATCACGGCGCATGGCGGCGAGGCACTGCAGGCACGTATCGACGCCGCCGAACCCCTCATGGACTTTGTGTACCGCTCACTGCAGGAGTCGAGCGACATTACCACGCCGGGCGGTCGTGCCAAAGCGCTTGAGGATGCGCTGACGCTTATCTATCCGCTGCGCGATAGCTACATGATCGATACGTACTTTATCCAGATTGCCGACCTGCTGGGGTTGGACTTGGACACGGTGCGTTCGAGCTCGGGCCGCGTGTTTCGCGATGTTGCCAAGCGCGAGGATGCCGAGCGTCGTCGCGAGCAGAATTACGAGCGCCAGCGGGCGCAGGCCGAGCGCGCGGGCAGCGCGGGCGGTCGGGCGTCTGGTTCGCAGGGGACGTCTCGCGGCGCCTGGGCGTCGGGGGCGACGCCTCCGGTGTCCACGCCGGTCGAGGAAGAGCCGTACGACTATGTGCCGCTCGAGGCTTACGGGGCCGCGCCGGTCGAGGTCGTTGATGACATGCCTCCGATCGATGTGCCGGTTGGGCTGGATGGCGCGGCGCCGGTAGCCGATGCAACGGGCGCGCCCACGGCACCGACGATGCCGATCGTGCTGACCGACCTGGAGCGAAAGTCTTTGGCGGGGGAGCGCGAGCTGCTGACGATGCTCACGAGCTACCCCGACCTGTTCCGCACGTATGCCGACCGCATCTGCTCGATCGAGTGGGTGGATCCGCGCCACGAGTCCATCGCGTGGGCCGTGCTCGCGACGCCGCCGGGCACCGACCCCACGGCGTGCATGGATGCGGCGCGCGCGGTGTGTCCCGAGGCAGCGTCGCTTGTCAGCGCCGGGCGCATTTCGTCGACGAGCAAGCACCCGACCGAGACGAACATCGTGTTTATGCTTGATACCCTCGAGATCTACACCATCAAGCGCCGCATGCGCGCCGCACAGGCCAAGCTTCGCCAGGACCGGTCGCTCGACGATGAGGCACGCCGTGTGCTGACGATGCAGGCGATGCAAGATTCTCAGCGCCAGCGCGAGCTCCAAAAGTCGATCGGCGGCGTGGCAGACCCGTTCCGTTTGATCGGTTTGGAGACCGCGGACGCCGACCAGGCCTAGATGTTGTGGTCAACCAGCGTATTCGCGCCTATATCCAGTCTGAATTTTGGGTATAGACGCCAATGTGTGTGCTAAAGTAATGAGTCCTGTGGACTATGAAGGGAGAATCTGTGCCAAAAAAGAGTGAGAGCACGGGTACTGGGCTGGAATCCTACGTTGCAAAGCTCATGGGCAACGGCTCAAACAGGACTTCGGTAACCGAGGACGAGATTCAGGTCGCCCTGAAGGATATCGATGTGTCTGACGAGCAGCTCAACGCGGTGTATTCCGCGCTGCGCAACAGCGGCATCCAGATTATCTCCGCGAGCGGAAACGACGACGCCCCCATAGACGTCGACGATGACGATAACGATAGCGATACCGACGATTTTGATGACGACGAGCACGATTCCGGCTCGCTCGACGATCACGAGCTTAAGATGGCCCGTCAGGCCGACGCTGAGATGGGTTCTTCCAAGAGCAAGAAGAAGCGCACCGTGCGCACGTCCCGTTCGCGTTCGCGCGTGCGTGGCATCGATGCCTCCACGGTGATGCTGACCGGCGACCCGGTTCGTATGTACCTTAAGGAGATCGGTAAGGTCGACCTGCTGACCGCCTCCGAAGAGGTCGATCTGGCTATGAAGATCGAGGCCGGTCTCGATGCCACCGAGAAGCTCGAGGCCGCCGATGCGGGCGAGATCGAGCTCACCCGCGCCGAGATGCGTCGCCTGACCCGTATCGAGAACGTCGGTCTCGAGGCCAAGCAGGCGCTCATCAGCGCCAACCTGCGCCTGGTCGTCTCCATCGCCAAGCGCTATGTCGGTCGCGGCATGCTGTTCCTGGACCTGATCCAGGAGGGCAACCTCGGTCTGATTCGCGCCGTCGAGAAGTTCGACTACCAGAAGGGCTTTAAGTTCTCCACGTACGCCACGTGGTGGATCCGTCAGGCCATTACGCGCGCTATTGCCGACCAGGCCCGTACTATCCGTATTCCCGTGCACATGGTCGAGACCATCAACAAGCTCGTCCGCGTGCAGCGCCAGCTCCTTCAGGACCTGGGTCGCGACCCGACCCCTGAGGAGATCGGTGCCGAGATGGACATGAGCGCCGACCGCGTCCGCGAGATCCAGAAGATCTCGCAGGAGCCCGTGTCGCTCGAGACCCCCATCGGCGAGGAAGAGGATTCTCAGCTGGGCGACTTCATCGAGGACTCCCAGGCCATCGTTCCGCCCGATGCGGCCAGCTTCTCCATGCTGCAGGAGCAGCTCACCCAGGTGCTCGATTCGCTTGCCGATCGTGAGCGCAAGGTTATCGAGCTGCGCTTTGGCCTTGTCGACGGACATCCCCGTACGCTCGAGGAAGTCGGCCGCGAGTTTGGTGTCACGCGCGAGCGCATCCGCCAGATTGAGTCCAAGACCCTGGCCAAGCTCCGCCATCCCAGCCGTAGCAGCAAGCTGAAGGACTATATTGAGTCTTAACCTCGCAAGCAAGAAGCGCCCTCAAGCACATCCGCTTGAGGGCGCTTTCATGTAGTTGTCGGGGACGTTCTTGAATGACTGGTCGTTTAAGAACGTTCCCAATGACTAGGTCGGAAAATTTCTTAAAAAAGTTCTTGCCCTGAGCTGATTCGTCCGTATAATAAACTTCGTTGCTTGAGAGCACGCATCTATTCCTCGGTAGCTCAATGGTAGAGCACGCGGCTGTTAACCGCGCTGTTGTAGGTTCGAGTCCTACCCGGGGAGCCAGAATTTTCAGCCCTTTTCGTTGGGCTTTTAAATTCCTCGGTAGCTCAATGGTAGAGCACGCGGCTGTTAACCGCGCTGTTGTAGGTTCGAGTCCTACCCGGGGAGCCAGGTTGTAAAACCCGTCGCTTATGCGGCGGGTTTTTTCATGCCGCGATCGCCGTTCGCGAACGTTACCATATCAACATTTCGTGTCGAGGATGTAATCCCGAGGCCCGCCACCTCAACATGGCGCGGTCGTTGTAGAATATTGCAATGATTGCTCCCACGACATGGTGCCGCGAGCACCAAGAAAAGGAGATTCTTGTGTCTGAGACCATTAACGGCAGCCTGAGCGTCTCGAACGACGTTATTGCCGATATTGCCGGTTATGCCGCGATGACGTGCTATGGCGTTGTCGGTATGGCTGAGCAGCTCCAGGGCGCCGAGAGCGTGCGCCTGCTTGCCGGTCAGCGCCTCCGTAAGGGCGTGCTTGTGTCCGCCGACGAGAACGGCCTTACGGTCGATCTTCACGTCGTGCTCGAGAACGGCGTCAACATGAAGTCCGTCTGCCACAATCTTTCGAGCTCCGTTGCCTTCACTCTGCAGGAGATCGCCCAGATCGATCCCGCCAGCCTTAAGATCGGCATCCATATCAACGCGCTCAAGAGCCGTCTGAACTAGCATCCGAAAACGGAGATTCAAATACCCATGATTGCAAAGACCATTCGCACCTGTTTTCCGATCGCTGCGGCTGCTGTTTCCGACAAGGCCGAGGAGATCAACAAGCTCAACGTCTTCCCCGTACCCGACGGCGACACCGGTATCAACATGTCGCTCACGCTCGCTTCGGTGACCAAGGAGCTCTCCGCCCTTCCTGCCGACGCCGACATGGAAGCCATCGCCGCCGCCATCACCCACGGCTCCCTGATGGGTGCCCGCGGCAACTCCGGTGTCATCACCTCGCAGATCCTGCGCGGCGTGGCCGAGGGTCTCGTCTCTGCCGATGAGCCCATCACGTCCGCCAACATCGCCTTTGCGTTCCGTCGTGCCGTCAAGGTCGCCTTCCAGGCCGTCCGCAAGCCCATCGAGGGCACGATTCTCACGGTGCTGCGCGATGTCTCGACCAAGGCCGACGAGTGCGAGAAGAAGAAGTTCTCGGCCGAGGACGCGCTCGACGCCATCGTCGTCGAGGCATATCAGTCCGTTGCTCGCACGCCCGACCTGCTGCCCGTCCTCAAGGAGAACGGCGTGGTTGACTCCGGCGCCTTCGGCTTTGCTATTTTCCTTGAGAACTTTGTTGCCGCCGCGCTTGGCCGCAGCACCGTTGTCGAGGATTTCTCCGCCACGTTTGATTCCGCTGGCTCTGCCCGCGACGCGGCCCTTGGTCGCGTTGAGATCGAGGCCAACGACGACTGGGAGGGCTCGGAGTTCCGCTACTGCAACGAGTTCCTCTTTAAGGCCGACGCCCCGTTTGACGAGGACGAGTGCCTTAAGTTCCTGGGTTCCATGGGCGACTGCGAACTGCTCGTGGGTGCCTACCCCGATTACAAGATCCATGTGCACTCCAACACCCCCAACCTGGTGCTCGAGCACATGCTGCAGCTCGGTCAGATCTATGAGGTCTTTATCCACAACATGGAGATGGAGGCCCACGACCGTACCGCCAAGATTCACGAGGACCAGGAAAAGGCCTCCGAGCCCGCCAAGGCGCTGGGCTTTGTCGCCGTTGCCGCCGGTTCCGGCGAGGCCGACATCCTCAAGTCCCTCGGCGTCGACGTGATCGTGTCGGGTGGTCAGACCATGAACCCCTCGACTGCAGACCTGCTGGGCGCCGTTGACCAGGTCAACGCGACCTCGGTCATCATCCTGCCCAATAACGGCAACATCCGCATGGCTGCCGAGGCCGCAGCCTCTGCCTGCACTGATAAAAAGGTTGCAGTCGTTCCCACCAAGACCGTCCCGCAGGCCTTCTCTGCGCTGTTCGCGGTCCTGCCCGATTCCGAGCTCGAGGATGCTGTTGCCGCTATGGTCGACGCCATCAGCGAGGTCCGCGATGGCGAGGTCACCCGCGCCGTGCGCGACTCCAGTGCCTCCGACGGCTCGCCGATTCACTCCGGTGACGTCATGGGTATCATTGCCGGCTCCATCGATGTGGTCGGCTCTGACGTGAAGCAGGTCACGCTCGATTGCATCAACCGTATGCAGGAGGAAGAGGAGGGCGACGCGCTGACGATTCTGGCCGGCGAGGAACTGTCCGATGAGGCCTTCCAGGAGATCGTCAACGCCATTGAGGAGGCTCAGCCCGATCTGGAGGTCGACGCCCATCGTGGCGAGCAGCCGCTCTATCCCGTGATCTTCTCGATCGAGTAGGCAACTGCCCATGTCCGAGCTGTGCTCCGTGCCGCGCGTCTCGGAGCGCTTTGCCCAGAGCAATGCGCTCGACGAGGATATCGCGCGACTCAAATATGTTTCGGGTAAACGTGAGGAGGCCCTTCGCCGTCTGGGAATTCGGACGGTGGGGGATCTCCTTCTCCATATCCCTCATCGATACCTCGACTTTACCCGCTCGTGGTCCATCGAGATGGCGCCCATCGGCACCGTTTGCACGATTGTCGCCACGGTCGACCGTATCGTCCAAAAGCAGCCGCGTCCGCGCATGCAGGTTACCGAAGTCTCACTCGTTGACGAGACGGGTGTGCTTCAGGTCGCCTTTTTCCGCCAGCCCTGGATTGCCCAGCAGCTTAAGCAGGGCGACCGCCTGGCCGTGATGGGCAAGGTCGAGTTTGCCTACGGCTTTAAGCAGATGGCCTCGCCGCATTTTGAAAAGCTTGAGGACGGTCGTGCCGCGGGTACCATTTTGCCGGTCCACTACGTAAGTGACGGCGTGAGCCAGGCATGGATGCGTCGCATCGTGAGCGGTGCTCTTGAGCTCGTCGGCAATCCCTTCGATCCCATCCCGGCACCACTGCGCGCAAAGCGCAAACTCATGAGCAGTGCCCGTGCGCTTCGTTCGATTCACTTTCCCTCGAGTATGGCCGAGCGCGACATTGCGCGCCGCCGTTTGGCCTACGAGGAGTGCCTGTACCTGCAGCTCGCGCTGCGTCTGCGCAACGACGGCGGTCTGGTCGATGTGGTTCCCTATGCCCACACCGCGGGCGAGCACCTGGCCGCGCTCAAGCAAGCCTTGCCGTTTTCGCTGAGCGACGAGCAGGAGGCCGCGTTCCAAGACATTCTGCACGACATGTGCGATGGCGGGCGCGTGATGAACCGTCTGCTGCTGGGCGATGTCGGTACCGGCAAGACCGCCGTTGCCGCCTGCGCGCTGGCTGTGGCTGCCGATAGCGGCACGCAGGCCTGCGTTATGGCGCCCACGGGCGTGTTGGCGCGCCAATATGCCGATAAGACCGGCCCTCTGCTCTCGCAGGCCGGCATGTCCTGGGCGCTTCTGACAGGTGCCACGCCGGCCGCAGAGCGCGAGCGCATCCATGCACAGCTGGAATCGGGCGAGCTTGATGTGCTCTTTGGCACCCACGCGGTCCTTTCGGATGACGTTACGTTCAAGCATCTGTCGCTCGTGGTCATCGATGAGCAGCACCGGTTTGGCGTCGGCCAACGCAACGCCCTGCGCGCGAAGGGCCCCGGTGCCGATCTGCTCGTTATGACGGCAACGCCCATCCCGCGTACGCTGGCGCTTTCGGTCTACGGCGATCTGGATACGAGCATCATCCGCCACCGGCCTGTTCCGGGTGCCGGTGTGACGACGTGTGTTCTCACCGAGTCGAGCCGTGACCTCGCCTATGGAGTCATCCGCGAGGCACATGACAAGGGTCAGCAGGCCTACGTGATTTGCCCGCTCGTGGAGCCGAGTGACTCGGCCGATGAGCTGGAAGACGTGCCCGGTATTGCCCGCGACGATGAGGGCCGCGTAACCGTCCCCGTGCCGCTGCACGATACGGCGACCGAGCTCGATCGCCTGCGTTTGGCGTTGCCGGGTCTTGCCATCGAGCGCCTTCACGGCCGTATGCCAGCGGGGGAGAAGGACCAGGTTATCGATGCCTTTAAGCGTGGCGAGATTGACGTGCTCGTCTCGACTACGGTGGTCGAGGTGGGCGTCGACGTGCCCAACGCCACCGTCATGGTCATCGAGAACGGCGAGCGCTTTGGTTTGGCTGCCCTGCACCAGCTGCGCGGTCGCGTGGGCCGTGGCAGCGTGTCGGGCACGTGCCTGGTCATGACACACTCCAAGGGCAACGGCGGCGCATCGGCGGCACAAAACCGTCTCCAGTCGCTCGAAAAGACCTCGGACGGCTTTACGCTCGCCCAGATGGACCTGCGCCTGCGCCATGAAGGCGAGATCCTGGGTTATCGCCAGCACGGCGGTGTGACCCTGCGCTTTGTCGACCTGGACGCCGACGAGGAGCTGATCGAGTGGGCCCATTTGGACGCGGTCGAGCTCTTGCGGTATGCTTGCAACCTTGACTCTGTGGCGACGCGTCCCTTGCGCGACGCGGTCGCCATGCGTTATCGACATATCTTTAAGGAGGTCAGCGGAGGATGAGAATCATCGGCGGCGAATGGCGCGGTCGTAAGATCGAGGAGCCCCGTGGTCGCGATGTCACCCGCCCCACGACTGATCGCGTGCGCGAGGCGTGCGCATCTATGGTCATGTCGGCATTCGATTTCGATTTGGACGAGGTTCGTGTGTTGGATGCCTTTGGCGGCTCCGGTGCCTTAGGGTTAGAGATGCTCTCTCGTGGGGCCCGCTCGCTCACGACGTTTGAGATCGATCGCAACGCCGCGCGGCTCATTACCAAGAATATCGAGTCGCTCTGCCGTGACCGTGCGCGTTGGCGCGTGGTCACGGGCGACATGCTGACGAGTGCCTCACGCGGTCGTGTACCGGGCGGCCCCTTTGATCTGGTCCTGCTCGACCCGCCCTATGCTTTTGGTGCCGAGCCGGTCGAGGAACTGCTGCAGAATCTGGCCCAGCAGGGTCTGCTTGCGTCTGGCGCTTACGCCCTGTTTGAGCATGCCGCCGCCGATGCGGGCGCGCATCCGGCAGACTTTGAGACTGTACGTGAGAAGCGCTACGGCATTACCTCGGTCGACCTGCTCCGTTGGGTCGGCGATAGCAAGGACGGCGGCACTGATGCTAACGAAAATGACGAGGCAGTATCCCCGGAGGACGCCCATGAGTGACACGATTAATCGCGTGATCGTCCCGGGCACCTTCGATCCCATCACGTTTGGCCATATCGATGTGATCCGCCGCGCCCGCCGCATCTTTCCCAGCGTGATCGTCGCTGTTGCCGAGTCGCAGGGTAAAAACGGTGTGGGCACCACGTTTATGCTCGATGAGCGCGTGGCGCTGGCCCGCGAGGCGCTCGGTGATATCGACGGCGTCGAGGTCCTGCCCTTTACCGGCCTCTTGGTCGACTTCGCTCGTGAGCAGGGGGCGGGGGCCGTGGTCAAGGGTCTGCGCGCCATGACCGACTTTGAGTATGAGCTGCAGCAGGCCGACCTTAACTATCGCCTGGATAGTGAGCTGGAGTCCATCTTTGTCATGAGTGCGCCGCAGTACGGCTATATCTCGAGCTCGGTCGTTCGCCAGATCGCCTCGCTCGGCAGTGACGTATCGACGTTTGTCCCGTCCAACGTGGTCGAAGCGCTCAAACATCGCTTTTCGTGACGTTTCTTATTGCCTGGTGGCATGTGGTAAACTAGCACGATGATAAGTTACCTATGAAAGGAGACCGGATGCCGGGCGAGAATTTTCCTGGCGATAGGATCGTCAGCTTGGTCGATGAGCTCGAAGGGCTGATCGAGGAAGCCAAGCCGCCTTTCGGCAAGAACGCTCAGTTCAAGGTCATCGACGCCGACGTGTTCTTCAACATCCTCGACGAGATCCGCATGAGCTATCCCGAGGAGTGGCAGAAGTCCCGCCGTATCCTTAAGGAGCGCGAGGAGCTTATGGCTTCCGCCGCCGCTCAGGCTGATTCCATCATCGCCGACGCTCAGCAGCAGGCCCTCACCATTGCCGGTGAGCAGGAGATCGTCCGCCTTGCGCAGCAGCAGGCCGACGACATCCGCGATCGTGCCCAGCAGTACGAGCGCGAGACGCGTTATGCCGCCGAGGACTACGCAGAGCAGGTCTTTACGCACCTGGAGGAGAACCTTAAGAGCCTGACCGGCACCGTTACCCGTTGCCGTCAGCAGCTCAACGAGGGTGCCGCCCAACAGAATGGTCAGTGGTAATGGCTGAGTTCCCGAGCGTTACCGTCGATCTTTCCGAGCAGCTCGAGTTTCCTGGAGATTCGTATCCGCTGACCGGTAAGGTCGATGTCGCCACGTACACGGTGGGCGAGAAGGAGTACCAGCTACAGGACGGTATTGCCTACGACGTTGTCTTTACCAATGCCGGTACCGGTGTCTTGCTCACGGGTATGGTTCGCGCGCATGCCACCGGCGAGTGCGACCGTTGCCTGGAGCCCGCCTCGTTTGATATCGCTGGCGAGATTGAGGAGTTCTACCTCTTTGAGGAGCCCGAGGATCCCGAGGCCTACGAGGACGGCTACGAGCTCCTGGGTGAGGACCGCATCGTCGATCTGGGTGAGCCCATCAACGACGCCGTCGTCATGGACACGCCGTTCGTGGTGCTCTGCAAGCCCGATTGCCGCGGTCTGTGCCCCACTTGCGGTTGCAATCTCAACGTCGAGCAATGTGATTGTGCTGCCCAAGCCGAGGCCGAATGGGCCGAGGCCACGGAAAATCCATTTGCAGCATTGAAGAATCTCAAGCTTGACGAGTAAAACTGTGGTAGTATCGCTACTTGCGCGTAATCGCCACACTGGATAGTTCATAAGGAAGGTCACTATGCCCGTACCTAAACAAAAGCAGGGTCGTATCCGCACTCACACCCGTCGTTCCGCCAACATGAAGATCTCGGCTGCGGCTCAGTCCACGTGCCCCCGTTGCGGCGCTGTTAAGCTTCCGCACCACGTGTGCCCCAGCTGCGGTTTCTACAAGGACCGCGAGGTTATCGTTACCGAGTAACGGTATACTCTGGATGCGATGCCGTTCCAAATGGAACCACAATGGCCGGCTCAATGAGTCGGCCATTTTTGTATAAGGAGCATGTTTATGAGTAACGTTCGCGTTTGTGTAGACGTTGTGGGCGGAGACGAGAAACCTCAGGTTGTTCTCGATGGTATCGAGGCTGCGCTTGCCGCCGATCCCGATATCGAGGTCTTGGCAGCTGGCCCCGCCGAAATCGTCAACCCTTTTGCCGCTTCCCATGCACGTGTTGAGGCCCTTGAGGCACCTGACGTTATCGCCATGGATGACGATCCCATTCGCGCCGTGATGACTAAACGCAAGTCGTCGATCGTGCTGTCGTGTCGTGCCATCAAGAAGGGTAATGCGGACGCGTTTTTCTCTGCCGGCTCCACCGGCGCCATGACCGCCGCTGCCACCGCCTACGTGACGCCGTTTAGGTTTCAGGCCGAAGGCAAGAAGCAGCCGGTGCGCCCCTGTCTGACCAATGCGCTACCCAATCGCGCCGGCGGTCTGACGGTGCTGTGCGATATGGGCGCCAACCCCGATGTCGAGGTCGATGACATGGTACGTTTTGCCCAGATGGGTAGTGCTTATGCCCGCGTCGTCCTGGGCATCGAGCATCCCCGCGTGGGCCTGCTTGCCAACGGCACCGAGGACGAGAAGGGCTCCAACTTTACCAAGGCCTGCTTCCCGGCCATGAAAGCCGCCGTTCCCGGCTTTGTTGGTAACTGCGAGGGAACGGACATCACCTCAGGTAACTTCGATGTCGTCGTTGCCGATGGCATGTCGGGCAATATTGCGCTCAAGGCCACCGAGGGTGCTGCCAAGTTTTTGCTACAGGAGCTCAAGGGCGTCTTTATGTCATCGCTCGGCACCAAGATCGCCGCGCTGCTCATTAAAAAGCAGATGCGCGAGATTAAGGCCAAGCTCTCTGGCGACGCCAAGGGCGGCGCGATTCTTCTGGGCCTGCGCGGCGTGGTCCTGATCGGTCATGGCGCCACCTCGGTCGAGGCTGTTAAAAACGGTACGCTCGCGGCGGCCGAAGCCGTGCGCGCCGGACTGGTCGAGAACGTCGCCAACTCTATGGATGGTATCGTTTTATAAGAGCGAGTTAGAGCGCTGTTATGTGCTTCGCGGTGCACGCCGTGGGGTAGAATCAGAACCGTGTCTTGGTACCGCCCGGGCGGTACCATTCTTTTGGTATTCATGCACTATGAGAGGAAGCGCTATGGACCGCTCCGAAATCTTCGACAAGATCGCCGAGGTCGCTGCTGACGTTCTGGGCGTCGATGTTGCCGAAATTAGCGAGGAGACCACCTTTGACGACCTCGATGCCAACTCGCTCGAGCGCCTGCAGCTGGTTACGGCTATCGAGGACGAGTTCAACCTCGAGATCGATGACGAGACCCTGCTCTCGCTCAACTCTGTCGCCGACGCCGTCGACGCTATCGAAGCTGCCAAGGAGGCCTAAGTCTTGGCTTTATCCGACCGACTTACGCGCGCCCAGGAAATCCTGGGCCATGAGTTCAATAATAAGGTGCTGCTGCGCGCGGCACTCACGCATCCCTCGGCAGTCGAGGGCCAGCCGGTTTCTGCCAGCTATGAGCGCCTTGAGTTCTTGGGCGATTCCATTTTGGGCGCTGTGGTCGCACGCTCCCTGTTTGAGTCCTATCCGGAGTTTGACGAGGGCAAGCTCACGCGCCTGAAGGTGTCGCTTGTCTCGGGTGCTACGCTGTCCGAGGTTTCTCACGAGCTGGGCATCGACGACATCATCATCTTTGGTGCCTCCGAGACCGGTACCGGTGCGCGCGGCCTGCATTCGGCCCTCGAGAACGTCTACGAGTCGCTCGTGGGAGCGCTGTACCTGGATGCCGGCTGGGATGCCGCGGCGGAGTTCATTCACCGTACGCTTAAGCCGCATTTGGCTTCCGAGCGTGCCGAGCATCCTGCGAACCCCAAGTCGTTTTTGCAGGAGTGTGTGCAAGCCGACGGTCACGAGCCCCCGGCGTACAAGCTCGTTGGCTCCGAGGGCCCGGCGCATGCGCCCACCTTTACCGCCGTGGTTTTGATCGATGGCATCCGTCAGGGTCGCGGCTCCGGCTCCTCAAAGAAAGAAGCCGAGGGAGCCGCTGCTCTCGAGGCGCTTGACCGCATGGGCTACACCACCAACGGCGTGATTCTCAACAAGAAGCCTGTTTAAGCGAGGAACCGTGTATCTCAAGTCCCTCACGCTCAAAGGGTTCAAGTCGTTTGCCGACCGCGCCCATATGACGTTTGAGCCGGGTCTGACCGTCATCGTCGGTCCCAACGGCTCGGGAAAATCGAACATCTCTGACTCGATTCTGTGGGTCCTGGGCGAGCAGAGCGCCAAGCAGCTGCGCGGCCAGGCCATGGAGGATGTCATCTTCTCGGGCTCGTCGGCGCGCAAGCCGGTGGGTGTCGCCGAGGTCACGCTGGTGCTCGATAACTCGGACCATATGCTGCCTGTCGATTTTGACGAGGTCGCCATTACCCGTCGCATGTATCGCTCGGGCGAAAGCGAGTACCTCATCAACTCGAGTCCGTGCCGCCTGATGGACATTCAGGACATCCTGCACGATTCGGGCTTGGGCAAGGATACGCATTCCATTATTAGCCAGGGCAAGCTCGATGCCATTTTGCAGAGCCGCCCCGAGGAGCGCCGCGCCCTGATCGAGGAGGCTGCCGGCATCTCCAAGCACAAGCGCCGCAAGGAGCGTGCGCTCAAAAAGATTAAATCGATGGACGAGCACCTGACCCGTGCCCGCGACATCAATAAGGAGATCGCCCGCCAGCTGCGGCCGCTGGAGCGTCAGGTCGATCGCGCGCGCAAGTACAAAGAGCTGTCCTCGCGTGCGAACGAGCTTACGCAGATGCTGGCCGTCGACGAGCTTCGTTCGCTGCAGTCGCAGTGGAACGACCTGGAGAGCCGCTCCAAGGAGGGCGCTGCCGAGCTTGAGCTTGCGCAATACCGCTTGGGCGAAAAGGAGCGCGAGCTCGAGAAGCTCCAGGTCATGCTCGAGGAAAAGGGCCTGTTTGTGGGTGATCTGGGCGAGCAGCGCCGTCATATGCAAGACGTGGTCGGCCGCATCAACTCCGACATGCGCCTACTCGAGGAAAAGGGCCACAACATGGTGTCGCGCCTGTCCGACATGCGCGGCCAGATCTCGAGCTCCGAGCATCAGCGTCGTCGCGTGGTTGAGGAGCTCGAGGATGCGCGTGCCCAGCTTGAGGAAGTGACCGGTACGCACATGCAGGCCCAGGACGACGTTGACGCCGCCGGTCCTGCCGCCGCCCAGCTCCACGAGCGTCGCGTGGCGCTCGACAATCAGATTTCGCAGCTCACGCGCGAGCAGCGCGATGTGCAGCGTGTGGCCGATAACGCCGCGCTCGAGCTCGCCAAGGTGAAGGACTCGCTGAGCAACGCCGAGGTCGAGGACAACATGTACGCCTCGCGCCTGGAGCAGATCGACGAGCAGCTCGAGGAGGTAACGGCCTCGCTCGAGAGCCGTCGCGACCGCGCTGAGGAACTTGACGGTGCGCTCGATCAGGCCCGCCAGGCCCAGATTGATGCTCGCGAGGCCACCGAGGTCGCCCGTGCGGCGTTGAAGGACTTGCGTAATCGCGAGAGTGAGGCGCGCAACAAACTTTCCGAGGTGCGCTCGGAGCTTGCCAGCCAAAAGAAGCTCGATGCCCGCATGGCCGACAGCTCGCCGCTGGTGAGCCGTCTGATGGGCGCGATGGGCGATGATGTCTCGGGTCGTCTGGACGACGTGCTCGAGGCTCCTCGTGAGCTCGAGGGCCTGGTCGAGCAGCTGCTTGCTGGCGATATCGATGCCTTGCTGTTTGATGACGCCGCTACGCTTGAGCGCGCCGGTCGTGCGGCTCTGGACCAAAAGAAGGCCTCGGGCGAGGCGCTGCTGGTGGGTCGCGGCGTGAGCGGCTCTGCTGCTGCCAAGGGCGCCGCCGGTTCTCGTTTGGTCGACCGTCTGTCCGTGCGTTCCGGGTATGGCCCGGTTGTCGAGGCCCTGCTCGGCGGCTATTACGTGGTCGATGACTTGGCTGCCGCGCTGGCGGCACCAGTCGTTGACGGTGTGACCTATGTGACGCCCGATGGCGCCCGCGTGAGCTGTGGCGGCCTGGTGCGCGTGGGACTCGATGCCGGCGAGGCTTCGGGTGCCCTGGAGCGCAAGCGTCGCATTCGCGAGCTGGAGGGCCTTGAGCCCGATTTGGCTGCCGTGTTTGAGCATGTGTCGGATCAGGTCGTCGAGGCCAATGCGGCCGTCGAGGAGGCGCGTGCCGCCGAGGGCGATGCCGCCGGCGAGATCGCCCGTCTTGAGGGCGAGCGCCGCTCGCTGCTCTCCGAGATCGGCCGCCTGGAGCAAAGCGCCAACAACGCCGAGGTCGAGCGCGTGCGCATCTCCAGGCGCCGCGAGCAGGCCGCCGAGGCCGTTCGCGCTGCGCGCCCGCGCGTGGACGAGCTCACCCGTTCTCGTGACGAGGCCCGCGCGCAGGCAAGCGACCTGGGTCTCCAGATTGCCGAAGCCAACGACGAGCTCGATCGCGTGCGTCGTGACGATTCCGAGGCAGCCGGTAAGCTCGCCGATGCCAAGGTCCGCCTGGCTCAGACGAGCGAGCGTCTGCGTTCGCTGAAGGGCCGCGTGCCCGACCTGGAGCATCGCCTGGAGGGCATCGACCGCCGTATCCGCGGAACACGCCAGGCTTCGCGCTCGCTCGAGTTGCTGCGTCTGCGCGTCGACCCCATGCACGAGCGCTATTCGGCCCTTCTGGAGCGCGCGTCGGATTGGGCCGCGCGTCTGCGTGACCAGGCTTCGCTCGAGGAGGCGGACTCGGCCTCGCTTAAGAAGACCATCGAAGACGCCAAGGCCGAGGTTGCTCGTGCCAAGGAGCGGGTTGATGCCGCCACGGCGACGCAAAACGAGTTCAAGGTCGCACGCGGCAAGCTCGAGGTGCAGGTGGAGGCGGCCATCAAGGCCATTACCGCCGATGGCACCACGGTGCTCGAGGAAGCGCTCATGCTTC
>CABQKL010000031.1 GCA_902464645.1 uncultured Collinsella sp.
AGGCACGGTCCAAATCCCGAATAATCTGTTGTCTGCCAGCGAGATGGGCAGGAACCTCACCAAAACTGGGGGTAAACGGGTTCTCGAGATATTCCACAAGGCTCTCCTTTCACACCGCCGTTTAACTTCATTTTACTTTAGTTAATTCTGATTAAAAGTGAGGGCTCTTTATCTAGAGCATCAATTAGGCGTGTGCGCCATCGGCGCGGCGCTTGAATGTGACAAAGGGACAGTTCCTTTGTCACATTCCCGGAAAGCCTGTTTGGCGCAGGGCTTCGTAGAGGACGATGGCGGCGCTGTTGGAGAGGTTGAGGGCGCTGATGCGGTAGTCGTCCGGGTTGACGAAGTTGCCGCAGATGTCCTGTTGAAGGATGGCCTCGTGGCTGTCCTCGGTATGTCCGAGCGATTCCTCGTGGGCTTCCCAAGCCTCGGCGTTATCGAGCGAGTCGCAATCGCGCAGCATAGGGATGCGCTCGCAGCGCTCGGGCGCCGCGGCGAGCAGTGGCTCGGGAATGCCCGAGCTCTCGCTGCCAAAGACCAAGTAGTCGCCGTCGTGGTAGGTACTCTGCGCATAGGTGCGGCGTGCCTTTTTGGTCAGCAGATGTAGGCGCTCGTCGGCAGGGGAGAGACCGTTGCGTGCAAGGAAATCCTCCCAGCCGGCATAGGTCGTCACGTCCAAGTTTTGCCAGTAGCCCAGGCCGGCGCGACGTACCGTTTTGTCGTCGAGCGAGAAGCCCAGCGGCTCCACCAGATGCAGGCGGGCGCCGGTGACCACGCAGGTACGGCCGATATTGCCCGTATTGGCCGGAATCTCGGGCGCATACAGCACAATGTTGAACATGAATCTCCTTGGCTCAGAACGAAAAACCACCACGAAGAGCACCTTCGTGGTGGTTTGGCGGTTACATAGGCGGAAAAATGCCCGCTTGGATAAACCTAGGCGCGGTGCCAGTCGGTCAGGCAGGCATCGAGGGAGGCGATGAGCGCATCCTTGTCCATGTGACGGCCGATGATGCACAGACTCGTCATGCGGTCGCCCGTCTCGTCGTCCCAAATCTGCATGATCTCGGGGTTCTCGTCGATGATCTTCTGCTTCTCGCCCTCGGGCGCCGAATCGACAAACAGGCCGTTCTCCATCAGGCGCATCTGGTGGCCGGCCTGCTCAAACATGTAGCACATGTCCGGATCGCCGGTCTGCCACAGCGGACCCTTGACGCGGATGACCTCGTCGGGCCACTCCTGCTCAACAAAATTGGTGAACTTCTGCAGGTCAAACGGCTTGCGGCGCGAGTACACAAAGGTCTCGATGTCGTACTCGAGCACCTCGGGGTCGTCGTGCTCCTCGGGATGCTCCATGGCCTCGATCCAGGCGGCGGAGTTGTAGGCGCGCATAAAGTCGAAGCGGTCGGTGTCGAGCAGCTCCTCCATGGGGACCTCGCCGTTTTGGGCCTCGACGATCACGGCGTCCTTCTGCAGGCTGCGCACGATGGCCTTGAGCTCGGCGATCTGCTCAGGGCTCACGGTATCGGTCTTGTTGAGGATCAGCGTGGAGCAAAACTCAATCTGCTGGATGAGCAGGCTTTCGATGTCGTCCTCGTCGATATCCTCGGCCAGCAGGTCGCGACCGCCGTTGAACTCGTCGTACATGCGGGCGCAGTCGACCACGGCCACGATGTTGTCGAGCGCGAGCTTGGGCTCGCCGCCCACCTTGGCCTCGTCGCAGAAGCTCGAGATGGTGTAGGCGATGGGGATAGGCTCGCAAATGCCCGATGCCTCGATGATGATGTAGTCGAAGTTGCCCGAATCGGCGATGCCCTGCAGCTGGTTGGCCAGGTCATCCGAAAGCGTGCAGCAGATGCAGCCGTTGGTGAGCGGGATGAGGTCGTCGGTCTCGGAAAGGCCGCCGTCGGCGATGAGGCTGGCGTCGACATTGATCTCGCCGATATCGTTGACGATCACGGCGGCGCGGATGCCGCCGTCGTTAGCGAGGATGTGGTTGAGCAGCGTGGTCTTGCCGGCACCGAGGTATCCGGTAAGCATGATGATCTTCACGGGTTTGTTGGGCATGTGCCCTCCTTTGTTAGACATGGCTTACAGTTGAATCTTATGCCAAACGCCTGCTCTTATACCCACGCGCCGGCAAATAACACAAGCTACTCCCAGGCTCCCCATACATCGGGGCAATAACCGACGGTGGCCTTTTTGCCGTTGCGCACGATGGGCTCAGCTAGAACCTGCTGGTTCTCGAGCAGCTTGTCGAAGCGCTGACTAGGGGTGAGGTGCTGGATGAGCGCGAGCGTCTCCTCGTCCTTGGCTTTGGGGTTAAGCAGCTTGTCGATGCCGCCGACCGCCTGCATCACGCTCGTGAGCTCGCCCTTGCTCATCTCCTTTTCCTTAAGGTCAATAAACTGCACCTTAATGCGGCGCTCCTTAAAATAGCGCTGGGCCTTCTTGGTATCGAAGGACTTTTTGGTGCCAAAAATCTGGATATTCATGCTCCGCCGTTCTACCTGATGAAGTTGGTCGTTGCACGATCTGCCTCGGGTGCGTTGATGCCGGCAGCCTGTCCTGCCTCGATGCAGTGCAGGAGCCAGGCCATGTTTTTGCCGATGTTTCGCATGGTGGCAAGGCCCTCGGCGTCCCCGGGCACGCGGCCAAACACGTTGTTCCAGTAGGTGGAAGCAACTACGGGCATTTGCTTAATGGTGAAGTACTTGTTGAGCACATCGAAGGTGGTCGACGTGCCGCCGCGACGGGCGACGGCGACTGCGGCGCCAAGTTTGTGCTCAAAGGCATGCCCGCCTGCGTAGAAGGCGCGATCGAGGGCCGAAAGGATGCGTCCGCTGGGGTGCGCGTAGTAGACGGGCGAGCCAAAGACAAAACCGTCTGCCTGCTCGGCGGCAGCGATCAGCTCGTTGACCACGTCGTCGTCAAAGGTGCAGCGTCCGCCGAGCTTGCCGCACTGACCGCAGCCGATGCAGTCGCGAATGGGCTTGGCGCCCAGCTGAAACACCTCGGTATCAATGCCTTCGGCGTTGAGCTGCTCGGCGACCTCGGCGAGTGCGCGGGCGGTGTTGCCGTTTGCCTTGGGACTGCCATTGACCAAAAGAACCTTCATCACAAACTCCCTCTGCTTTTGGTGACTTCTGCAGAGGATTATCGCACGATGGGGGAGGCGATGCGGGCGCGGTGCTAATCCAGTTTGGTACCTGGTACCTGCACGGCTTTACCGAGCAACGCTTTGAGCTCGTTCAAAATGGAAACAGGTTGACGGTCGACGCCGTCCAGATGGAGCGTGGCCACGCGAATGGGCGGCTGATATTCAAGCGAGCCGATGAGCACGGGAGAACCCAAGAACCGTTCGATGTCGCTTGCGATCTCATCGATTGCCTCGGGGCCGAGCTCATCGAAGAGTGCCACGAATGTCGGCCCCGTCGAGCGGAACAGGCGGCCCTTGCCGCGCGAACAATCCATGAGGCAGGCGGCGCTTTCGGCGAGCACGCGGTCGCCTGCATCGAATCCAAAGCGGGCATTGACCTCGGCGATATCGTCGACCTTAATGGCAATAAAGCCTGCCTCGTGTGGCACGCGGCGCATCTCTCCAATAGCGTTGACCAGCGCGTGGACATCGCCCAGGCCCGTTACCGAGTCGGTCGTATCCGCTAGGCTTCGGTTGATGATAATGCCCACATACATGCTGGGCTCGGTATCGGTGCCGTCCAAGCGGTAGCCCGTGCAGTCGCAAAGCGCATATTTTCCGGTGGCATCCATTACGCGATACTGCATGTAGTGGAAATGCCACGTGCCGTTTATCACCATGTCGAGCTCGGCGCGTACGTTGTCGCGGTCCTCGGGATGAACGCGGGCGAGCCACATGTCGAGTGAGTTAAAAGGGTGCTGGGAGGGCAGGTCAAAATCGCGCACGGCGTTAACCGACCATTGCGATTCTCCAGTATCGAGGTTAAGGATGAACGGATAGCGCGTCTCGGAGCTCATGGAGATCGCCTGGAACACCCGGTCGTTGCACGGAAGTTGATCAACGATTGGGCGTTGCGGCGCGTCATTGTTTTCCGGTTGCTGTACACGATGCATAAGCTTATAGCGATACATCTTGCGATCGGCATCCATCGTCATCTGGCGACGCGTGTCGCCGGCAAGTGGATCGACGCGCGAGCAGCCAAAGCTAAAGCTGGCGATCATGGGCGCCTTGCCATCTGAGCTCGCCTCGATCAGCCCGGCACGTACCTGCTCCAAGCGCTGCTCGAGTTCGGTCTCGTTTGCAGAGAGCGAGATAAGTACAAACTCGTCTCCACCGATACGGAACAGCATCTCATCGTGCTCCATGGTTTCGGAGAGCGTGCGGCAGATGCTCAGAATATAGCGATTGCCTTCGGCATGGCCAAACCTATCATTGCAATGCTTGAGATGGTCGATGTCAATATAGGCGCAGGTGAAGGGGTCGCCTTTGCGCCAGAGTTGCTCGACGTGACGGTCGAGTCCGCTGCGGTTGCCCAAGTTGGTGAGCGGATCGATATAGGCGTTGCGCTCAAGCAGCTGGCGCTCTTGTTGCAGGATGGCATGCGTCTTTTGCAGTTGCTCACCAACGGCGCGTAGCTCAGCAGGCAGCGCGGCAACATCGAGTTCGGCGGTCGAGATGCCATTCGCAAGTCGCTGAAGATAGGCAATAATCAATTGCTCACCCAGGCGATATGACTCGTTCATGATGGATAACCTCCTTGGGCGGAACAATGGTTTGTATCATATCCCCAATTCGGTTTGAATTGGGGATATAAGTTAGCTAATGGAGGCAAATTCCCCCTTCGGCGGTGGCGTTTTGCGCGCGAGCGTATCAGTTGTTATTGCCGCCATCGAGCAATGCCTCAAAATCCTTCGCCGGCATGGGGCGGTAGTAGAGGAAGCCCTGAGCGTAGCGGGCGCCCATTTGTCGTAGCATGTTCGCCTGCTCATTTGTCTCGACGCCTTCGACCTCGACGGGCAGATGGAGCGACTGCGCCATTTCGAGCATCGATGAAATGATTTGCGTGCTGCGGCCTTGATCGCGGTCGGTGGGTACAAAGGCGCGGTCGAGCTTGATGACGTCGACGTTGACGTTCTTGAGCATCGCGAGCGTGGACTGACCGGTGCCAAAATCGTCCATATAGGTCGAGAAGCCGCGGGTGTGCAGGTCGGCCGTCAGTTTGTCCACGGCCTCGGACTCTCCCGTATAAGCCGTCTCGGTGATCTCGATACGCATGAGCTCGGGCGGTAGGTTGTATTGGGCGGCAAGCGCCCCCATATGTTCGGCAACGTCGCAGGCAAGGATATCCACGCGCGACACATTAAGCGAAACCGGAACCACACGAAGTCCTCGATCGATGCGCTCGCGCAGCCATGAGGCGACACCCTGCCAAATGTACTTGTCGAGCGTCACCACAAAGCCGCTATCCTCGAGTGCGGGGATAAACGTTGCGGGCGAAATGAGAGAGCCGTCCTTGTCAATCCAGCGGGTGAGTGCTTCGGCGCCAATAATCTCGCCGGTTTCCATATCGACCTGGGGCTGCAGGTAGTACGTGATACGGCCGTTTGAGAGCGCGTATTGGAACTCGGTCAGCGTGCGGTGGAACGCAATCTCGTGCCCATATTCCTCGGGGCGGAAAATAGCAATGCGCTCCTTGAAGTCGTTTTTGGCGCGTCGATTGGTAAACATGGCCTTGGCCTGGGCATCGATGGTGATTTCCTCGCTAGCGTCGATGGGGCATACGCCCATGGACGGCCAAAAGCCTACGCCGTCGTCGTGCTTGGCTACAGCCTCGCGCACGCGCGCATAGACTCGGTGAACGAAATCGTGCTCAAAGGGTATGAGCAGACAAAAGTCGTCTTGCCCCCAGTATCCCGCGACACCCATGTCGGCGTTCTCGATATCCTTGAGCACCGTGCCCACATCGGCAAGCATACGGTCGCCTTCGGTCTGTCCATACCATTCGTTAAATAGGCGCATGTGGCCCATGTCGACGGTGGCGATACACCAAGCGCCGTCGCGCCTTGCCTTGATGAAGGCATTGGCACGGCGCATAAACTCGCTGGGGCGGTAGAGGCCTGTGAGCATATCGAGGTGCTCGGCGACGGCGCCTTTGCGTTCCATCTCGGGTATGGGCAGACTGTCGTTGGGAACAAGTCCGCCGGCCGTGCGAAGGCGACGATCGAGTTCGCCCAAAACGGTCGATGCTTGGGAGTCCAGGCGTTCGTAAAAGGTCGGGACGACAAGACAGACGGGAGCAATGGTGTCGCCTGCGATTTGCACAGGAGCGAAAACAGCCTCTTTAAGGTGGTGGGTTAGTTGCTCGAATGCCTCGTGGTCCAGGTCGTTGCTGAGCACGACGAACTGGACGCTACGTGAACGGTAGACCCTGCTCCTGCCGCGGGTGATCGACAGCATGCGGCCTGCGTATTCGGCGAGCATGTTGTCGACAGCCTCGGCTCCGTAGAGCTCGTTGAGCTTTGTCGTGCCACGAACGCGCACCGCTATAAGGCCCGTCTCGCAACGGTCGCAACGACAGGCGTCGATGGCATTGACCAACATGCGCTGGGTGCCGAGGCCTGTCGCGGCGTCGACGGTTTCGGCAAGTGAGTGGTTGACGAGCTCGCCGACATAGAGCGAGGGGACATTTTCGTCGCCGTCGATGCGAAACCCGCGAGCACGGCAGAGGACGTAGTCGCCGACGGCATTGCGCACACGATACTGCATGACGCGACGGTGCTTGGTGCCGTTATAGACCTGGTCGATGTCGTTGATGTAGGCCTCAAGGTCATCGGGATGCACGCGCGTTTTCCAGTAATCGCGACAGTTGTCTATGTGCTCCGAGGGAAGGCCAAGATCGCGCAAGGCGCCTTGCGACCAAAGGGTGCGATGTTTGTCCAAGTTCTCGATAAAGAAATAGCGGCCCTCGTTGAGCATCGAAAAGGCGTCGAAAATGCGATCGCTTATTTCGAAGTCGTCGGTGTGGACTTGCGAGATATTGCGCCGATCAAGGTGTACGGCATGACGTAGCTTGTAGTCGTACATGCGATGGTCGGCATCGAGTGTCATGCGATTGGGGGCCTCGCCCAAGGCGGGGTCGGCATGTGACACTCCGTAGCTAAACGAGTGAGGCATCTCGGAATCGTTGTTTTTGAGCAGGACCGTTCGGCAGTGTTCCAGACGTTCGGCGAGGTCGTCCTCGGTCGCAACCGTAGACAGGATGGCAAACTCGTCGCCGCCTATGCGAAACGCCGCCTCGTCCACCTTCATATACAGCTTGAGATAGAGGCTTACCTGCAAGATATAGCGGTTGCCCTCGTCATGCCCAAAGATGTCGTTGCAGTGCTTAAGGTTATCGATGTCGATAAACGCCATGGTCACGGGCAGTTCCTGCTCCCAGATTTCCTCTAAGGAGCGAGCAAAGCCGCCGCGGTTGCCAAGTCCGGTAAGCTGGTCGGTAAAGGCGGTCCTAATCAGATCATCCTGACGCTCGAGAAGGTCGCGAACGGTCTTTTCGAGCGTTTCGGTGTAATTGCTGACAGTATCCATGTCGTAAGCGGCTTTCTGAGGTCGGGCGGATTGCGTCGGGCGAGCTCGTTGTGCACACGCGTTGTTGTTCGGCGCTTTGCGTGCATCCAGGCCCCGCCTTGCTGCGTTGTTGGGTTACTTTACCGGCTAATGTTCGCTGTTGATAACTACTGCGTAGTATAAACAACAGCACACAATTATATATGGGTGCATATGCTGTGGGCGGCCATTATTCGACAAACGGCAGCGCGACGATGCGATGTCCGATAAAAATGCGACTGAGACGATATATGTTGACGGGTATACTTGTCCCGGTTTTAAACGCAGGAACGGAGATGGTCGCATGGCACAGCCGGATACGACGCGCACGGTGGGGCTGGCACTCGAGGGAGGCGGCTACCGCGGTATGTATACGGCGGGCGTGCTCGACGTTTGGATGGAGCACGGTTTGACCTGCGACCATATGGTGGGTGTCTCGGCGGGCGCGGCGTTTGGCTACAATTTTAAATCGCGCCAGATCGGCCGCGCCATTCGCTACAACAAGGCCTATTGTGCCGACAAGCGCTATGCGGGTGTAGCAAGCTGGCTGCGGACCGGCGATATGTTCAATGCCGATTTTGCCTATCACGAGGTGCCCATCGAGCACGATCCCATCGACCTGGAGACATATCGCGCCTGCCCCATGCGGTTTACGTGCGTGTGTACCGATATCGAGACGGGCAAGGCCGTCTACCATGACCTGCCTTATGGCGACGAGCGGGATATCGAGTGGATCCGGGCGTCGTCTGCTATTCCCGTGGCGACGCGTCCCGTTGTCATTGAGGGCCGTAAGTACCTGGATGGTGGCGTGGCTGATTCTATTCCCAGCGCATGGCTGTTTGCGCAGGGGTATGACCGCAACGTGGTGGTGTTGACGCAGCCGGCGGGCTTTGTGAAGCAGCCCAACAGCGTGATGCCCATGCTGCGGCGCGTGTTCCGTCACTACCCGGAGTTTGTCGCAGCGCTTGAGCATCGGCATGAGGTCTACAATGCCACGCTCGATGACCTGGCACGTCGTGAGGCCGCCGGCGAGGTCTTTGTGGTGCGGCCGAGCGAATCGGTGAAGGTGCCGTCGCTGTGCCGCGAACCGGATGAGCTCGAGCGCATCTACCAGATCGGCCGCCACGATGCGGAGGCGACCTTGCCGGCGTTGGAAGCGTATCTGGCGGGGTAAGGGTCGCATGCGGAAAGCGCATCTCGGAATGGAGGTCCAAACTGGGATGCGCTTTCCGCTATTGAAGATATGAGGCTGCGAATCGACTGCTCAGCCTATGCCTATGCCTGTTGCCAGGTATCGACAAGCTCTTTGGCGGCGGCGTAGGGGTCGTCGGCACTGCAGACCGCGCTCACCACAAAGAAGCCATCGACGCCGGTGGCCTTGAGCTGCGGCAAGTCGGCCGTCTTGACGCCGCCGCCCACCACGATGGGCACGGGGCTTGCCGCGTGGAGGGCGGCCAGGTCCTCAAAGCTCTTGGTGATGATAGAGCCGTCGGCCGCGCGTCCGCAATCGCGCTTGGTCTCGGTCTCGTGGAGCGGGCCGATGCCCAGGTAGTCGACCAGACTCATGTCGGCGGTCTTGACGTACTCGAGCATCTCCTCGCAGCGGGCCGAAAGGCCCACGATGGCATCGGGGCCCAGAAGCTTGCGGCAGACCTCGACGGGAATATCACTCTGGCCCACGTGCACGCCGTCGACAGCGATGCCCTGCTCGCGCGCGGCGAGTACGCAGTCCAGGCGGTCGTCGATCAACAAGGCGACCTGACCGGTCTTGCCGGCCTGTGCGATAGCCTGCGCGGCGTCGCCGGTCAGCGCAATGATCTCGCGGGCGCTTGCCACCTTGGAGCGCACCTGGATGCAGGTAAAGCCTGCGTCGAGTGCCTGGGCCACCACGTCGCCTACGGGGCGCCCGAGCGTGTTTTCGGGGCCGAGTACCAGATAGGCCGAGATATCAAGGTTGTCGCGGATGCTCATCGTGCTTCCTCCTGCTTTTTGATCTGTGCTTCCATGCGCTCGAGTTTGCCGGTCATGGTGTCGGTAAATCCGGGTCGAATATCGGCCTTGAGCACGACTTCGGTGCGGATGCCCTTGCTCGCCAACACAAAGGTTGCGTCGCGCACGACCTGCATGACCTCGTCCCAGTCGCCCTCGATCTCGGTGAACATCGAGGTGGTGCGGTTGGGAAGGCCGCTCTCGCGAATAACACGCACGACCTCGGCGACCTCGGCGGACAGCTCATCGCCGGTGCCGCACGGGGCGATGGCCACGGCGACGAGCGTGTTCATGCCGGTATTGGTTGCGGGATCGGACATGGCCTATGCCTCCTCGAGCTCGAGTTGGTTATCGGCAATGTCCTGGGCGGTTGCGCGGTAGAGCTCGTCGATAAAGGCGACCTTAAAGCTCGCCGGGGCATCGGCGACAGCGGCGGCACGCGTGCCGGCCACGTTGTAGACGGCGGTGCCGCAGACTGCCGCCGTAAACGGATCGGCAGCGCAGGCGTACACGGCCAGCACGCCGCCCTGCGAGCAGCCGCAGCCGGTGATCTTGGACATGAGCGGGCTGCCGCCGTGGGACTTGGCCACGGTCGTGCCGTCGGTGATCAGGTCGACTTCGCCCGAGACCACTACGGCGCCGCCGGTGTAGCGGGCGAGCGCCACGGCGGCATCGCGGGCGGCGTCGACCGTGTCGGTGGTATCGACACCGCGCACGCGGCTCAGATCGGCCGCCTCGCCCTCAAGGCCCCACAGGCCGGCGAGTGCGATGATCTCGGAGGCGTTGCCGCGTACGATGGCGGGCTTGTACTGCTTGAGCTCGTTTACCAGCTGGGTGCGCAGGCTACCGATGCCCAGACCCACCGGATCGAGCACCCAGGGCTTGCCGGCGTCGTGTGCCGCCTTGGCCGCGCGGGGAATCGTCTGCTCGTAGATGGGGAAGAGCGTGCCCATGTTGAGATAGATGGCGCCGCCGCCGGCAACGAGCGCCTCGCCCTCGTCGGGCAGATAGACCATGGCGGCCGAGCCGCCCACGGCGAGCTGCGCATTGGCGACAAAGTCGATCGTCACCGTGTTGGTGATGGAGCCGGCCATCGGATTGGTAGCGCGAATCTCCTCCACGGCCTTGACCATATGTTGCTTAAGCTGTTCCGAATCAATCACTGCACATGCCTCCTTGGCATAGAAAAGGGGCGCTGTGCATAGACAGCGCCCCTGTAAAGGCGGCATGCTCCCTACGCCAGCATTAACTGACAGGTTCAAAGGATTGGGCCCTATGCCCTCTCAGCCTTGTGGTTTGCACCGCCGGCACTCCCGCATCGAATCTGTTGTTCCCTATACTAACGCACCTGCCAAAAAGGGACAGGTTTATTTTGGCAGGTCGTTACAATAGGTAGGACCGATACGAATGGGGGCCTTATGATTAAACTTGTGCTGACCGATATGGACGATACGCTGATTCCGGCTGGGCATGACGGAGCCAGCGACTACGCCATCGAGGGCATTCATGCCATGCAGGCGGCGGGTCTGCACTTTGGCCCGGTTTCGGGTCGCCAGCCGTCCGCGATGGGCTGGATGTTCAAAAATCGTTCCGAGTGCTTCTCGACTGGCGCGTTCTGTAACGGCCAGGTGATGTTTGTTGACGGCGAGGTTGTTGCCTCCCGTGCGAGCGACAACGGTGCCCTCATGCGTCTTGCCGACTATCTGGAGCAAGAGACCGACGATACCTATCTGAAGGTCTATAGCCTGGGCGATGACTTTTGGGGCAACGATGCCTATTGCGTGACGAGTGACCCCGAGCGCGTTCGTCGCGCCATGGAGTCGGGCGGCAACGCATGGCTCAAAGGCGAAGAAGCCCCGTGCCGTCCCGTCGTCGATGGCGCGCCGGTGTTTAAGGCGAATATCTGGAGTGCCCGCTCGCGTGAGGAACTCGCGGAGCTACGCGAGCGCGTTGCCGCTGAGGTGCCGGAACTCTCGCTTGTGTTCCCCAACAACCGTGTGCGCCTGTTTGACATCCTTCCGGCCGGTTGGGACAAGGGCTGCGCTGCGCTGGAGCTGGCGCGCACTTTGGGCCTGACGCCCGACGAGGTGGCCGTATTTGGCGATTCCGATAACGACCTGCCCATGATCGATGCCGTTCCCAACTCCGTTGCAGTCGCCAATGCCAACGAGGCCGTCACGGCTGCCGCGCGCTGGCATATTGGTGCTGTGGCAGATGATGCGGTCGCCGGGGCTCTGCATCAGATTGCCGCCTGCGCCGCGACGGGGGAGATGCCGCCGTTTATGCGTCAGATGGATGCGGCGGGCCTTGACATCACGAACAGCTAAGGAGACAGCCATGAAGCTCCAGCAGCTCAGATATGTCGTCAAAGTTGCCGAATGCGGCAGCATCACCGAGGCCTCGCGCCGGCTCTTTGTGTCGCAGCCTTCGATTACCGCATCGATTCGCGATCTCGAAAACGAGATGGGCGTGCGCATCTTTGAGCGCACTAACAAGGGCGTCGTTGTGTCCGAGGAAGGCGAGACCTTCTTGGGCTATGCGCGCCAGGTACTCGACCAGGCCGACCTGCTCGAGGGCAAGTACAAGGGCGCATCCGAGCAGGTGCCGCACTTTAGTGTGAGCTGCCAGCATTATTCCTTTGCCGTTAATGCGTTTGTCGATGTGATTCGCGAGTTCGATGCCGCGCGTTACGACTTTACCCTGCGCGAGGAGCAGACCCACGAGATTATCGAGGATGTCGCGCACATGAAAAGCGAGCTGGGCATCTTGTACCTATCCGAGCACAATCGCGAGGTTATCGAGCGCATGCTGGCGGCCAACGAGCTCGTGTTCGAGGGACTCTTCTGCGCCGCTCCGCATGTCTTTGTATGCGCCGACCATCCACTGGCGGACCGCTCCAGCGTGACGCTCGAGGATCTCGAGGACTATCCGTTTTTGTCCTACGAGCAGGGCAGCTACAACTCGTTTTACTATTCCGAGGAGCTGACCTCGACCTTTGAGCGCCGCAAGAACATCCGCGTGCGCGATCGCGCGACGCTGTTCAACCTGGCTATGGGCCTTAACGGCTACACAGTGTGTTCGGGCGTCATCAGCCATGAACTCAACGGCCCCGGCATTATCTCGATTCCGCTCGATGTGGACGAGTACATGGAGATTGGCATCATCACGCGCAAGAACACGACGCTCACGCGCTACGGCCAAGCCTATATCGACGCGATTCGTCGGCACATCTAGGCTGCTGTGCTCCGCACGGTTCAAGTCTCTTTATGGCAGTCCAGACTGATATAGGAAGCATCTATATCAAACTGTTAAAAACGTATATTTTACGATGGCCATATGAACGCTCATACTCTGTCCCAGTAAAGCAACCAATGCAAAGGGAGATATCTATGAGCACTTCGATTCAACCGAACGCGCCGTTTCGCGCCGATATCGTCGGCAGTTTTCTTCGTCCCCAGGCCGTGAAGGACGCCCGTGCCGCCTACGCCGCGGGCACACTTGACGTCGCCGGCCTTAAGGTCGTCGAGGATGATGCCATTCGCGATTTGGTGGACAAGCAAAAGGCCGCCGGCCTGCAGGTCATCACCGATGGCGAGTTTCGCCGCAGCTACTGGCACCTCGATTTTATGTGGGGGCTGAACGGCGTCGAGCGTCGCACCTCGCGTACGGGCTATATGTTCCACGATGAGGAGACTACTGCCGACACCGCCGTGGTAATCGGCCCCATTAGCGGCGAGAACCATCCGTTCGTCGAGCACTTTAAATTTGTCAAGGCGCTCGAGGGCGAGGGCCACGTTGCACGCCAGACCATCCCGGCGCCGATCCAGACGTTCTCTGAGGTCGCGCTCGATCGCTGCGACGGCCAGCAGGAGAGCCTGCGCGCTGTCTATAAGACCGATGAGGAACTTGCCGACGCCATTGCAGCCGCTTATCGCACGGTGATCGCCGACTTGTACGCAGCAGGCTGCCGCAACATCCAGTTTGATGACTGCACCTGGGGCATCTATTGCGATACCGACTTTGTCGCCAAAACCGGCATGAGCCCGGTCGACCTGCAAAAGGTAAGCGAGCTGGGCGTGGCGCTCAACAATGCCGCCATCGCGGGCAAGCCCGACGATCTGGTCATCAACACGCATGTGTGCCGCGGCAACTACCACTCCACCTACGCTTTTGAGGGTGGCTATGACCCCATCGCACCGTACCTGTTCGCAAACGAGGATGTCGACGCATTTTACCTGGAGTTCGATACGCCGCGCGCCGGTGGTTTTGAGCCGCTGAAGTATGTTGCCCCCGGCAAGAAGGTCGTGTTGGGCCTGGTGACCACCAAGGTCGCTGAGCTTGAGGAGGAGGATGTTATCGTCGAGCGCATCCGCGAAGCCGCAAAGTACGTGCCGCTCGAGAACCTGTACCTGTCGCCCCAGTGTGGCTTTGCCAGCTGCGAGATTGGCAACAAGCTGACCGAGGACGAGCAATGGGCAAAGATCGCGCTGGTCAAGCGTATTGCCGAGCGCGTTTGGAAATAGCGGTAACGTTCGCAGGCGACGGCGCATGAGAGACGTGGCGTATCGCGTACAATGGTTCGGATCGTATCGTTCGGGCAGGTTATCCGATATGCCCGATCGCCCTTCCATTCGAAAGGACATACATGCCCCAATCCTCGACACCCGCTGTCACCGATGCCATCTACGATGCATCGTCGCTTGGCCGCCCGCGCATGTTCCTGCTCGGTCTGCAGCACCTGTTTGCCATGTTTGGCGCCACCGTGCTGGTGCCCGTGCTCACCGGTCTCTCGGTTTCGGCGACGCTTTTGTTTGCCGGCTTGGGCACGCTGCTGTTCCACTTCTTGTCGCGCGGTAAGGTGCCGGCATTTTTGGGCTCATCGTTTGCCTTTATTGCCGGTTATGCCGCAATCGCGCCCAACGGCGAGACCGAGCTTTTGCCCTACGCCTGCCTGGGCGTAGCTTGTGCCGGTCTGCTCTATCCGGTGCTGGCGGCGCTCTTCCGCGCGTTTGGCGCCAAGCGTGTCATGCGTTTCTTTCCGCCGGTGGTGACTGGCCCTATCGTCATTTCCATCGGCTTGATCCTGGCAAGTTCCGCTATTGCTAACTGCCAGACCAACTGGCTTGTGGCTGTCATTGGCGTTGCCGTTATCGTCATCTGCAACATCTGGGGCCGTGGCATGGTCAAGATCATGCCGATTTTGCTGGGCGTTGTGGTGAGCTATGCCGTTGCGGCTGCGCTCGGCGAGGTTGATTTCTCGGGCGTTGCCGCCGCTCCGTGGGTCGGTCTGCCCATCGTGTGGGACAACACCGTGTTTGCACTCTTTGGGCCGCAGTTCGATAGCGGTCTTGCCACGACGGCCATCATCACCATCATGCCGCTGGCCTTCGCGACCATGATCGAGCATATCGGCGATATCTCTGCTATCGGTTCGACTTGCGAGTGCAACTTCATTGCCGATCCCGGTCTGCATCGCACGCTGCTCGGCGACGGCCTTGCCACGATTCTGGCTTCGCTCTTTGGCGCTCCGGCCAACACTACGTATGGTGAGAACACCGGCGTGCTCGCCCTGACGCGCGTGTTCGACCCGCGCGTAATTCGAATTGCCGCGTGTTGCGCCATCGTGCTTTCGTTCTGCCCCAAGTTCGCGGCTGTCATTGCGGCCATGCCGGCGTGTGTGATCGGCGGTGTGTCGCTCGTGCTCTACGGCATGATCAGCGCTGTGGGCGTCCGCAACCTCATCGAGAACCAGGTCGATTTCCAGAACAACCGCAACGTGCTGGTTGCCGCGCTGGTGCTCGTGCTTTCGCTCGGCATCGCGTACAGCACCGCCGGCGCCATCGTGTTGGAGCTGGGCGGCATGACCATTTCGCTGTCCGGCATTGCCGTGGGCTCACTGGTGGGCATTGTGCTCAACGCCATCCTGCCGGGTAACGACTTTGAGTTTGATGTCTCCGAGCTTGAGGAGGCTGCTGAGTAGCAGCTGCGTTCAGCTAAAACAAGATATGGTGCCCATGCGTATATGCGTGTGGGCACCATTTTTAATGTGTCAGTATCCAGTGGATGCCGCGGGCCATGCGTAAGTCGGTTTGGGCAAAGTGATTGCCGGGGTTGAGCTCCAGCGTTGTTGGAATGCCGCGCTCGACGAGCAACGCTTCCATCGCGCGTGTGTCGTCGAGTACATGCCGCATCATGCGGTTGGGCGTCTTGGTTTCCTTTTTGCCGAGTGACAGGTAGACGGCTTGCGGGCTGCCGGCAAAAGGGGCCGTGCTGGCACGGTCGACAAAGTCGGGAAACCATAGCGACCCCGATGCGCTCGCGGCGCGGTCAAAGGCGTCGGTTTGCCAGAGGGACCAGAGTGCGAAGAGGCCCGCGAGCGAGTAACCGGCAATGCCGCGCCAGGTGGGCGGCTGAGGAAGCGACGACTCGACCTGGGGGATTATCTGATTCAGCAGCTCATCAAGAAAATCGGCAGCTTGGCCGCCGAAAGGCTCGGCATCGCGTACGGTCCCGTCGCATGCCCAGGGGCTCAGCTCGCGATTCCAATCGAGCCCGCCAATGGTGACGAGGGCGAATGGCGGACAGTCGAGCTCTCGGCAACACTTATAAACCTCGCTGCCGTCGCCCACGACCACAGGAAGGTAGATGACAGGCGCGCTTTCCGTATGATTCGAATAAACGGTTATCTGCTTTTGATGCGCTTCCATGACGGGCTTCTCTCAGTGTTGTGATATCGGCAGCCCCAATTGTCGCACGCCAGCGTATGCCGGTTGGGCTAGACCAAAGACAATCTCGTGCATCCCCTGCGGACTCATATGGAAAACGCCACCGCCGGAGGGGAGCTCGGCGGTGGCGTTGTTAAACGGTGCTGGGGCTCGGGGCCTTCGCGGGAGCTGCCATGTGCGCAGAGGCGTCTAAGAACGCTTACGGCTCGCCATGGTGCCTGCGGCGATAGCGGCTGTTCCCGCAAGGACGGTTGCCACGATGGCCGCACCCGAGGTGTCGCCGGTTGCCGCGAGCACGCCGGTAGTCTTGGCTTTCGTGGTTGAAGCCGCAACGGCCTTGGTCGGCTTTGAGCCCTCAGGCTTGGGGTTCTGCTTGGACTCCGCGGGCTTGCTTTCTGCGGGCTTGGTCTCGTCGGGCTTGGGGTCTTCCGGCTTGGCTACCTTGGGAGGTGCGATGGTCGTACTTTTGGCGACTGCTTTGATATAGAGGGAGTCGACCGTGGCGTCGCCCGTGCCGATGGCTTGGCCTGCCTCGTAGATGCCGTCACGGAGCTTGCGATAGTCAATGACCTTGCCGCCTTCGGGCGCCTGGATGGCGGCGTTCTCAATCTTGATGGTGCCGATTGTCTTGCCGTCAGCGCTCATGGCACGGGCAAAGATTGCCGCTGTATCTCCTTCGGCCGTTACCTTGCTGCGGATGATCGAGATGACTGCGGGTGTGACGCCCTCGCTGGTCTGGGCGATGATGCCGATGTTCTCGCCTTGGGGTTCGCGCCTCGTCTCGCCATCTTGGTTTTCGCTGTAGGGGATGGGGCCGTCGCCGTTCTCGACATAGCGGGCTATGGCCTTGACAACGGAGTCGCTGATGTAGATGTGGCCGCCCTTCTCGTTGGGTCGATCGTTTCTGGTGGAGAATGCAGCCGAAACCTCGCCTTCCGCAAACGCGTCCACGGTGGAGCCGTTCTTGATGTCGATGTCGCCCCCGTCAGTGATGAGGGCGATGGCCTGGCCGCCGCTCGCGCTTGTACGGACCGTCACGGTCGCGTGATCGAGCGTAACGCCCTTGTGGGCATAGACGCCATATTCAACACCGCTTGCGTCAAGGGAGGCGTTCGTGACCGCGAGACTGCCCTCAGTGTCGACGGCAAGATATCCCTCGGCGTTTGCCTTGACCTGGCTGCCGTCCGAGATGTTGATATTGCCGCCGCTCCAAAGGGCCTCACCATCGGCTGAGCTTGCCTCGACCGTCCCGTCACCCTTGATGGTGAGGTTCTTGTCGGCTCCAATACCCTTGTCCTTGGTAGCCCTGGCGGTGACGGCTCCGCTGTCGTCAATCGTGATATTGCCGTTTGCCCTGATGCCATCCGATGCACCCGTGGCGTTGACGTTGCCCGAACCTTTGATAGCGAGATCACCTCCGGCATTGATGGCATCAAACCCAGTGCTCGTGGCGTTGACGGATCCGGCTCCGTCGATGTTGATATTACCCGTGGAGAGGATAGCGTCCTCAGTAGATGTCACGCTGAGCGTGCCGCCCTCGTTGCCTTGGATATTGAGCTCGGCATTCTCGTTAGTGCCATGAGAAACGTTGATGCTTTCGATCCATTCGGCAGTGACGATGTTGGTTCCCGAGTAATTCACGTTGAGCTTGCCTGCGGCCTGGATCTCGCCGCCGTTATAGTTGTTGAGCTTCAAGTCGTCGGCGCCGTCCCACGACCAGGTACTGGCCTCGTCGCTCGCCGCGGTGTTGTACTTGTTGCCGCCGACCTTGACCCATTCCGCTGCGAGCGAGACGCTCGGCATGAGCAGCGAGCTCACCGTGAGCGCGCACACGGCGCCCGCGACGATGCGGCGCGTCACGCGGCGCCAGCTGCCGTGCGCGAGTCCTATGCGACGGCGAACGTCGGGTTCGGCAACATGGGTTCCGGCGGTAGTGTCATTGCGTTTGGGGGTCGTGAACAAGGCTGCCATGGTTGCTCCCATCCTCATAGGGCCTATGCGATTACGCCCAGCATATCTGCAGGATGTAGCCGGCGGTAGTGCCGTTTGGAGGGCAAAATGTCCAAAACTTGGGAAGCAATACATCGCGCGTCCGTGCGTTGCCTGGGCTTAAAAGAAAAGCGCGGAGCCGCTCGATGCGACTCCGCGCTTTGCTGTTTGATATTGCGAACCTTGCGCCTACGCTACAAAGAAGTAGACGAGGAAGGCGAGGGCTGCGATCCACATGAGCGGCTTGATCTTGG
>CABQKL010000032.1 GCA_902464645.1 uncultured Collinsella sp.
TCGTCGGCGACCTTGTCGGCGAGCGCGGTCATCTTCTTGCCGGTCTCGTAGAGCGCCTTACCGTCCTCGAGATAGCCCTCCTGGTCGAAATGCATGATCTCGATCTTCTCGGTTTCCTTCATTTGTCTCTCCTTTCTGGGGTTGTTTCCACATCCCCCATGCCAACGGGCATCAAACCCGCTTACATTCCGTAACACTCGGCCGCTTTGGCCTTAAGCGCATTGACTGACTCTTCGTAGCCCTCTGCCTTGACCTCCATTTGCTTGGAGACGGCATCGAGATACGGGTGCACGTCCCATGACTTCAGACGTTCGGCGATCATTGCCGCAATCGTCTGGAAGAACACGAGATTGGGAATTGCGCTGAGCAGCGGAGCCACCTGAGGCACCGCAACCTCGTGAGCCCTACCCCTGGGATGGGCCGTGAGCAGCACCGTTTTTGTCGTAACATTCGATAGCGCATCGGCGATATTCGCAAGACGCTCCGACCCCTGCGGATCGTCGACGATAAACACCAGATAGCCCGGAACGATCTGCATCTCTGGACCGTGAACAAACTCCTCGCCCTCGTGATGCATGGCCGGAATCTTGATGGTCTCGCTCAGCTTGAGCGCTGCCTCCTCGGCAACACCGTAGTTGGGGCCGTTGCCGACGACCATGGCGGGCGTGTGCTCAGAAAGCTCGAGCATGTGTTCTTGGACATATGCCTCGGCGGTCTTGCACATCACGGCATTGGCATGGATAGCCTCGCGCAGGTCGTCAAGACGCTGGGCAACGCCCTTGGCGTCAATCGTTCCGCGCGCCTGACCGCCGTAGATACCAAAGAGCACCAGGTACTCAACGAGGACCTCAACGCCCAGAGTCACAAAGTCCACCGACTCGACGCCCACACCGTAGTCAAGAACGATGTCAGCGTGCTCCTTGATGGGCGCCTCGACGTTTGCCGTGAGCGCAACTGCAGCCATATCGTGTGCGCGCATGTAATCGAGCGCCGCAATCGTATTGGTCGAATAGCCACTCTGCGAGACGGCGATGTTGAGCGCATGCTGCGGATAGGTGTGTTCAAAATCGACGAAGGCCTCGGGCGTCACAACGGACACCTGCATCTGCAGCGCATCTTGCAGGTAATCGCGGGTGCAATCGGCGGCATGGCGCGACGAGCCCGAAGCAACGACGCGCAGTGCGTCAAAAGAACCGGACTGGAAAATATCTACGAGCTGCGCTACCAGCTCAGACGAACGCTCGAGGTTCTCCCCCATACGCACATGGGCAAGCTGAACGTAATCGAGCATCTTCATCTTCTCACCTCGTTACAAATCATTAGTATTTGATACCAATCACAGTTACAGGTTATGACTTTTTGATACCTCTTTGTCGATTAATTTATCCCCTTCGGCGAACGGTCGATTTTGAGCCCTGTAAGGTTGTATATACAGCTGACCCAACGATCAAAACTGGTTAGTTTCCCAGCCGTTATTCACAAAATACCAGCTAGTACGTATAGGTGTAGCCGCCCGTATCGCCACGATTGAAGGACTTTACATACTCGATAGCCTGACCGCTCGCGTCATAGCTCACGCATTCCAAAAGCAAAACAAGATCGCCCTGTTCCAGTCCAAGGAGGCCGGCATCTCGTGCGCCCAGCGCTTCGATATCGAGCTTTTCCTGTGCCATGACTGGCTTTCGGCCCAGCATCTCATAGGTCTCGTACAAACTGAAGACCGACACGTCAATATCTTCGATGGTTGGGAACAGCAGGCAGGGAATCAGCGCCGTCTCAATCGATACGGGGCTACCGTTTATGCAGTTCAGGCGTCGAACGGAATAGAGCAGGTCGTCCTCGGCGATGCCAAACAGGTCGGCGTAATATGGCCCCGCATAACGCTTGGAACGCGCGAGAATACGGACGGACGGCTCGCCGCCCGAAGCACGGACCGATTCACGGAAACCGACCGTGCGTTCAAAAAAAGCAGGTACTTTCTGCGCCACAAAGGCACCTTTTCCCCGAACACGGCGAATCTGCCCGCGCCGAACCAGCTCATCGACAGCGCTTCGGATGGTCAAGCGTGTCGTACCAAATTCCTCGGCGAGGTCTTTTTCGGACGGAATCATGGAACCCGTGGGATATATACCGCGCTCGATGCGGCGTCGAATGCGCATATAAACCGGGGTGGCATCTACTGTTTCAGCCATTGTTCACCTGCCACGCTCCTCATGCCGTTCTCTTCGCCGTTATCGGCAAAGCGGAACTTTGTGGGCAAAATCACCGATTTGCAATGCTCCACAAAACGCATGTCCTTATCAAATTCGATCGAGCTCTCATAGAACACCGGCGTTCCCTCTTCTTGCTGGAGCAGCTCGGCCTCTTCGACGTTCAAACGCGAGATGGAGATATGCTCACGTCCATGCTCAACACGCACGCCACCTTCTTTGAGCAAGACATCGTAAAGGCTCTCGCACTCAAAATCGTGCTCGGTAAGCGATGGGCACAGGGACAGGTTAACGTGAGCCGTCTCGATTGACGCCGGCTCGCCCTCAATAAGTCGAACGCGCTGCATGCGAAGCAAAGGAGCGCCTACAGACACCCCAAGCTTGTCGGCAAGCGCCTCATCCGCCTCGATGGTCCCGGTGGAAACCAGACGAGAAGAGGGGTGCAGGCCGGCAGTCCGCACAGCATCGGAGAAGTTATACGTTTCCTGGAAGATGTTCAACGGCTTGGGAGGACACACATACGTACCCGATCCGCGACGGCTCTCGAGCGTTCCACAAGAGATGAGCCGCGTGATACCGGCGCGCAATGCTGTACGCGAAACGCCAATCTCTTCGCACAGCACGCGCTCGGCCGGTAGGCGATCACCGCCGGCAAGCTGATGGTGCTGGATATACCAAAGAATTCCCTCAACAGCACGATCTTTGGGGGGAATTGCATAAGATTCGCCTGCCATTGCACAGACTCCTCATTCAGAAACGTATGCCGCCAAAATTAGGCCAGCCCTCCCATGGCATCAAATTCGGCCTTGATCTTCTCGGCGACATTCCGATACGACTTATATAGACTTGAATCGCGTTTGACTTCGTCGGTCATAACGGGAATCTCTAATTTGGAAACCTCGTCTTTTCCCGTCTGAACCGCCACAACAACGCCCATGCCAAGACACATATTACGCTTGGCAGCGTTTATTTTCGCCGCCTTGGCAGGATTTGCCAGGATACGCTGGGCAAATTCCTGTTTTGAGGTCACTTCCTCGGCCTCCGGATCGCCCGCCTCGGCTACTTCGCACTGCAACACGTCCGCATAGTCAAAAATCTTCGGCTCGCCGCCACGCTGATGCACGGCCCACTTGCGACGCGTGGCATCCTGGTAGATAGCCGGCAAAAACGTAAACCGCGGCGGGTCCAAAATCGTATCCGTGATGGTAAACACATCGGGATCAAAGGCATCCTGCGGGTTTTTCTTCTTGAACAGCCCCATATCAGCCTCCCGTACTAGCATTAAACAACTCAAGCTGAATATAGCACCAATTTCAAGCCGCTGCCTTACCCTATCGGTACGCGGCGCCTATAGCTCGCTCAGCGGAAGAGTCTACGGACGAGGGCCGGGGTGCCTGCTTTGTTTTGAGAAGTGGGCTTCGCGAACTTCTCAAAACAAAGCAGGCACCCCGGCCCCGCCGGCAAATAGCGGACACTCCGCATGCAATCTATGCAAACAAACAAGTGCGCTTAGCTATATTCGGCAAGGTCAAGCACGCTGCCCTTCACGATAAGCGCCGGCTCCAGAACGACCTCTTCGGCACGCTTACCGCCCCTACCGGCAAGACGCTTGGACATGCAGGCAAAAGCATGCTCCGCAAGGACACCGGGATCCTGCTCAATCGCAGTCAGCGCCGGCTCAAAGAGAACGTCGGCCGCCGAGTTGTCATAGCTTACGACCGAGATATCGCCCGGGATGCTCTTACCCATCTCGTGCAAGCGCTTGAGCAGACCGAGGGCAATGTTATCCGAGCTTGCGAACACGGCGGTGGCGTCAGTTGCGAGCACCGCCTCCGACGCCTCGTATGCGCTCGGAATGTAGTACTCGCTCTCAAACTCCAAACGTGCGTCGATCGGCAGGCCGACCTCGCGCAGCGCACGCTCGTAGCCGGCAAGACGTTTACGACCCGTATTGGAACGGCGAGCATTAACCAAGCAGGCAATGCGACGGTGACCCCGCTCGATCAGATAGCGGGTAGCCATGTAGCCACCCATCTCGTGGTCGAACATCACCTTGTCGCACTCGAGCCCCTCAATGGCACGGTCGACCATTACCGCCGGTATGGGCAGATGGCTGACTTCTTCGCGCAGGGCGCGGTCGTCGGAGAACTCGTCACCCACCACCAGAAAGACGCCGTCGACGCCGCGCGTCACCAGCTGGCGCAGCAGCTCAAGATCGTCGTCGGCACTTCCACCCGAGCTGGTAATAAAGAGCGCATAGCCATCCTCGCGGCAGCGCTTTTCCAAGCTGCCGGCGAGCGAGGCAAAAAAGCGGCTCTCGATATTGGGAACGATAAGGCCCAGCGTGCGTGACTCGCGCATGACCAGGCTGCGCGCGATCTGGTTAGGGACATAGTGGTTGCGCGCCGCGACCTCCTTGATGAGCTTGCGGTTTTCTTCCGAGATGCGGCAGGGCCGATTATTGAGAACAAGCGAGACCGACGAGGGGGAAAGCCCCACCTCCTGGGCAATCTGCTTGAGAGTAACTTTGTTGCCCATCTCGCTCCTTCCGAGTATTCGCGCAATCCCTTGAAAGTATAGCGACCGTCCCTCTATCTCGATGATAAACACTTTACCAATCCGGTAGACGGCTGTTTTATCGCCGCCAGCGCACCAAATCCGTCCGGGTGGGGTATATTGCAATCGATTGATGACAACGACCACCAAAAGGCGGATATTCGTATGCACGAGAACGACTTTTTTAACGAGGACCTGCTGTGCGCGCTTGCTGGCGTTGCCGGCGAGGACAACGTGCTGATGAGCGAGCCCATGCGCGAGCACACCACGTTTAAAATCGGCGGCCCGGCCGACGTCTTTGTCACGCCCGATACCGAGCAGGGCCTCGTCGCCACGCTCGATACCTGCTATCGCTGCGATCTGCCCCTCACCATCGTGGGCAACGGCTCCGACTTGCTCGTCGGTGACAAGGGCATCCGCGGCGTCGTCGTGGCGCTTGGCGAGGGCCTCTCCGACATTACGGTCAACGGCACGCACGTCACGGCAGCAGCCGGCGCCTTGCTTTCCGATGTCGCCGCGGCGGCAGCCGAGGCCGGTCTCACCGGCATGGAGCCCATCTCGGGTATCCCCGGATCGGTCGGCGGCGCCTGCTACATGAACACCGGCGCCTATGGCGCCTGCATGGCCGATGTGCTGGAGTCTGTGCGCGTCTACAAGCCCGCCCGCATGCTCGACGACGGCACCCGCGGCAGCGGCAGCATCATCGAGTTCGATGTCGACGAGCTTAACCTGGGCTATCGCAAGAGCCGCATCGCCGACGACGGCTTTACCGTGCTTTCGGCCACCTTCAATCTCGCCCCGGGCAACGCCGCGATGATCAAGGCCGACATGGACGACTACCGCCAGCGCCGCGAGGACAAGCAGCCGCTCGACATGCCGAGCGCCGGTTCCACCTTCAAGCGCCCCGAGGGCTACTTTGCCGGCAAGCTCATCATGGATGCCGGCCTGCGCGGCCATGCTGTCGGCGGCGCGCAGGTGAGCGAAAAACACTGCGGCTTCATCGTCAACGCCGACCACGCCACCGCTGCCGACGTCGACGAACTCATCCGCGACATCCAAGCCAAAGTCAAAGAGCAGTTCGACGTAGACCTAGAACCCGAAGTCCACCGAGTCGGCGAATTTTTATAGCCCGCTCGCCGCGGTCCACTTTAATTAATAACGGGACAAGTGATGTAGCTCACTTGTCCCGTTTTCATTTATTTGCGAAGAACATCGGCCATCCGCAGGATTGAAATCATCGACCGATAAGTGAGTTCCACCTTTTCGCCCGCAAGCAGTCGTTTCGAGCCAATCTCATCTAGCCCCACAAGGCGAGAAAACAGCAAGCTACTCATCGTGCCCTCGTCAATTGATTCCTTTATGGTCTTCAAAACGTCCGTATCATGAAGCGACGCCGAGCTGTAGGGGGCAACACGAGCGGAACTCTCAATTAACGACGAGACAAAAGGATGGAGATGCTTTGGACATAGTCCATCAAACACCACATCCCCATTGTCATCCGAGCCGACTAGTCGCCAACTATAATGATCGACCCAGTCGTCTCCGTCATATATGGTGTCCATGAGCAACTTCCCGTCTAGAGAGAAACCTGTTTGAACATCGGGGCGCAAGACCGCAATCCATCTAGGACCCGCAGCAGCTCCGACCCAACGCACCACACGACAATTGTATATTGCGACTATTTTAGATCTACATGATCAGTTCGAGTTCGCAACAAGGCGATTATTGCAGCTAGGTTATATTTCATTTTCCACTTTGATGAGCCGTCGGCTCCAAATTCCAAAACCGAAGTCCACGGAGTCGATAATTTTATTTAAAAAGAAGGCCCCGAAAGGGGCCTTCGCCATCTTTATATCAGACAACCAGTCCGGTGTATCGCGCTCAGGACCCGAGAGGGCCGGGACAGTCCGAGAGGCATAAGGTTGATCGCGAGTTCCGCACGCAAAGAAGGCCACTTAATGTGGCCTTCTTCTTGCGCAGGACTGCCCGAGCAGGCAATCAAATATACTGCGGGCGGGCACGCGGCCCAGTCGGCTTTACGACAGCGCGATACCGCCAAGCCAGCCCCAACGCACGCCAGAGCCAGTGCCGTAGAACCCAATGAACGAGTCAAGCGACCTCGACGTGATGGCGCCCTCGTTGCTCATAACGATGCCGCCGCCAACATAGATGCCCACGTGTCCGTACAGCAGACCCGGCGTACCGGTGCCGCTGTGCGACGAGTCGGCCACGATCATGCCCACCTGCAGCGCCGAACGATTGGAGCTGTAGCACCAGGCGTTAAACATATCGCACGCGTTACCGCCAAAGTAGCCAACGCCGGCGTTACGGAAGACATTGGTAACCCACGCCGCGCACCAGTTCTGACCCGGCGAAGGCGTGGAGTAGCACGCGTTGACGACGGCCTGCTGCTTGCCCGAGCCGGCATTCTGCTGCGGAGTTCCGGGCGCATACGATCCACCACCCGAGCTCGAACCACCCGAGTAGGAATTGTTCTTGTTCGCGGCGGCCGCGGCAGCAGCGGCGGCCTTCCTGGCAGCCTCCTCGGCCTGGGCGGCAGCGAGAATCTCGGAATCACGCTGAGCCATGAGCTCCTTGACATCGTCAGAGAGGCCGTTCAGAACCGTCTGGACTTCCTGCTGCTTGGCCTGCATGTCCTGCATCTGGGCAGTCTGCTGGTCCTTGAGCTTCTCTAAGTCGGCCTTCTGCGACTCGAGCTCGGTCTTTTGCGCATCGAGCTCTTCCTGGATGGTCTGAATGTCCTCGATGGCGTCGCGGTCGCTCTTGTTGATCTTCTCAACGTAATGCGCGTTGGCGACGAGTTCCTCAAACGAGCCAGAGGCCAGCAGCAGCGACAGGATGTTCGTGCCGCCGGACTTGTAGCTGGCGGCCACGCGATCGGAAAGGTCGTTGCGCTTCTTCTTGAGCTCGGCCTTCTTTTCATCGATCTGGGCCTGCGTGTCGTCAATCTTGCCCTGGACATTCTCGATGTCGTTGAGGGTCTGGGCATTCTTGTTGGCCAGCGCCGCATACTCATTTGCGATGCTGTCGAGCTGGGCCTGAACCTCGTCGAGCTGGGCCTGGGCGGCATTCAGTTTATCGGTGGTTTCTTTGGAAGCCTCCGCCGCATGGGCGCGAGCGGGCAGACCAAAAAGAACTGCCGCAGAAGCGGCGCCGAACAGGGCCTTGAGGGCAGTGCGGCGCGAGAGCTCCTGGGAAAGGATGGAATCGCTGTTTGGTGACATATGTACTCCGTTACATGCTTATTTATATGTCGCTCAACTCATACATATTAGCGTACATATGGCGCGTCCCAACGATTTCCACGAACGGCAGGAAACTACAAGGTCGGCGGCTCGTAAGCAAATGCCAAAGATCAGGTTATGCGTACGCAAGCTCTTCTATGAGTACGTTAGCACAATCCTCTGCTTTTCCTACAGCGCACGATTTGGGCGTCCCTGCCTGCGCTATACTCCCCTGAAGAAGTGTTCCTGATTCGATAGGAGACTACATGTCCAAAGCACTCGACCCCAAAGACACCTGTGTCCTCGTTACCGGTGGCGCCGGCTTTATCGGCTCGCACACCGTCGTTCAGCTGCTCGAGGGTGGCTACCAGGTCGTCATCGTCGATGATCTCTCCAACTCCAGCGCCGTCGCCGTCGACCGCGTCAAGACCATCGTGGGCGACGAGGCCGCCAAGAACCTCACCTTCTACGAGGCCAACGTGCTCGACCGCGATGCGATGAACAAGATCTTCGATGCCCATCAGATCGACCGCGTCATCCACTTTGCCGGCTTTAAGGCCGTCGGCGAGTCGGTGAGCAAGCCCGTCGAGTACTACCACAACAACATCGAAAACACCCTGGTGCTCATCGACGTCATGCGCAACCATGGCTGCAAGTCCATCATCTTCTCGAGCTCCTCGACCGTCTACGGCGACCCGGACAACCCGCCTGTCACCGAGGAAGACCCCAAGAAGCCCGCAACCAACCCCTATGGCTGGACCAAGTGGATGATCGAGCAGATCCTTATGGACGTTCACACCGCCGACCCCGAGTGGGACGTTGTGCTACTCCGCTACTTCAACCCCATCGGCGCCCATCCGTCGGGCCTGATCGGCGAGGACCCCAAGGGCATCCCCAACAACCTGGTGCCCTATGTTGCGCAGGTTGCCGTGGGCAAGCTCGAGGCCGTTCAGGTCTTTGGCAACGACTACCCCACACCCGACGGCACCGGTGTGCGCGACTACATCCACGTGTGCGATCTGGCCTCTGGTCACGTTGCCGCCCTTAACTGGATGAACGGCAAGACCGGCGTCGAGATCTTTAACCTGGGCACCGGCACCGGTACCTCGGTACTCGAGGTCGTCGCCGCCTTCTCCAAGGCTTGTGGCAAGGAGCTGCCCTACGTGATCCGCGAGCGCCGCGCCGGCGATATCGCCGCCAACTGGTGCGATGCCTCCAAGGCCGAGCGCATGATGGGCTGGAAGGCTCAGTACGACATCGCGGATATGTGCCGCGACAGCTGGAACTGGCAGAGCCACAACCCCAACGGCTTCGCCGACGCCGAGTAGCACTCAACCGCGGTAGATTTCTGGGCATATTCCAAAATCTACGGGCCCCGGCCTCCAATGTGAGGTCGGGGCCTTTTAGGAGCTCGTTCTCGGGCTCGAGCTCGCGCATGCACTTGCGGCCGCCGCGACCGGGTGGTTGGTCAGCTCCTTCTTCCTGACCGTCACCCATCTTCCCAGGGTCTTCTCGTTGATGCCGAGGTCGGCTGCCACTTGGGCGATGGGCTTCCCCGACGCGGCGGCGAAGTCTGCGGCCTCGGCGCGGTACCCCGCTGTGTAGGAGGGCCCGTCTGCCATGACTGACACTCCTTTCTTTTTGGCGCTGAAACGATTATCGCCGCTCAACGCCATTCCTCTAAGTCAAGTGTCCTTGAATACGATACAGTTCAAATGGACGAGGAGAATCTGGCGCTCCTCTCGATGAGCCCGGAGAGGTCCCTGGTCGTCACCTTCCCCCGCGCGAACGCGAAGCGGACGGCGGCGAGCCATGTCCTCACCGCGCGTTCCATTTAGGGAGTCCTCGAGAAGTCGATCTCTCTGTGCGATAATCGAGCTATTGAGTCTCGCGAGTTTAGAGCTGGTGATATGCATTGAAAATCAAGATGAAAAACATCGGCAGGGTCGCTGAGGCCGATATCGAGATTAATGGTATTGCCGTGATCGCCGGGGAGAACGGGACGGGGAAAAGCACGGTTGGAAAAGCGCTTTATGCGGCCTTCAACAGCATGTCCGATTCGGAGAACAAAATCGACCGCATGAGGCGCAATAGTGTTGAGCGCGCCATCAGGAAGGCATATGTGGGAAGCCCTCTCGACTCCACGTCTCGCCACAGGCGAACTGCTGGAAGAATGAATAGTTTCATCGACAGGGTTTTTTCGGGCGAGTGCACGAGGGACGAGCTTATTGATGAGATAAAGGAGTATTACGGGGAGGAGATCTCCCGTGAGATCGAATCCGATTTCACGAATGGCGTAGCAGGAGTTGCCGATCAGATTATCGAGATCATGGATATCTCCGATGATGAGGTATTTCGTGCGATTGCGACAAACAGGTTCCGAAGCGAGTTCAACGGCCAGATCAATTCGGTTTTCGGCGAAGAGCCCGGGAAGGTCGAACTCCAGATAAAGGACGCATCTACGGTTTTCTCGGTTGCAAGTGACGAGGTGGCGGAGGTGCACGATAGGAGGGTTTTGCGATTCAGGGCGCATTATCTGGACGACCCGTTCCTGATCGATTCTCTCGGAGGACCCTACGGCCCCGCTTTTCGGTTCAAGCCCCTCCTTGGACACCAGGAGGAGCTGCGGCAAGATTTGATTCAGGCGACCATCCGTAACGATGACAGCGAGTCCTCGCTGTTCGAAGAGATCGCGAAGGAGCGACACCTGAAGGTTCTCATGGACAAGGTTTCCTCCTTATGTCCGGGGCATTTCGAGAGGAGCGAAAGTCGCGGTCACCTTACGTATCTCGAAGAGGGCTTCGCTCGGGGGTTGGAGCCTGGGAACCTTTCTGCTGGCTTGAAGACGTTCGCCATCATGAAGGTGCTCTTGAAGTCCGGCGCGCTAGATGCCGGAGGGACTATTATCCTCGATGAACCCGAGATTCATCTTCATCCTGCATGGCAGCTGGCCTTCGCCGAGATAATCGTGCTGCTCCAGAAAGAGCTCGGGATGCACGTCTTAATGAGCACCCATAGTCCATATTTCCTGAATGCGATCGAAGTGTATTCTAAGAAGCACGCTGTTGATGGATTGTGCTCATATTATCTTGCGGAGACCTGCACTGATGGACGCTCTCGCTTTGCCGATATAACCGGCTCGACTGAGGTCGCCTACGAGAAGCTGGCGGCTCCTTTTGATACGCTTGAGAGGGAGGAGTACGGCCTTGAGTAGCGACCTGTGCGCCTCCTGCCCTCATCCGAACTCTCCCGCGGTGCCAGATGGCAGCGATGGTTGCTCCCGTTGCAGGACCTGTATCCTAAGGGACTGCACGTCGACCATCTCCAAAACATCCAGAGACGGGAGCGTCTCTCTTGTGGATGACGATTTCCCTGTTGTCAATTTTGACTCTGTTAAAGAATGCTACTGCAAAAAGGTCAATAGGTGGATGCAACTCCCGCGCTCCGCCGATGCGCTGTATTGCGACCGGGAAACGTTATATCTAGTCGAATTTAAGAACGGCAGTCTGAAGGAGACGCTGGGGAAGAGGCTCAATCCCAAGGATGACGAAGAGCTTGGTATCAATCTTGGCCAAAGGGACGCCCTCATCGAGAAGTGCAAGGACAGCGTTTTGATCTGCTCGGACCTGTGGGGAAAGAGGACGAGATGGTTTCGCGAGCACTGCGTCTTTGTTTTGGTATACAACGAGGACAAGAACAAGACCGCGTTGAAGCGAGTTGCCAGTTCGATTAGGAGAAAAGCACGCTTTGGGCTTCCTGACAAATTGAAAGGGTTTTGCGTGAAGGATGTCTTGACGCTAACCGAAAAGGAGTTTTCGACATCGCTCCTTTCAACTTGGCGAGACGCAGAAGAAATCGCGGAGGTCGACGCGTAGGAGACCGAAAAGCATCCGGTGGCTATCTGCTCCCGATTTCGATCGTTCGTCTACAGTCGGTTTTCTTTCCGCTGCGACCGCCAGTTTGCGATGAGTCGCGCACCGTGTGAAGCTCAACACGGATGAAATACAAATAAAATCCCCCTTGCACTGTGTTGATAAATATTACTCGTCGAACTCATCTGAGCTGGGCCTTCTTGCATAGAACTGCCTGAACCTGAGCGTTTTCGGGTATCGCATTGCCCGATCGAGCACCATCGCGACCTTCTCAAGCTTGTCCTCGGGCGGACTCATAGCCACAGCCCTGCATGTCGTCCCGGTTGGAGCCGGGGTGAACCCTCAGGAAGCTCTGCATGAAGTAGCGCATCCGGTTCACGAGCCCCAGCGGGTTCTGGCCGTCGGGAACGCACTTGAGCAGCTTCGCGTTGTAGCGCTGGCTCTTCAGTGACAGCTTGTTGACAAGCGTCATGTGCGCGCCCTCCATGTCGTGGATGAGCGTGGAGCCGGGCGTCACACGGCCCTCGAACGTCGCCAAGGTCTTCGCCCTGCTCGTCTTGCCAAGGCCCTCCCGGATGAAGATTGAATGCCTGGTTCGTCGCAGCCGAGTGCGACACGGCCTCTACCCGAGATCATCATCTCTACACATAGCCCATCATTCGACAAGAACGCGCAGTTCGTCCTGCATAGGCGCATGGTGTCCCCCTCCGCCGCAAGAGGGGAGCAAAAGAAAGGTCCCCTTGTCACTACCGGACAAAGGGACCCCCCCCTGGGCAAACACGCTATAAAACCTTCTTGCCGAGCGGCTGAGTCTCAGGACACCGACGGCGCACCCGTAGACCTACCCATAATCCACGCCATTTCAAGTTTCTTGGTCTTCAACGCCACAATCCGATAATCATCCAGCCGTCGAAATGACCTCGTCACAGGCGGCAAGCATCTCCTCGTCATGAGTGACAACGATTACAATATGGTCTCTCTTAATTTCATGAAGCAATTTGATCAGCGCGCCTCGACTCTTCGCATCAAGTGCTGAGGTCGGTTCATCAAAAAGCATAACGTCCGGCGATTTCAACAGCTGTCTCACAATTGCAATCTTTTGCTTCTCGCCGCCGGACACCCCTCCTTTCCCGCCGTCAAGCATCGCCGTTGCCCCGTTCTCCACAGAAGCAACCATTTCGTCTAGCCCCAATATGACAAGCATCCGATTCAGCTTATCCATCTCGTAATCATCAGAAAGCAGCGTAAGATTATCGAGAATCGTCCCCTCAACGATAGGGGGTTCTTGCTCCGTAATGCTGACTCGACACCGCCGCAATGCATATCGATCGATGCAACGCTGTGACACCCCGTTGTAGCGAACGGCCCCTTCTGTGTCATCTGGATATAGCCCCAATATCACTGACAGCAGCGAGCTCTTCCCCGAACCATTCGGCCCCGAGATTCCATATAGCCGACCCCTGGAAAACGCGAGCCCCTCAATGCTTAACGCGACCCTTTCCGCCCCTGGATAACGTAGCTTGATGTTCTCTAGACGGATTTCCTCAATCGGACCAAGCGCCAATTTGCCATTCGCTTCCACCGGGACATCCCAAATTCTTTTCAGCCGCTCATAGCATACGCGATTAGTCTGGTAATCCCTTCCCCAGCCCAACAAATACTGTACCGCTGAGCTTAAGTTCGAATAATATCCAACAGCAGTCACGAGAAAACCAGGCAACAGTCTCCCGCCCATCACTTCAACCGCGCCCACAGCAAGAAGACATCCTTGAGCGGCGGAAGCGACCAACGCGTTGCCAAAGGTAAATCTAGACCCTACTTCCTGATTTGCTCTCATCGTTGGATAGAGCCCATTAAAAGCTTCGACCAGTACAGCGCGGGACCTATCGAACAAAGCATGTTTGCGGATGAAATCAACTTTCTCCAACTGATCTTGTAGACAGGAAAAAAACCTCGCGCTCTGCTCTTGTACGTCAAAACTTCTCTCAAACAGCCTTGCGCGTGAAACCGCATAAAAAGCGGCACTCGCTGCCGCAAGAACAAGGCAGACCACACTCAACTTGATATTCAGGCTACCGAGAACAAACAGGGCGGACAAAAGGGTGATAACGTTGCTTGAAACCCCCACAACCGAGTTGATTACGAAGATGACAAGGTCATTAGCGTCGTGATTGATTTGCTGGTTATAATACGACGCGTTGAAGCCCTCGAAGAATGCCTGGGGAAGGTGCTTCACGTGCTCAAGCGTATCCGCATTTAAGCCGAACCCCGCATGCGACTGAAGGTTGATGTACAGCATCTCTGAGCAATACACTAGTCCCGCTCGAACCGCTTGGACCGCAACCAAAATAAGGCAACAAACGAGAACGGCGGCAAGATCGGCGCTGGCCGGCATCGCCAATCGGTTTACCACTATGCCGGTAAGAAAGGGACCCGCAAGCGCAAGCAGCCCGACCAAAACTGTTACGACAAGATAGGCGTAGAATCGACCGCCCAGTATATATTTTCTACAGAGATTAAGCATCAGCCTCATTTTGCCCCGCACCCCGTTTTGCCGTATTCATCATCTGGGAGAGCAGCATTTTTTGCTCGGCATCATACCGGAAGGAAACGCAACGTTTCCCCTCACCGTTTAAGGCGTGGTTGGGGCACCCTCCCATGCACATGGGAAAAGCAAAGCACTCTTGGCATTCCGGGTCATCCGGCTCATATGCCATCCAGTTAATCATGTTCTTGCTCAACATTGGCGGCTCGAAAATAGTTCCGACCCTCCGCTCCTTCATTCCAATGTCATCCCAGCACTTATACAAATCTCCGACGGGATCAACCACGTACGAGTTGATTCCAACGGCGCAACATATCCCGAAATTCGTCCCACCAAAAGGTTGAACTTTGAAGCCCCGCGCAATTGCCCTTTTATAAAACTCAGTCTCCTCATACGAGAACTCTTTTACAGTAAAGCAGTGGCTGTCGTTCGCACATACCTGATTGATATCGTCAACAGGGGCTAAATAGAAGTGAACCTTATTCATCAGGCCATTTAGCTCGAGATAATCCAATAGCTCTTGAGCGGCCTCGATGTTGGTCTTGTCGACGTTGCTCCTTATCGAAATATCGATGATGTCGGCACACTCTTTGACGTTCTTGAGAATACGTTCGTATGTAGGGCTTCCGTCGTGAAGAATCCTTCTCGAATCGTGATCCGACTTCGATCCATCTATAGTCACTTGCGCGCTCGTCACACCACATGCCGCGAGCCTCCTTGCAACATCAGGCGTCAGCAGATAGCCATTTGTCACTATCGATGCGGAATATTCACACGTTGGCCCCACGACATCTTTCAGATCCGACGTAATCCGTTCGATCATCTTCATTCCGAGCAGAGGCTCGCCGCCGTACCATCCAACTGAGAGACTTGCGATACCAGGATAGTAATCTTTCACGAACTTGGAGAGCTGTGTCAAAACCTCCTCGCCCATCGTCGTGTACGCCTGTCCCTTTTCATAGCAGTAGGGACAGCAAAAGTTGCAAGCCATCGTTGGCGCAATGGTAAGGGACAGAGCAGTATTCGCAAAGCGCGCGGCGCGACTTTGCAACCTGATCTCCCCAAGCTCGTCCCTCTCCTCATTGACTAGGATGCCTCCCCTTATCAGCTCCGCGACAAGATCATCGGCATCCCGAACGTCCCCTTCTTGAATCCTTTTGAATTTCTGCGCTTATTCCGGATTTAACGACAGGATGCCGCCGGTTCGCGCATTCATGATAAGAAGACTTCCGTTATGTTCATGCACCACATTAAATTGCGACAGTTTCACTTCGCACCATCTCCATTTCCAATCAAATCCATATCGACCCTCAGACGCTGCGCATACGCCAGCGCACTACCTTCTTCGATAAAAACTGCACGAAAGCAGCAATAGACATGCGAGCGACACGATGACCGCATGGCCGCATGCAGCCATCAGGACCGTCCCGCCGGCAGCCCCGCACGCCCTCATCCAATAAGCCATGTGAACCGGGGGTAAAACGGTTGGGAAACTCATCGCGATAACAAGGCCCGCGAACGTTGCGACCAGCAAGGCTCCCGACACAAGAGATCTGATCCTGAACACCTCATATGCAACCGCAACCATCAGCGTATAAGCGGCGTCTATAACGATATTCGACAGGAGTGCCGAGGTCACATTACCAACCGTAAGGCTGTCTAGACCGCTTCCGGAGCACACGGCAAAGACCGCAGCGACACCGAGAGTAAACACGATGTAGGGGCACAGCGTATACACTTCGCAAGCCAATGTCTTTGCCGCAAACAGCTGCCAGCTGCGGAAGCCCCGAGCAATCGAAACTCCCCTTGCCGACACGCTCGTCGCATCACCGAATAGCGTCCCCGCCACAACAACAGAGACGATTGGGAAGAACACCGTATGCGCCATGGAGACGACACTTAGCCAGGAAGAGATACCCGTTGGCCCAACCCCTATCGAGAAAAGATAGCCCGGATCGGCGGAAAAGCCAAAGAACTGGCCCTCTCCCCCTGCGGAGACCCATGCGCCGGACCCGGCAAACACATAAATCCCCGCGATGCCCAAATACATCAGCGCTATTATCACGGCGAGTTTCATTCTCCTTGCGCGGAACAGTTCCGCCCTGACCGACATCCCAAGATTCATCGAACCGCCGTCCTTACAAATAGCGAGACGAGCGCAACTCCAACCGACACAAGCACAGTGCCGCCCGCATACAGCAAAACCTGAATTACACCAACATTCTGCATACTCAGGGAACACAGGTTCATCAGGTAATACACGGGCGAGAGCATGAGCAGCAAGCTGGGCTGACCGCTTCCGTATGTACTTGGGAACCACACCATCACAAATATCGAAACCGCTATTGCAACGACGCTGCTCGCCACCACACTCCTCGTGAGCAAATACAGGGCGAAGGTAGCGGCGTACATCGAAATGAGCAGCAGCGCGATCATCAGCGCAATCGATACAAATTGGGCAAACCCTGAGCACGAGGCCCCAACGTCCCATTGGGCCATCTTGGTTAAATACAGCGCAGTCGTAGAAAGAAGATACACGGCACCGACCAGAGTGCAGTTCACCAACAGCTTCGTGATCACAATCGCCGCCTGCGACACCCCTCGCGATCTCGATACGGCGTAAGCCACGGATTCAAAGTCTCTCGACGTGGCGTAAACCGCGTAGAGAATCGTCACCGGAATCCAGACCACTGTAGACGCAAAAGACGTCCGGGCAACAGAGCCCAAAACGTCCCCTGCATCCACTAGGTTTCCAATAAAACCTATAGCCCCTCCAAGCGTATACGGGTCATCACCGGCGACCATGATCAGCACCTCAGACGAAGTCGCAGCCGCAACCACATACAGCACAGCCGCAAGCGCAATCATCAGAGCGGTCGCCGGGTGCCTGGCGAGCAACCATACCTCGCTCCGAAAAGCTGAGATGAACTCGCGTTTCATCACAGCTCGCTCTCTCGACCGATGAGCTCCGAATAAAACTCCTCAAGGCTCTTCCTATGAGAATACGCCTCCGCAACCCTCACACCTGCGGTCGAGAGCGCTTCGATTGCAATGCCCCGCCCTTCCTTTTTCTCCTCATAGCGCATAAGGACGCTGCCGTCCGGCAGAAAAGAATGTGAGGTCTCATCTCCGAGAACCGATCTCGTTCGCTCCAGATCGTCCACATGCAACACGAAACCACCGCGGCATGACTTTTCCAGCTGAGGTGCGGTCATCCTTCGAATGAGGCGACCATGACTTATGAAGAGGTAATCAGTTGCCAGCTTGTGCATCTCCTCAAGATTGTGGCTGGATACGAGAATCGTTTTACCTTGATCTTTATTAAGATGCGTAAGGATTTTTCTTACTTCGACTATCCCCATCGGATCCAGGCCGTTTGTCGGCTCGTCCAGGATCAACAGCTCCGGATCGCCCAGCAACGCTATGGCCAGATCGAGACGCCTCCTCATTCCCATTGAGAAGTTCTTCACTTTCTTCCCGCCGGCCTCCCCCAAACCGACGGTTGATAACACACCGTCGATGGAACGATCGGTGGGAAGCCCCCACTCAATACAGCGAACGACCAAGTTGTCTCGCGCGGTCAGATTAGGATACGAAGCATTGAGGTCGGGCATATAACCCAGCCTTTCCCTGCAGCTCCGTATTTCACGTCTCCCGGTTTGCCCAAACATCGAGATCGTTCCTGACGATGGCTCCGAAAGCCCCGTGATCAATCGAATTAACGTGCTCTTGCCGGCACCATTCTCCCCAATGAGTGCACACAGCTCGCCTTCCATTAAAGAGAACGAGACTGATTTAACCGCTTCAAACCCGCCATATCTCTTGGATATGGCACGCAATTCAACTGGGACTTCCCGCATGGACGACATCCTCCCCGTCAATAAAAAGGGACGACATGGCAATTGTGCGGGGTTATAGGTAACGTCGGTTCGCCCCCCATATTGCAATGCCACATCGCCCCTCAGGCGCTGCTGGCCAAAATATCTTTGAACAGTCTGTGCACGCCGTACGGCGTGCAC
>CABQKL010000033.1 GCA_902464645.1 uncultured Collinsella sp.
CTTGCGGGTTGCCCGTATAATGGTTTGCGTATGAACCGCAACCAAGGAGTTCCAGTTTATGGACCAGAGCCTCTTTAAATTCGACCTGATCGCCGAGGACCCGACGACGCACGCGCGTGCCGGCGTACTGCACACCCCGCACGGCGATATCGAGACGCCGATCTTTATGCCCGTGGGCACCAAGGCAAACGTCAAGGGTATTCCTACCGAGACCGTCAAACAGCTCGGCGCCCAGATCGTGCTTGCCAACACCTATCACCTGTCCATGCGTCCCGGCGAGGACACCATTGCCGAGCTGGGCGGCCTGCACAAGTTTATGAACTGGCACGGCCCCATTCTTACCGATTCGGGCGGCTTCCAGGTGTTCAGCCACAACGACGCCGTCAAGCTCACCGACGAGGGCGTGCGCTTTATCGTCAACGACTACGACGGCCGCCACGTGTTCTGGACGCCCGAGGACAACATGGAAATCGCCATGAAGCTCGGCTCCGATATCTGCATGCAGCTCGACCAGTGCCCGGGCTATCCCGCCACGCGCGCCTACGTCGAGCGCGCCGTTGAGCTGTCGAGTATGTGGGCCGAGCGCTGCTATAAGGCGCATACCCGCGATGACCAGGCGCTCTTTGGCATCGTCCAAGGCGGCATGCACCTGGACCTGCGCCTGCGCTCGCTGCGCCATCTGGAGGAGTGCGGCGACTTCCCGGGTTACGGCATCGGCGGCTATTCGGTGGGCGAAGACCACGAGACCATGTTCGAGACGCTGGCACCGCTGGTTTCCGAGTACATGCCTAAGCACAAGCCGCGCTACCTCATGGGCGTCGGCAACCCTACCACGCTCGTGCGCGGCGTTGGCGTGGGCATCGACATGTTCGACTGCGTGCTGCCGACGCGCACCGGCCGCATGGGTACGGCGTTCTCCAGTGAAGGTCGCCTTAACTTCCGCAACGCGCGCTTTGCGCACGACGACGGCCCTATCGACCCCACCTGCACCTGCCCGGTGTGCACGGGCGGCTACAGCCGTGCGCTCATCCGTCACATGGTCACGCAGAAGGAGATGCTCGGCGGTATTCTGCTGTCGATGCACAACATCTACTACCTGCTCAACCTTATGCAGCGTGCCCGTCAGGCCATTATCGAGGGCCGCTACGGCGCGTTTGTGAGCGACTGGATGAACAGTCCTGCGGCGGTGGACTACTAAGAGCGGCGCGGGCGCTTGCAGAGCGCTAGCAACGGCAAGGGGCGTGCGCTGGCCGGTCATCACGTTCGCTAACACCGTCTGCGAGACCGATGACCGATAGCTTGCAAGCACTTGATGCATCGTGGGTACCATACCGAATAGTTGATGTTCGGGCGGGTGTTTGACGCATGGCGTCGACCCCGCCCGTTTCTATTTTCGATAGGAGTATCCCATGATTAAGAATGAGAACGTGGAGGGCGAGCCCGCCTACGACGAGACGTACCGGCGCGGCCCCGTGGTCATGCGCGGCCCCATGATTCCTAAGGACAACACCTACGCCAACCTGCTGGCGCCCGAGGACTCGACCGACTGGTTGCACACCGACCCCTGGCGCGTGCTGCGCATTCAGGCAGAGTTTGTCGATGGCTTTGGCGCGCTTACCGAGCTTGGTCCTGCGGTGACCATCTTCGGCAGTGCCCGCACGCCCAAGACAGATCCGCTCTACAAGGCGGCGCGCGCCGTTGGCCGCAAAATCGCCCAGCGCGGCGTGGCGGTTATCACCGGCGGTGGCCCCGGCGTCATGGAGGCGGCCAACAGGGGAGCGGCGAGCGTGAACGGCAAGTCGGTCGGCTTGGGTATCGAGCTTCCGCACGAACACGGGCTCAACAAATACGTGAACCTCGGCATGGACTTCCGTTACTTCTTTGTGCGCAAGACCATGTTCGTCAAATACAGCTCGGGCGCCATCGTGTTTCCCGGAGGTTTTGGTACGCTCGACGAAATGTTCGAGGTGCTCACGCTGGTGCAGACACACAAGGTCAAGCGCATGCCGCTCGTGCTGGTGGGCACCGAGTACTGGCAGGGCCTATTCGACTGGCTTAACGGTCCGGTGATGGACGCCGGTATGATCAGCCCGCTCGATCCGGAGCTGGTGCATATTACCGACGACCTCAACGAGGCCGTCGACATCGCCCTGAGCGGGCTGATGTAGGGCGAGCGTGCCTGTCGTTGTAGTGATGAGAAGGCAGACTGATGCTATTTAACATCAGTCTGCCTTCTAAACTGGGTATACTGATGCAAAAGACGAGAGCGAGGAGGTCGCGTATGTCTACTGCAACGGTTAAGCCTACGACGGTTCGCATCGAAGAGGGGCTCAAGGAACAGGCGACTGAGTTCTTGGATACAGTTGGCCTGAGTCTCAATTCGTATCTCAACCTTGCTGTTCGGCAGCTGGTAAATCAGCGAAAGATTCCGTTTGAGATTGTGGGTCGGCCCGAAGTTCCCAACGAGGCGACGAGGCGCGCCATGGTGATTGCCGAGGCTCATGAGTTGGGGATTCTGCCAGACGACAGCCCGTCATTCAATAACGTTGATGAGCTTATATCGTTCCTCGATGAGGACTAGCGATGTTTGAGATTAAAGTCGAGGCTCAGTTTAAGGCGGATTACAAACGGACGATGCGCATTCATCCGCAGCTAAAAACCGAGTTTAAGGCGGCGATCGCAGAGCTTGCAGCTCGTGGCTCGCTTCCCGCGGAATATGGCGCCCATGAGCTTTCAAACCCGGGCGGCAATTACAACGGCCACATCGATTTCCATCTATCCGATGGGTTGGTCGATGTGGCCGTTCTGTACTTGCCGCATAAGACTAATCCTGTGATCCGACTGGTCAGAATGGGCTCGCATGAGGAACTGTTCCGGGGCCCGCAGGGCTGATTGCCGATTTCTAAGTTGCGGTGGAATAGGGATTGATTTGCGGCTGATAAGCCAAAAACAGTCCCTATTCCACCGCAAGTGGTGGGGATGTCCTGCCTGTTGACGTGGCATCTGGCTTTCCCTTGTGGTTGATTTCGTCTAAGAGCTCCGCTGCGATCTCGCTGTTTTTGAACCTGATGCTGCAGTCTTCTTTCTTGGGGAAAGCTAGTAGCGGGATCGTTCCGTACCAGATAGTTTCTTCGTCAATTATCGCTGCACACAAACGTCCTTCTGCTCTAATGGCATGCTCGACGTTCATTTTTGCCAAAGTCTCGCTTGCATCTTCGCGCGGAGTCGAGGCAATGAAAAACTCAAGAGCAATCCCTCGGGCAGTGGCACCTTTGATTGCATCGCCGAGCTTTGCGAGGCAGGCGGCGGATGCGTAGGGCGCGGCAATGAAGATGCTCTTAGCGGCGCCAACGATGTCTTCAACCAGAGTCTCTACGGCATTAGCCGGTTCTATGAGAATGTTTTGATCGGACTGCTCGCTGCCTCCGGTCACGTAGACTTCGTACCCGAGCTTGGCGTAGGTCTTGAGTCTCTTCTGGTACATGCGGGCGAGCATGGGTATAGATAAATCAACGTAGTCGAATATCTCAACCCGTCGCTTGCCCTCGTGGCTTCTATGGAGCCTGCCTGCCTGCTGCGTGATGCTGCCGTCCCACGATATCGGCGTGGCAATGAGTAGAGTGTCAAGGTAGGACAGATCGAAGCCCTCGCCCAAAAGGCTTTCGGTGGCGACGATGATTCGATGTTCATGCTCGAAGCGGGGAAGACTGCTCAGTATCGTTTTTCTTTCTTTGGCGTCGATTTCCCCGGTCAGGAGAACGGGTTCGTGTCCTTGGTTTTTGAGCATCCCGAACAGCTCCTCGGCATGCTTTTTCCTTTTAGTCAGCACGAGCGGATGCCGGCCGTTTGACGCAGCTTCAATAGCGTCGTTGACAATCAATTCGTTTCTAGCTGCATGCGTGCACAGCAGGTCGAGAATCTGATTGAAGCTTGCACCTGGCTCGTAGGCGGGTAGTCGAATTCCAGTAAAACGAGGCCGTACGATGCGCTGGATGCCCTGCTGAATCGCTTGCGCTTTTGGATCGATAACATAACGGAGCGGGCCGCAGAGCATGGAGAGCGCCCGCGTAAGGCCGTCGGATCGTTCGGGCGTCGCAGAAAGGCCGTATACGTATTTGGCCGGGGCGGACTTGAGAATAAGCTCGAGCTGTGGTGCGGCGGCATGGTGGCATTCGTCGCAGATAATGAGGCCGTAATTACGAACAAGGCCCTTAACTATCGGCTCTCCGGTTTGACGGTCTTTGCCAGATAACGACTGGAACGAAGCGATGTCGACGAGGCCGCTTACGGCCATTTTGCCTCCTCCTATTTGTCCGATGACCGGAGGCTGCCTTTTGCTGATTCGTCCTTTTGGGGTTCGGACGGGCTCCCTGTTGTCCGTAATGTCGATAAATCGCTCGAGCTGGGATTTCCATTGGGTTATGAGTGCGGTTTTGGGAACGATGACGAGCGTTGGAAGACCAATGGATGCAATAAGATAAGCTCCGACGACTGTTTTACCGAAGCCTGTCGGCGCGGACATGATTCCGTCTTCGTATATGAGCATCTGATCAGCGGCGATTTGCTGCTCAGAGCGAAGGACTCCTTTAAATGCCATAACAATCGGATTGCCCGATTTGCGCTCGTCTGAATAGTGGGCGGTAACGCCGGTCTCTTGAACTAGCCGCTCAAGTTGAGTTTTGCAGCCCCGGGGAATTGCAACATGACCATCTCTCAGTTCGCTAAGGTCTATGAGTCGCGGTTTGCCGAATACTGATTGATGCATGGACTGCGCGCGATAGAATGCCGGATTGGCAAATGTCGCAAGTCCGCGGATTTCCATTTGAGCTGCTGGACTCAGGGACTTCTCGGGGATGTACAGCATATCGGCTTGAATAACGGGCAGCGATGAGGGAAAGTCCCGCGATGTGAGTGGTAGTCGCTTTCGTGGTCTTTGGGCATACCGTTTGCCCTTGTTTGCCACCGTAGTTGTTGCTGGTCCGTGTGGGTTGTTTCCAGGGGCCTCAATCAGATCTTGCACCGTCGAGCGCGGAATCAGCTGGACTTGTGATAGATAGAGCCATTGGTCGGGAAAGGGCTTGAATTGTTCGTCTACAAATACACTGTTTCCTTCACGTTGCGCCTTGCCTTGAAAGGGGAGTGCGATGAGGTTTCCGAAGCCTCCATCGGGAATAGTGGCCTGAGCGGGTAGCATTCGATCAAAGGCCTCGAACGTGATTGTCTTATTATGCGCCGCAGCTTCGGTTATGAGGCAACTTCCAAACTCTCGGGCAGCCTTTGCGCTGATTGGCTCGAGGAAGAAAAACCAGATGTGGGCGCCGTTGCCGGACCTTGAGCGCTCAACGGCGGCGTTAATGCCCCGTCGTATTGCAACAAGCCGTACGGCATTTGTTGCCTCTTTCCAGTCCGCTTTGTCAAAATCGATGACGAGAACTTTCGTGTTGCAGTTCCTATCGAGAACATATTGCCCGAGGACATCGCGGAACCGGTCATCGTTGCCTTTAAAGTGAGCAATGATTGCGGCATCGCTTAATTCCGGGAAGACGCGATTGCTGCATTCTACACATTTAACTCTTTGATGGGCTGCTTTGGGGCAAATTCCTGGCTCCCACTCATTAGCACAAGCAGGCGTATAGCCAATGCCCCCGTCCTTTCTGCGATATCCATGAGCGTAAACATCTTTGCGCCCGGTAAAGAGACTGCGAAAGAGCTCGAGTTTATCGCGTGCTGGGCTCGCGCTGGTGACGATGCCCTCGATTTGTGCTCGTTCATCGAACAAAGCGCCAGCTTCTTCCCACTCTTCTAGCGTTGCGTAGCGTACGTCTGAACCGTTGTTGCAAATGACGATTTGTCGGTGTTGGTCCGATATATGTGTGATCGTCTGATCGTATTTAAATTGTGCGGTCCCAAAGAGGGCGTATTGATGCATGGCGTTGCCCATTTGAATGCCGTCCTTGTATTGGAGTTGTTGAGACGAGGGTACGGCATTACGGCTTTTTGGGATATGTAATTTCGATTCAAGTTTGCTAATGGCAAGGGATTATTCTGCGAGCGGCTTTCGGTCGATGCCAAGGCGCGCGACGGCCCTTGATAATCAGGGTTTGCGGTCATATGGGTAGCCGGAGGCGTAAAGAGCGGACCTCATTCAGACCCGGTGGGCAAAAAATGGCAAATATGAGTACTGTTGCCCGGTTAGTCTCATATCATTTGAGAAGCATCTAAGACCAATTGACTGAGTTTTAGTATATTCACCCCCCCTAAACACGACGATTCGGGGCTTTATGGAGCTTGAAATCGGTGGGAGCGGGCAATTTCAGCGAAATTTTGCTGTTACTAAATTTATGACAGTACTCATATTTGCCATTTTTTGCCCACCGGGTACCGCTAGGGGCTAGTCGAAGCTCCCCTAAACAGCTGGGAATGCGCCGATCGTCAGCATATCTTGTATATGGATGGCTCAGCAAAAGAAGTTGCGGTGAAATAGGGATTGATTTGTGGCCATACGCCAAAAAACAGTCCCTATTCCACCGCAAGTGGTAAAGGTGCCCCTAGTGGATGGGCTGGTAGCGGGGGCAGTAGCTGATGGCGATGGCGTCGACGCCTACGTGGGTGGCGATGGTGCAGCCGATGGGGCCGGTGCCGGCGTCTACGTAGTCTTGGCCCGCGAGCGCTTGGTTGACGAGCTCCTGCTCCTCGGCGGCGCCGGTCGTGAGCACGCGCACGCTGGAGCCCGGGTGCTCGGCCAAAAATGCGAGGCAATCGGCCATGGTGTTGGCGACGATGCGCTTGGCACCGCGACCCTTCTTGATGGCCTTGATCTCGCCCGATTTCCACTCCGGCGAAACGGCCAGGCGAATGTTGAGCATCTGCGTGAGCTGGCCGGCGAGTTTGGGCGCGCGGCCGTTCTTAACGAGGTTCTCGAGCGTGCGGGGAATCAGCAGCAGGTGGGCGTCGGGCAGCGTCGCTCGGATCTGCGCCTCGGTCTCGTCCAGGCTGTGGCCGTCCTCGCGCATGGCCAGCGCGTACTCCACCAGCAGGCCCTCGGCGCCCGAGCCGGTGCGCGAGTCGATGCAGCGCACGTCGAGCTCGTGGGTATCGGCAACCTGGCACGCGTTGGCGTAGCAGGCAGACCACTCGCTGCACAGCGAGATAAAGATGGCGCTGTCGTGGCCGTCGGCGAGCACGCGATCAAAGAGCGCCTTGAATTCGCCGGCGCTCGGCTGCGAGGTGTGCGGCAGCTGCTCGGAGCCGGCCATGCGCGCGACGTACTCCTGGGCGGTAATCTGCACCTGGTCGAGCAGATCCTCGCCCTCGATAATCACATGCAGCGGAATCACGTAAATGCCGAGCTCTTGGGCGCGGGCGGGGGAGATGTCCGACGTGGAGTCGGTTATGATGGCAAAAGACATAATTGCACCTTTCGTTGGGGCGCTTGCGCGCCGCCTTCTGAGAGCAAAGTGCGACAAGTATAGTAGAGTCGTTCCACATTACTAGGTTCAATTGTTGAATAGTCAACAGTTTGAAGTGTCGGTGTGGAAATCGTCAACTGGGGAAGAGGAATGCCGATGGAGGCGTTGGAGATATACAGGCGGCCGGTCGTGTTGTTTGATTTCGATGGCACGGTGGCCGATACGGGCCGGGCGGTGATGACCTCGACGCGCAAGACGCTGGCTGCGCGCGGGTTTTCGGAGGCGCAGATGGGTGACCTGCGTCGCATGATCGGGCCGCCCCTGTGGAAGAGCTTTCACGACTTTTACGGCTTTTCCCGCGAGAAGTCGCTTGTGGTGGCCGACGAGTACCGCGCTTTTTTTGATGAGCTGGGACCGGAGGAGTATCCCGTTTTCGACGGGGTCCCCGAGTTGCTGAATGGGTTGGCCGCCCGGGGTAAGCGTATGGCCGTGGCGACGTCGCGCATGGAGGCAAAGTGCATCGACATGGTGCGTGAGCTCGGGCTTTCTCAGTTTGAGGCGGTGATTGGCATGAATCCGCCGCAGGGGCGCGAGACCAAGGCCGATTCGGTCCGCGATGCCCTGGCGGCCCTGGGTGCGACCGCGGACGAGGCCGTGATGATTGGCGACCGCTTTAACGACGTCGAGGGCGCGCACGCGATGGGCGTGCCGTGCATCGGCATCTATTCGGGCGCGGCGGCGCCGGGCGAGCACGAGGCGGCGGGTGCCGATGCGGTGGTGCACTCGGTGGCCGAGCTTGCTAAACTTTTCGCTATCTAATGACGTGATGTGAGGGGCGGGCGTGCCCGCCCCTCATTGGTAAGGAGGTCGTCCATGAATCAGGTGGAGCAGAGCGTTGCCGAGTATGTCGACGAGGTCTGGGAAGATGTCGTCGCCGATATCGAGCAGCTGGTGAGCTATCCGTCCGTGGCCGTTGCTGCCGATGCGGAGCCCGGTGCGCCGTTTGGCCGCCCGGTCCGTGATGCGCTCGATTGCGCACTCGGCATTGCGCAAAAGCTCGGCTACCAGACGAGCGATGACGAGGGCTATGTAGGCATTGCCGATATCCCGGGCCGCGGCGATAAGCAGCTCGCGACTATCTGCCATGTGGACGTGGTGCCCGCCGGTCCTGGTTGGAACACCGACCCGTTTGCGATGGAGCGTCGCGAGGGCTGGCTGCTCGGCCGCGGCGTGATCGATGACAAGGGTCCGGCGGTGTTGTCGCTCTACGCCGGCGCCTACCTGCTCAAGCACGGCATTGTGCCGCGCTATACCTTCCGCGCGCTGCTGGGCTGCGATGAGGAAGTGGGCATGTCCGACGTTCACCATTATCTGGAGAACCACGCAGACCCCGACTTTCTGTTTACGCCCGATGCCGAGTTCCCGGTTTGCAATGCCGAGAAGGGCCAGTTTGGGGCGACGTTTGTGAGCCCCAAGATCGACGGCGGCCGTATTGTGTCCTGGAGCGGTGCCGAGGCGAGCAACGCCATTCCGTCGCAGTCTATCTGCGAACTCGCGATTGCCGCCGATGAGCTGCCGGCACCGGTCGAGAACGCCGACCGCCTGGAGATCACGACGCTCGATAACGGGCATGCGCAGATTTTTGCCCACGGTATTGGCGGTCACGCCTCGATGCCCGAGGGAACGATCAATGCCGTTGGCCTCATCGTGGCGTATCTGCGCGAGGCCGAGGACGCGTTTGGTGCCCGTGACGAGCGCCTGCTGACGCCTGCCGAGCACGAGTTTGTCAAGTTTCTGGCCTTTGTGCATGCGGACGCCTATGGTCGCGGCCTGGGTATCGATGCGGCGAGCCCCGCGTTTGGCCCGCTCACCTGCAATCCCGGCGTCATCCGTGTGGCGGATGGCCACATCGAGCAGGTCATTGACGTGCGCTTCCCCGATAGCACGAGTGCCGATACCATCTGCGAGCAACTCGAACCGCTCGTGGGGCGCTTTGGCGTGACGTACCGTGTGGGTCGTGCAAAGGTGCCGTTCTCGGTCTCTGCCGACGATCCGGCCGTGAAGGCGCTGATTGATACCTATAACGAGTTTACGGGTAAGCATGCCGAACCTTTTGCCATGGGCGGCGGCACGTATGCGCGCAACTTTGCCCGCGCCGTCTCGTTTGGCCCCGAGGAGACCGGCCTGGAGCTGCCCGCATGGGGCGGCCAGATGCACGGCCCCAACGAGTGCGCCAACGAGGAACAGCTCAAGCAAGCACTCAAGATTTACATCGTGGCAATCCTGCGCCTCAACGAGCTCGAACTTTAAGGTTTCGCGGTTTCCCAATTTAAGTTGCGGTGGAATAGTTCCTAGAATGGGCCATTTGATGGCCAAACAGGAACTATTTCACCGCAACTTTGTTTTTATTGGTGTAAAAGGCGCGCCATGCTTGGGTGGGGATTGTTATTCGTTTGTAAAGCCGAGCCGCGCTTGCGGTAAGGGTCTATCAGATGCCTGTAAGAAACCGCAGTTGGCGCGGACGTTGCCCGGTCGGGGCCGTATCTTTCCAAACAGCAAAGCGGGCGGGGTGCCCGCGAGTCGCATGTATGAAAGGAAGATCATGCTCGATCAGGCTTATTCTCGTCGTCAGTTCCTCGGCCTCGCTGGTGGTCTTGCCAGCATCGTCGGCCTCGGTCTCGTTGGTTGCGGTGGCGCAGGCGCTTCCAACGCTGCCGACAAGGGTAGCGCCGCTGCTGCCGAGTCCGTCTCCGGTGAGGTGACCTACGACGGTGCCTCCTCGTTCCAGGCTCTCGTCGAGGCTGCTGCCGAGAAGTTCATGGATGCCAACCCCGACGTCTCCATCTCCGGTTCGGGCAACGGTTCGGGCAAGGGCCTTACCGCTGTTGCCGCCGGCACCGTCACCATCGGTAACTCCGACGTCTTCGCCGAGTCCAAGCTCGAGGCCGATCAGGTCAAGAACCTCGTCGACCACGAGGTCGCCGTCGTGGGCATGGGCCCCGTCGTCTCCAAGAACGTGACGGTCGACGATCTGTCCTTCGAGCAGCTCAAGGGCATCTTCTCCGGCCAGATCACCAACTGGAAGGAGGTCGGCGGCGACGACGCCACCATCGTCGTCCTCAACCGCAAGGCCGGCTCCGGTACCCGCGCTACCTTTGAGGCCGCCGTCTTTGGCGACGAGGCCGTCGACTTTAAGGGCGACGCCGAGCTCGACAAGTCCGGCGATGTCCAGACTCAGATGGCCAGCACCGACAACGCCATCTCCTACCTGGACTTCTCGCACTTCGATGACTCCAAGTTCAACGCCATCAAGGTCGAGGGCGTCGAGCCCAAGAGCAAGAATGTCACCGACGACTCCTTCAAGATCTGGGCGACCGAGCACATGTACTGCTCCAAGGACGCCGACGAGGCTACCAAGGCCTTCCTGGAGTTCATGCTTTCCGACGACGTCCAGGGCAAGCTCGTCGAGGAGCAGGGCTTTATTCCCGTCTCTGCCATGAAGGTCGTCAAGGACGCCAGCGGCAAGGTCTCTGCTAAATAAGTAATCGCCCCCGGAAAGGTTTGCAATGGCAAAACAGCTGCCAAAGCGCGACCTTGAGAACGTGGGCCTGGGCGTCACGGGCGCGTGCGTAGCGCTCGTGACGCTTGTCGTTGCCGCGCTCATCTTTATGGTCGCCCAAAAGGGCCTCTCGGCTTTTCTCAAGGACGGCGTCTCGGTCGTCGAGTTCTTCACCGGCACCAAGTGGGACCTGGCCAACACAGCCGAAAACGGCCTGCCCTATACCGGCGCCCTGCCCCTGATCGTCACCTCGTTTGCGGTCATGGTGCTCTCCACGCTCATCGCATTGCCCATCGCCATCGGCTCTGCCATCTTTGCGGTCGAGATCCAGCCTAAGTTTGGCTCCAAGGTCTTTCAGCCGCTTATTGAGCTTTTGACCGGCATTCCCTCGGTCGTCTTTGGCCTGATCGGTTTTCACGTGGTCGTCGGCCTTATGAAGAGTGTTTTCCATGTGAGCACGGGCCTGGGTATCCTGCCCGGTGCCGTCGTGCTGGCTGTCATGATCCTGCCGACGATGACCACGCTTTCGGTCGATGGCCTGCGCGCCGTGCCCGATAGCTACCGCCAGGGTTCGCTCGCGCTGGGCTACACCCGCTGGCAGACCATCTGGCACGTGGTGCTCAAGTCCGCCATGCCGTCGCTCATGACCGCGGTCATTCTTGGCATGACCCGCGCCTTTGGCGAGACGCTCGCCGTGCGCATGGTTATCGGCGGTATCGAGGCCATGCCGACGTCGCTGCTGTCGCCGGCTTCGACCATCACCACCACGCTCACCACGTCCATGGCGGTCTATGCTGAGGGCTCGGCCCAGGACGATGTTCTGTGGGCGCTCGGCCTGCTGCTGATGGGCATGAGCCTCATCTTCATCCTGATTATCCACCTCATCGGCCGCAAGGGGGCGAAGGCTCGTGGCTAGCACGCGCATCCATATCGACGAGGCGAGGCTCGGGCGCGTCAAAAAGCAGGACCGCATCGCCACGGGCGTGCTGACGGCGATCGCCGCCATCGTCATGCTCATCGTCGTCTCCATGGTGGCCTATATCCTGTTCGAGGGCATCTCGACGCTGTTCCAGCCGGGATTTCTCACGCAGCCCGCGCGCGCCAACGGTACCCAGGGCGGCGTGCTCTACCAGCTGTTCGACTCGTTCTACCTGCTGCTGATCACTCTGGTCATCTCGGTGCCCATCAGCCTGGGCGGAGCGGTCTTCCTGGTTGAGTACGCACCGAACGGCCCTATCCGTGACATCGCCTCCACCGCCATCGAGACGCTGTCCTCGCTGCCTTCCATCGTCGTCGGCATGTTCGGCTTTCTGGTGTTCTCGGTGCAGCTGGGCTGGAAGTACTCCATCATCTCCGGCGCCGTCGCACTCACCATGTTTAACATTCCCATCCTGGTGCGCGTGATTCAGCAGGCGCTCGAGGACGTGCCACAGGCCCAGCGTGATGCGTGCCTGGCCATGGGCCTTACCCGCTGGGAGGCCACGCTGCACATCCTGATCCCCGAGGCCATACCTGCCATCGTGACCGGCATCGTGCTTTCGGCCGGCCGCGTGTTTGGCGAGGCCGCGGCACTGCTCTTTACCTCGGGCATGAGCTCGCCGGTGCGTTTGAACTTCTTGAGCTTTAACCTGTCGAGCCCCACCTGCGCTTGGAACGTGTTCCGCCCCGGTGAGTCGCTCGCCGTGCACATCTACAAGATTTACGGCGAGGGCAGCCCCGAGGCCCAGCAGATCGTTTGGGGCACCGCTGCACTGCTGATGATCTGCGTGCTGCTGTTTAACATAGTTGCCCGTATCGTGGGCAAGCAACTGGCAAGGAAGATGACGGCCGAATGAGCGAGATGAATGCAATGCCCGCAACCGAAGCGGCATCGTCCGAGACCCAGGACTTTCTGTCGAGTGTGGGGGAGAGCGAAAAGCGCGTGCGCGTGAGCGGCAAGGCCGTGAGCGACGAGGTCGTGCTCTCCACCAAGGACGTCAACGTGTACTATGGCGACCACCATGCGCTGCACGATACGTCGCTCGACTTTCACAAGGGCGAGATCACGGCACTCATCGGGCCTTCGGGCTGCGGTAAGTCGACCTTCTTGCGCAGCCTCAACCTGATGAATCGAGAGATTCGCGGCTGCCGCGTGGAGGGCGAGATCAACTACCGCGGGCGCAACGTGAACACCAAGGCCGAGAACACCTATGAGCTGCGTCGCTCCATTGGCATGGTGTTTCAGCAGCCCAACCCGTTCCGCAAGTCCATTCGCGACAACATCACGTTTGCGCCTAAGCGCCACGGCATCACCGACCGTGACGAGCTCGACCGCATGGTCGAGGAGAGTCTGCGCGGCGCGGCGCTGTGGGACGAGGTCAAGGACAAGCTCGACAAGAGCGCCTATGCGCTTTCAGGCGGTCAGCAGCAGCGCCTGTGCATTGCACGCACGCTGGCGCTCAACCCCGACGTAATCCTGTTTGACGAGCCCTGCTCGGCGCTCGACCCCATCTCGACGCTGGCGATTGAGGACCTTATGTCGTCGATTGTGGCCGAGCGCGCCATCGTCATCGTGACGCACAACATGGAACGGGCGTCGCGCGTGTCCAACCGCACGGCGTTCTTCTACATGGGCGATATGGTCGAGTACGACGAGACCGACGAGATTTTCCAACGGCCCAAGGATAAGCGGCTGAATGATTACCTCACCGGCATGTTCTCCTAGTCCGGGACATGCTTGAGGCCCGTGGCGGCCACGGTCGCCACGGGACTGATTGGAGGGGCGGGTCATCTCTTGCGGGAGATGGCCCGCCTTTTTGCTCTGCGACCGAAGCGACCACCACAAAGGGGACAGGCACCTTCGTGGTGGTTTGGGGTGGGGCTCGCTGCTATCATGGACAACGTTGAATTTCTACGAAGGAGCAGGGCATATGGCGATTCTTTTGGGATGCGATTCCATCAGCCTAGAGTTTCCCACCAAGCATATTTTCGATAGCGTGACGCTCGGCGTGGGCGAGGGCGACCGCATTGGTATTGTTGGTAAAAACGGCGACGGCAAGTCGACGCTGCTGAGCGTGCTCGCCGGCACGCTGGAGCCCGACGATGGCCGCGTGACGCATCGCCGCGGCACCACGATCGGTCTGCTCGGCCAAAAGGACCAACTTGTCGACACCGATACCGTGCATCATGCCGTCGTGGGCGACACGCCCGAGTATGAGTGGGCGTCGAGTCCGCGTACGCGCCAGATCCTCGCCGGTCTCATTAGCGATGTGCCCTGGGAGGGCACGGTGGGCGAGCTTTCGGGCGGTCAGCGCCGTCGCGTGGACCTTGCGCGCCTGCTGATCGGCGACTACGACGTGCTCATGCTCGACGAGCCCACCAACCACCTGGACATGCGCACCATCAACTGGCTCGCGCGTCACTTAAAGGCCCGCTGGCAGCGCGGCCAGGGCGCCATGCTCGTGGTCACGCACGACCGCTGGTTCTTGGACGAGGTCTGCACCAGCATGTGGGAGGTCCACGACGGCCAGGTCGATCCCTTCGAGGGCGGTTACTCGGCATACATCCTGCAGCGCGTAGAGCGCGACCGCATGGCCGCCGTCACCGAGGAGCGTCGTCGCAACATGGCGCGCAAGGAGCTCGCGTGGCTGAGCCGTGGCGCCCAAGCCCGTTCCACCAAGCCCAAGTTTCGCGTGGATGCCGCTCGCGAGCTGATCGCCGACGTGCCGCCTGTGCGCGACGAGCTGGAGCTCAAGCGCCTCGCCGTGAGCCGCCTGGGCAAGCAGGTCATCGACGTGGTCGACGTGGACGCCGGCTATGCGGATGCCGGCGGCGCGCCCAAGCAGGTGCTCTCCGACGTGACCTGGCTCATTGGTGCGGGCGACCGCTATGGTCTTTTGGGCGAGAACGGCGCCGGCAAGTCCACGCTGCTCGACGTGATTCAGGGCAAGATTGCGCCCCTGCGCGGCCGCGTGAAGATCGGCCAGACGGTGCGCTTTGGCGTGCTGTCGCAGCAGCTCGAGGAGCTCGAGCCCTACATGGGCGACACGATCCGCGAGGTGCTGAGCAACTATAAGAAGTATTACGTCATCGACGGCAAGGAGACCTCTCCCGAGAAGCTTTGCGAGCGCCTGGGCTTTACGACGCAGCAGCTCTGGAGCCGCATCGGCGACCTTTCGGGCGGCCAGCGCCGTCGCCTGTCGCTGCTGCTGACGATTCTGGACGAGCCCAACGTGCTCATCCTGGACGAGCCAGGCAACGACCTCGATACCGACATGCTGGCGATTGTCGAGGACCTGCTCGACGGCTGGCCGGGCACGCTGATCCTGGTGACGCACGACCGTTTCCTCATGGAGCGCGTGACCGACCAGCAGTGGGCGCTGCTCGATGGTCACCTGACGCATATGCCCGGCGGCGTCGACCAATACCTGCGCCTGTGCAACGCCACCGCCGAGGGCGAGCCCGTGGGCGCGCCGAGCGCCAAGACCGGCACGTTCGACACCGGCGCCGCAGCGGTTGCGGCCGAAAAGCCCAAGACGAGCGGGCAGCCCAACGGTCTTTCCAACGCCGAGCGTCAGAAGCTCCGCCGCGAGGTGAGCTCGCTCGAGCGCAAGATGGAGACGCAGCGCGCTCGCGTGGAGGAGGCCGAGGCCGCCATGGCCCAGGTCGATCCCACCAACTACACGGCGCTGGGCGAGCAGCAGGCAAAGATCGACGAGGCCCACGCCGCCATGGACGAGCTTGAGATGGCGTGGCTCGAGGCGAGTGAAAAGCTCGAGGGCGAGGAGTAGACGAGGATGATCAAAGCCGCGTTTTTCGATATCGACGGCACGCTGTTGAGCTTTAAGACCCACCGGATTCCGGCGTCGGCGCAGCAGGTGCTCGACAGTTTTCACGAGCAGGGGATTGCGTGCGTGATCGCCACGGGCCGTCCGACCTACCAGATGCCCGATTGGCTGTTCGACCTGGGCTGGGATGCGTACATTACGCTCTCGGGCCAGCACTGCTTTGATGCTGAGGGTGTTTACCGCAGCTGCCCGATCGATTCGGACGACGTCGCGGTGATTGTGGACCAGGTGGCGCAGGGGCGCTACGACTCGCTGTGCATGCAGGGCGAGAACTCGTTTGTGAACCGCCTCTCCGAGCGCGTGGTGACGGCCGGCAGCAACGCGGGAATCGTCTACCACGAGGAGCCGTTTGAGCACGCATTTGACGCGCCGGTTTACCAGTTTTGCGCCTTTGTGGATCCGGCTGACGAGCATATTGTGACCGATGCGGTGTCGCATTCGCTCACTACGCGCTGGTGCGATCTGTTCTGCGACATTATTCCCGCTAACGGCGGCAAGGACCTGGGCGTGGCGGCGACGCTGGAGCGCCTGGGCATCGATGCGAGCGAGGCGATCGCCTTTGGCGACGGCGAGAACGACCTTTCGATGTTCTCGGCCGTGGGCACAAGTGTGGCCATGGGCAACGCGCAGGAGACCGTGAAGGCCGCAGCGTCCTACGTTACAACCGCCGTAGACGACGACGGCATCTACAACGCCGCCAAGCACTTTGGCCTGCTATAGCTGAGGATTCAGCACTTGGGGACGTTCCTTTTCTGCCGGCAGCTGGGGACACTCCTTGCGGGGCGTGTCCCCATGTTGTGTTCGCCTGGCGCGTTTTGTGAAACACGGCTAACTTTTTAAACAACGTAGTAAGACATGGGCAACTTTTGCGGTAAAGTAAGCCAAGGAAAGTATCCAAAGGCTAACTAACGATCATCGCGAAAGGCGGCCCATGGCCCTACGTGAATCTGGAGAAGACTATCTCGAATCTATTTATGTGCTCTCGGAGCGCCAAGGCACGGTGCGCTCAATCGACGTCGCCGAATACCTGGGTGTGACCAAGGCGAGCGTCTCTAAAGCCATGGCGACGCTGGAAAACAGCGGCTATGTCGAAATGGGCAAGCGCGACGTTCATCTGACGGAACGTGGTCTGGAGGTCGCTCGCCAAATGTGGGAGCGCCACTGCTTTTTCGTGCGGTTGCTCGAGGAAGCCGGTGTTTCGGCGGATGTCGCGTCGCAAGAGGGTTGCCACATGGAGCACTGCCTGAGTGAGGAGAGCTTCGAGAAGCTGAGGGCGATGTTGGGACGGGAAGATGCGGCCGGCGCAACAACGGAAGCCTAATTGACCCCCAGGAGCGCGGAGTTCGCGCAAAGCGCGAACCAGCGAAAGGGGGATAGGGGATTCGAACAACAACGAGTCCGACGCAGTCCAAAGTGGAGCATTCGGTGCGCGACGCCATCACAGCTGAGCTATCTCTTCGTTCCCAAAGAGGCGCGCCTCCCGCGCCAAAGGCGCGGGACAGCGACCGGGACCAGTGGCCCCACCAACTAAGTCCAACTCAGACAAGGAACCCCGCCAGCAAGCGATGCCCAAGAACCGCCAGCAACGTTACCGCAGGCCGGGACCGGGCTTGGTTTTGAAAACATTCCGCAGACCAGAAGTGCCCCCGTTCGTAGCTCCGAAGGAGCA
>CABQKL010000034.1 GCA_902464645.1 uncultured Collinsella sp.
GGCCCGTGGGTTATACCCTAAGAGCAAACCACCCTTTTTAAGGGTGGTTCTGATTGGCGGTTACTCGAACGGTTTGATGTTTGTGGCATAGGTTATCGGTTTGAGGAGAAATGGGGTCACACAGCGGCTCTCAGAGCGCCTGCCGCACTCCCCCGCCATTACTCCTGCGGCATCCTCGTATAGAGCCCATCCCGCTTGGCGTTTCGTTGCAACAGCCCACTTGTCCACCGATCAAGTGAACTACTGGAATAAATACAGCGACACGCTTGTTCGTTACAGTCGCTATATCTACGTAAATCGACGCGATAAATACAGCCTGTATTCGGCTGTATACCAGCTACGCGTATGTAGATTCATATCGCGTTAATAAATCGGCTCAAGCGCGTGCAAAACGCGCAAGTAGCCGCAAAAGGCGATTATCGCGTAGGTAGATTTTTGGCACCCTATTGCTTACTGAAAATTAAACAATTGCTTAAAACAAAAAAGGTCAGGCACTAGGTGCCTGACCTGCAAACTTCTGGTCGGGACGACTGGATTCGAACCAGCGACCCCTTGACCCCCAGTCAAGTGCGCTACCAAGCTGCGCCACGTCCCGAAGCTTTTGTTTGTTGCGCTGCTCTCGCTCGCAACAGGGAGTATATTAACCCGAAACTTTGCTCTTGTGCAAGAACTTTTTTACAAATTTTGAAGCAAGTCCAAAATTGTATCCGCGAGCTGGGGTTTTGTTAGAACGGGAAGTTCTTGCGTACCCGCTGTGCTCACGATCCAGGCCTTGTTGGTATCGGTTCCAAAGCCCGAATCGGCGCGCAAGACATCGTTGGCGATAATGGCGTCGCAACCCTTGCGGGCGAGCTTTCGCCGAGCGTACTCCACGACGTTATCGGTCTCAGCCGCAAAGCCGATCACGCACCGCTCCCCCTTTTGGCGCGAAAGCTCGGCCAAGATATCGACTGTCTCGACCAGTTCAATGTGATCCAATCGTTCGTTGGCCTTTTTGAGCTTATGGTCGGCAGGGGCTGCGGGGGTGTAGTCGGCGACAGCGGCCGCGCAAATGGCCGCATCGGCCGTCTGGAAGGCGCCCAGCGCCGCCTGCAGCATCTCTGCGGCGGTCTGCACGCGCACGAACTCCACGCCGCGGGGAACATCGAGCGATGTCGGCCCCAGCACAAGCGTAACCGCAGCACCGCGGCGAGCGGCCTCTCCCGCCAGGGCGATGCCCATCTTGCCCGAAGAGCGGTTGCCAATGAATCGCACGGGGTCGATCGGCTCGTGCGTGGGGCCGGCGGTTATCATAATGCGCTTGCCTGCCAGGTCTTGCGGGACGGGGTTCAGCACCTCGCAGACGGCCTCGACGATGTCCTCGGGCTCGCTCATGCGTCCCGTGTCCACGTCGCCGCAGGCAAGGTAGCCGCTGCCGGGTCCCACCACATGGACACCACGTTCGCGCAGCGCGGCCATATTGGCCTGCGTCGCCGGCGCCTTCCACATGCCGTTGTTCATGGCAGGGGCGATCACGATGGGTCGCGGCGTGGCAAGCAGCGTGGTGGAGATGAGGTCATCGGCGATGCCGTTTGCCATCTTGGCGATGATATTGGCCGTCGCGGGCGCCACGACCACCAGATCGGGCTCCTGCGCCAGCGATATGTGGTGGATGGGATCGGAGGGGTCGTCGAATAGGCCCACGGCAACGGGTTCGTTGGTGAGTGCACGGAAGGTGAGCGGGCCCACAAAATCGGTGGCATGCTCGCTCATTACGACCTTGACGCGCGCGCCGCGCTTTTGCAGCAGGCGCACGATATTGCACGACTTATAGGCGGCGATCCCGCCGGTAATGCCCAGCAGGATCGTTTTTCCCTCAAGTTGCATTGAATTGTTGGATGCCGCCGTCATCATTTAAGCTTCCTTGCTGGGAAGCACCAGCAGGCGGTGGCAATACGGGCAGTGCGCGATCTCGCTACCGTCGTGGTTGAGGTCGCTCATGGATGACGCCTGGAGCGCGGTGTGGCAGATGGTGGGAATGTTGCCCTTGATGGTCTCGACGGCCAGGCCACGGAACTGCTTGAGCAGGCGCTCGTAATCGGTGAGCACGTCAGTTGGCAGCGTGGCGGCAAGCGCGGTGCGCTCCTTGGTGGCGGCGTCAATCTGTGCCTGCAGGTCGGCGGCCTTGGCGCGGGCGGCCTTGGTGTCGGCCTTCACGCCCTCCTCGAACTTGGCGATGATGACCTGCGCGCGGTTCTCGCGGTCGAGCGCCTCCTTATGGGCGATGACGACGTCCTTGCGGGTATGCTCGATCTTGTCCAGTCGCTTGGCCAGGGTGGCGAGCTCGTTCTCCAGGTCCTGAACCTCGCGGTAGTCAGAGCCATCAACATGGCGCTTCTTGGCGGCCTCGATGGCGGTATTGGTCTGGATCTCGGTAGTGTTGAGGTCATCGAGCTCAATATCCAGATCCTTGCGCTGGGCGTAGAGCTTGGTCATCTCGGACTTGAGCTTAACGTAGGTCTTGCGCTTGGAAGCGAGCTCCTTGAGCTCCGGCATATTGGCAAGTTCGCTCTTGTTGCGGGCGAGCTCCAAATCGATCTGTTGCAGCTTGAGTAGCGTAGCGCCGGCGCTCATAAGTTCTCTCCTTTTGTCACAGTCCACCATTGGCAAGGGTTCAGTATTTTAATCGCATGACGGGGGTCAACCCCGGCGTCAACCGCAGAGTTCATCAAGATATCCACGAACGGCTCCTCGGAGCGGTCGTGGCCGAGCAGGATGACGCCCAGACCACGCAAGGCAAGGTCCTGCGCCACGTGGTAGCCGACCTCTCCGGTCACAATAACATCTGCGCCCGCGGCGATGGCAAGCTCACCAAAATCGCCGAGGGAGCCGCCCAGAATGGCGACGGTGCGGCACGGGTGATCGGTCTCGCCCCATACGCGTGGGTCGCTGCGAAACGCCGCTGCGGCGCGCGCGGCAAGGTCACGCAGGCTGCAGGGGTCGTTCAACGTTGCAAACGCGCCCAGGCCGGTCGCTTCGGGGTCGTCCACGTGCTCCAGCGAGCTTGCGGGTGCGGCGTCCAACAGCGTACTTAGGCAAACGCGAGCCTCATGCGAGCGGTCCAGGTTGGTGTGAAGCGAGATGATGCTCACGCCGCAACGAGCTGCCTCGTACAGCGCAGCGCTGCACTGGGGTCGCGCGGAATCGGCCGGACAAAAGGCCTCGGGCGCCTTGATATAGATGGGATGATGCGTCAGCAGCACGTTAGCGCCGGCCTCGAGAGCGCGATGCACGTTGGCCTCGGTCGCGTCGAGTGCGCAGGCAACACCGTTGATCTTGGCAGCAGGATCTCCCACAGATAGCCCAACATGATCCCAGCCCTCGGCGTCCGCCTTGGGGTAGCGCGCCAGCAGGGCACGTTCAAGCTCGGAGACGATCATGCGGTACCTACGATCGAGAGCAGCGTCTGGGCAAAGTCGTCCAGATCTCCCGGATTCACGCGGTCATCGAAGGAAATGCGCAGTGCACCCAATGCCTGCTCGCGACCAATGCCCATCGCACTCAAAACGTGGCTGGGGTCCATGCTGCCACTCGAGCAGGCAGAGCCGGCCGAAACCTCAAAGCCGGCGGCGTCGAGCTTGATAATGAGCTCCTCGGAGTCCATGCCGTCAACGTAGATCGAAACCATGCCGGGCAGACGGTCGGCCTGGGCGTAGTCACCCATGGTGGCATGAATGTGCGGATGGGCCGTAAGCGTGGCGTAGAGCTTATCGGAAAGGGCTTGCAGCTTCTCGCGCTCGTGAGCGACACGGGGCGCCAACGTGCGGGCGGCAGCAGCAAAAGCCAGCTGCGTGCGCAGGTCCTGCGTACCGGCGCGACGGCCGGCTTCCTGTCCACCGCCAAAGATGCGCGGACGCAGCGGCGTGCGGTTCTTAAGGTAGAGCGCGCCGGATGCCACAGGGCCGCCGATCTTATGCGCGGCAACGGTCATGGCATCGACGCCCAGCTCGGTGACATCGAGCGGAATATGCAAGTAGCCCTGGATGGCGTCGGTATGGAACAGGGCACCCGCGGCGTGCGCGGCGGCGGCAAGTTCGCGGATAGGCTGCACCACACCGGTCTCGTTATTGGCGACCATAATGCTCACGAGCGCGACGTCGTCGTCGAGCAGGTCAACAAGCGTGGCAGGCTCAATGTAGCCCGCGCGGCAGGGCTGAACCAGGTCGACGGTAAAGCCGGTGGCACGCAGCAGCGGCAGGTTGTCCAGGATCGAATCGTGCTCGATGGCAGATACGATCACGCGGTTACGCTTGCGGTCGCGCTGACGAGCGCCCTCGGCAAGACCGAGGAGCGCCAGCTGGTTGGCCTCGGTGCCGCCGTTGGTAAGGATGATCTCGGACGGGCGAACGCGTGCGCCAAAGCTACGGGCGATCTCGCGACGAGCGACTTCCAGACGCGCGGCGGCCTTGCGGCCGAGCGAGTGCAGCGAGTTGGGGTTGACGCCCGCAAGCTCGCTATCGTCGTACTCACGCTGCGCAAGGAGCGCCTCGGCGCGCATGGGCGTCGAGGCGGCATAGTCAAGATTCACGGGTATGCGGTTTTGACCTGCGGTCATAAGGATTTATGCCTCCTGTGCAGCCTCATTGCCCAGCTTCTGCAACAGCGCAACTTCGGCGGCGGGATCTTCGGACTTAAATACGGCGGAGCCGGCTACGAGTACGTTGGCACCGGCCTTGACGACTTCGGCAATGTTCTTGGAAGAAATGCCGCCGTCGACCTCGATAAGGGGCGAAACGCCGTGACGCTCGCACATGGCCTTAAGCTCGTGGAGTTTGGCAATGGTACCGGGGATAAAACTCTGGCCGCCAAAGCCAGGGTTCACGCTCATCAGCAGCACCATATCGACGACGTCGATGATGCTCTCGAGTACGCAGACAGGCGTTGCGGGGTTGAGCACCACGCCGGCCTTGACGCCGCGCTGCTGCAGATGGGTGAGCGTGCGGTGCAGGTGCGTGGAGGCCTCGTAGTGCACGGTGATCATGTCGGCGCCAGCATCGGCATACCAATCGACCGTCTCGTCGGGGTTCGACACCATGAGGTGCGCGTCGACCGGCACGTCGGTGGAGCGCTTGACGGCCTTGAGGATATCAACGCCAAAGGTGAGGTTGCCGGTAAAGTGACCGTCCATCACGTCGAAGTGTACAAAGTCGGCACCGGCGATCTTGTCGAGGTCGCCCTTAAGGTTGGCCATATCAGCCGAAAGGATGGACGGAGCGATTTTAATGGAACCCATGGTAGTAGCCTTTCTGCACTAGTCGGTGAGTCCGTAGAACTCTTGCGATGGGACGCGGTCGGTGAGAATTTCGAGCGCCCTATCCAAAGTAACACCGTTGTAGAGCGTTTGCTCCACGGCAAAGGTGAGCGGAATGTCTACGCCCAGTGAACGGGCGAGCTCGCTGACGCTGCGGGCCGCGACGGCGCCCTCGACCACCATGTGCGTGCGCGCCTGGTACTCATCGAGCGACACGCCGTGGGCAAATTCGTAGCCAAAGGTGCGGTTGCGCGAATGCTCGGAGGTGCAGGTGGCAATGAGGTCACCCATGCCGGCAAGGCCCATGCAAGTCATGGCCTGCCCGCCGCGGGCATGCACCAGTCGGCTGATCTCGGCCAGGCCGCGCGTCATGATAAGGGCGAGTGTGTTGTCGCCCGCACCGGTACCGGCGGAGATGCCGCACACGATGGCGATGACGTTTTTCATGGCGCCGCATACCTCGACGCCGGTCATGTCCTGCGACAGGTAGATGCGGAAGGCCGTGGATAGAAGCAGGTCCTTAAAGGTCTCCCCTATCTGCGGGTCTTCGCTGGCGATGACGGCGGCAGAAAGTCCGCCGCGGCAGATCTCCTCGGCATGGTTGGGTCCCGAGAGCGCCGCCACGCGCCGCTCGTTGCCGATCTCGCTGGCGATGACCTCGCTCATGAGCAGGCCGGACTCGGGCTCAATGCCCTTGGTGAGGCAGAGCACCGGGGTGTAGGCGGCGATGAAGGGTGCTGCCTGATGGCATACGCTGCGCAGGTGCGTGGAGGGCACGGCAAAGATGACGGCCTCGGCGCCGTCGAGCGCCTGCGTCAGGTCCGTCGTGGCGACGACGTTGCCGGGCAGCTCGTAGTCCACCAGATAACGGGGGTTACGGTGCTCGCCATTGATGCCGGCGGCCGTCTGCTCGCTATGGGCCCACATGATCACGCGCTCGGCTCGTGCGGCAGCAAGGCCGGCGACGGCGGTTCCCCAGGAGCCGGAGCCAATCAGCGCAACATTCATGACTCTCTCCTACTTATCGTCGGGCACGGTCACGCGCTTGGTAAACGAGAGCTTGGACTCCTTGCCCGTCATGAGCTTTTTGATGTTCGCACGATGGGCCCACACCACGGTGATGCCGATCAGCGCCATGCAAAATTTGAGACCCAGGCTGCAGTACGGAAAGACCGCGCAGACGGCGATGGGAAGACCGATGGCCGCGGCAAGCGAGCCCACCGACACAAACTTGGTGATGGCGACGGCCACGATAAACATGCCCAACAGCGAAAGTCCGATGGGCCAGTACCAGGCGAGGATGACGCCCAGGCCCACGGCGATACCCTTGCCGCCATGGAAATTGAGGTAGGGCGAGAAGATGTGGCCCCATACCGCAGCCAGGCAGATGACGCCGAGCATCCAGTCGCCGGGGGCTCCAGGCGCCATGATGCTCACAGGGAAGCCATAGCCCACGCCCGCGATGAGCGGACGGGCGATAAGGACGCAGATAGCGCCCTTAAGGCAGTCGAGCAGCAGCGTGAGCGCGGCCACCTTGGGGCCGGCTACGCGCAGGGCGTTGGTGGTGCCGATGTTGCCGGAGCCCGCCTTGCGAATGTCGGTGTGGTTGAACACGCGGCCCAGGATCAGGCCAAACGGAATCGCTCCGATAAAGAACGAGACCACGGCACAGATGGCGGTCAGCAGAATCGGATTATGCATCCTTTTGCTCCTTCTTCCTAAAGAAGAGTCGAATGGGCGTGCCGGAAAAATCGAAGGTCGAGCGCATACGGTTCTCCACGTAGCGCTGGTAGGTGTCGTTGACCAGGTCGCTGTGGTTGACGAAGAACGTGAACGTCGGCGGGTTGACGCCCGTCTGGGTCACGTAGTGCATGCGCAGGCGGCGCTTGCCGTCCACCACGGTGTGGCCAAACTCGCGCAGGTCGGTGAGGAAGGTGTTGAGGCGCGAGGTGGTGATCTTTTGCGAGCGCGTCTTTTCGGCCGCGTCGACCATCGCCCAGATCTTCTCGACGCTGCGGCCCGTGAGGGCAGAGATGCGCAGGTACTGGGCCCAGGGAGCCATGACGCCCAGACGGCGATCGACGGTCTCCATGCAGGCCTCGCGCTTGCGGTCGTCGTCGAGCAGGTCCCACTTGTTGAGCAGCACCACGATGGCGCAGCCGCGCTCGATGGCAAGACCCATGACCTTCTGGTCCTGCTCGGTAACGCCCACGGAGGCGTCGACGACGAGCAGCGCCACGTCGGCACGGTCGATGGCGCGCAGGCCGCGGACCATGGAGTAGTACTCAATGTTCTCATACACGGTGCTCTTCTTGCGAATGCCCGCGGTATCGACCATGCGGTAGTGCTTGCCGTTGCGCTCGACGACGGTATCGATGGCGTCGCGCGTGGTGCCGGCGATGTTCGACACGATGGAGCGGTCGGCGCCCAGGATGCGGTTGAACAGTGAGGACTTACCGGCGTTGGGGCGGCCGATGATGGCCACATTCAGCGCATCGGGGAACGCGTCGGCGACCTCGTCCTCCTCCTCGGGCAACAGGGCCACGATGTCGTCGAGCAGGTCGCCCGTGCCGTGGCCGTGCAGGGCCGAGAGCGGCGTGGGCTCGCCGATGCCGAGCGAATAGAACTCCCAGATGTTGTCGTTCTCGCGATCGGGGTTGTCGAGCTTGTTCACCAGTAGAAAGACCGGCTTGTCGCAGCGCTTGAGCATGCGGGCGACCGACTCGTCCTCCTCGGTGACGCCGGTGCGGCCGTCGACCACAAACAGGATGACGGCGGCTTCCTCGGCGGCGGCGAGGGCCTGGTCACGGATGGATGTGGCAAAGACGTCATCGCTCTTGAGCGGCTCAATGCCGCCCGTGTCGACGATGGTGAACTCGCGGCCGTTCCAATCGGCCGTGTGATACGAGCGGTCGCGAGTGACGCCGCGGGACTCATGGACGATGGCGTCCGAGGTCTGGGCCAGGCGGTTAACGAGCGTGGACTTGCCCACGTTGGGACGTCCGACGACGGCGACGATAGGTTTCATCTGCTCTCCTTTAATGGGTAGGGTCAGCGGGAATAGTTGAATTGGCGGGCGTTATGCCAAGGATGTGCTCCAGGGTATCGAGCAGCTCATGCGGCATGGTCGATACCACATGAACCTCGGCGCCGCGACAGGTAAGGCTTGCGAGTAATTCGTCACGATGATACTCGTCAAGGGTCATACCGTCGGCGTTGAACATGAGCTTAGGCACAAAGAGCATAACACCCGACAGGTCCTGCGGCAGTTGCTCCAAGATGTCGCAGGCGACGATGAGGCCGGTCACGTCCACGTTGCCGCCAAAATAGCGGTTTTTGATGGCCGTGACAGTGCCGGCGAGTCCCTGGGGCGATTCCACAAAACGCGCCACCGTATCGCGCGCACTGGCACCCGAAAGGCACAGGAGGCGCTGGCCACGCGCGGCGATTGCCTCACGAACGCGGCGCAGACGCTCGGCATCGTTGGCGAGCACGTTGTCGGTCTCGTCCAGATAGGAGCGTATCATGCCGATGCCGTCGTAGTACTGCGGGTAGCCGTCGTAAAAGTCCGCCTCGGGAGGATCGATGCCGGCATCCAGGTAGAACTCGTCGCTCATCTGGAAGGTATGGCGGCCAAAGCGCTCGAAGGCACGGTCCTGGAAGGGCCGGATCATGGCGATAGTCTCGCGCGCCAGCTCGGGCTTATCGCTGTAGGACCAGCTAAAACGGTTCTGATGCTTGGTAAAACCGAGCGGCACAATGCCCAGGCTGGTGATCTGCTCATGCTCCTCGCAGAAGCGCAGGGTCTTTTGCAGCTCCTCGCCGTCGTTCATGCCGGGGCACAGTACGATCTGCGCGTGAATCTCGATGCCGGCGGCCATGATGGCCTCGAGCACATCCATGCCGCGCTGGGCGTTGCGGCCCATCATGCGGCGGCGGACATCGGGGCTTACGGCATGGACCGACACGTTCATGGGGCTCATGTTGCGTTGGATGACGTTTTGAACATCTTCGTCGGTGAGGTTGGTCAACGTGACAAAGTTGCCCTGCAAAAAGCTCAGGCGATAGTCGTCGTCGCGGATGTAGAGCGTGGAGCGACCGCCCTTGGGCAACATCGTCATAAAGCAGAACACGCAGGCGTTTACGCAGGTACGCATGCCATCGAAGATGGGGCCATCGAACTCCAGACCCCAGTCCTCGCCGGGAAAGCGATCGAGCTCAACAGGGGTGACGGTGCCGTCGCGCGGGTCGAAAACCTCCAGCTCGACGGTGTCGTCGTCTGCCTCCCAGAGCCACACAATCATATCGGTCAGCCGCTCGCCGTTGACCGTAAGCACACGCATGCCCGGCTCGATACCCACATCCCATGCGGGCGATTCCGGACGCACGTTTTTAACGAGCGCGCCCTCACCCGGCTCGGGGTCGCGGCTGCGCCCGTAATCGGCCACCTCGGCGGCGTATGCGGGTACGGTCTGGTCCATGATTAGCGGCAAAGCTCCTTGATGCGCTCGACGGCGCGCTCGATGTGTTCTTGCGGAGTGGAGGCTCCGGCGGTGATGCCGATGTGGTGTGCGTTGACAAACCATGCGGCCTGTAGCTCGGAAGATTCCTCTATGTGATGTGTGCGCTCGCAGACATCGGCGCAAATCTGCGCCAGGCGGCGGGTGTTGCCCGAGTTCTTGCCGCCCACAACGACCATGCAATCACAGCGGTTGGCAAGTGTGGCTGCTGCCTGTTGACGCTCACTCGTGGCGGCGCAGATGGTGTTGATCACGCGCAGTTCCTGCACGCGCGGGGTGATGGAGGCCACAACCTCGGCCAGGTTCTGCGCGGTTTGGGTGGTCTGCACAACCAGGCCGACCTTGCCCTTGAGCGGCAGCGCGTCCGCATCGGCGGCGCAGCTCACGACCTGCGCGTCATCGCCGGCATGGCCCAGGATGCCCTCGACTTCGGGGTGGCCCGGCTCGCCCACGACTATCACGTGGTAGCCCTCGCGTACCAGGCGCTCCGCCGCCACGTGGACCTTTTTCACGTAGGGGCAGGTGGCATCGACCACGTCGAGGCCACGCTCGCGAGCGGCATCGATGACCTGCGGCACCACACCGTGCGCGCGAATGATCACGGTGCCCGACGCGGCATCGTCAAGGGTCTCAGCCAGACCGACGCCCGCCTCGGCAAGCTCGCGCACCACGATGGGATTATGGATGAGCGGGCCCAGGGTGTGGACCTGAGCGTTCTCCCCCGCTTGCGGGGCGGCCGCCAGGGCCATATCGAGCGCACGCTGCACGCCGTAGCAGGTGCCAGCGTGGGCGGCGATTTCGATGGTGGGGGCGTCTGCCTTGCCGGTCACAGCCTCGGCAGTGTTCATGACATACTCGCCCATGGCTAGAACCTGCCCGGGTGCTCGGCGCAAAGGTCATCGCGCATGGCGTAGACGCGATTCATGGCTTCGGACTCAAACCATGCCAGGCGTTCCTTGCGCTTGAGCTCGGCCGGAGCATCGGAAAGCGAGATGGCCTTGCCGGCACGGATCCAGCATTTTTTGGGGCGCATGAGCTTTTTGCCCTTAGGCGTAATATCGGACCAACCACAAATGGCGAGTGGGTTGACGGGCGCCTTGCCCATCTGAGCGATGAGCGCAAAGCCGCCGTGGACTTCGGGTTTGATCTCGCGCGAGCGGATGCGCGTGCCCTCGGGGAAGATCAGGACGTCTTCACCGCGCTGCAGTGCATGTTGAGCGGCGCGCAGACACTTCATGTCGGCAGTGCCACGCTCGACGGGAATGCCGCCCACGCGGCTAAAGGCCCAGCGCACAATCTTGGTCTTGGCAAACTCGGATTTAAAGATGGGGCGGATGCGGCGGCCGCCGAAGAACAGCGCCGTCTCTACAGCCAGGAGCTCGGCCATCGAGGTGTGGTTGCAGATGACCACGCTGCCGCGGCCTTCCTGGCGCTCAAACAGCAGATCGGCGTCCTCGACCTTCCAGCGCCACATGAGCTTGGAGAATGCCCAAAGGATTGCCATGACCACGAAGACGGTGCCGCGGATGAGCGCCGGGAACTCGTCGTAGGGGGCGTTGTAGTAATCCTCGGGCGTCTGCTTAAACAGGCGCATGGGCTACCTCCTTTGGTTGATGAGGTCCTCGATGATCGAGACGACCTCATCGATGGTGTGGGCGGTGGAGTCGACGTGCACGGCGTCCTCGGCGGGAACGAGCGGCGCGACCTGGCGGCTGCTGTCGAGCTTATCGCGCTGCTTGAGGGTGTCGAGGGTCTCGTCGACCTCTGCCTCGAGCTGCTCTTCGGTGAGCGGCTGGGCGTCGTTTTGGTGGCGCTGCAGCACGCGGCGACGGGCGCGTTCGCGCGGGTCGGCGGTCAGGAACACCTTGACCTGCGCGTTGGGGAATACGACGGTGCCGATGTCGCGACCCTCGGCGACAATGTCGTGGTCTTCGGCGGCGCGGCGCTGATGGATGAGCATGGCGGCGCGCACGCCCGGGTAGGCCGAGACCTTGGAGACGTTGGCGTCCACCTGCGGAGTGCGGATGGCGGCCGAGGCGTCCTTGCCGTCGATGGTCAGGCGCGTGTCCTCGCCAGTACCGTTGGTAAAGCGGATCTCGATCTGCTCGGCGAGGGCGTCGATGGCCGCCTCGTCGTCCAGGTCGATGCCGCGATCGAGCGCGGCGAAGGTGACGGCGCGGTACATAGCGCCCGTGTCGAGCTTGTTAAAGCCCAGCTGGCGGGCTATCTCCTTGGCGATAGTGGACTTGCCGGAACCGGCGGGGCCGTCGATGGCGACGATCATACAATGCTTCCTTTCGGTGGTTAACGTGCTGGTATGGGACGCAGGCGCTGCAGCTTGGCGGGTTGCCTAGCTCGTGTAGCGCTCGCGGTAGGTGTTGCGCTTGGGCGCGGAGCCGTGGCTGCCGTGGTGACGCGTGCGACTCGCGGTGTTGGTTGCCGGCGCGGCGCCGCGCTTGGAGCCGGCTTGCTTGGGCGGGATGCCGCCGGCCTTCAGGATTTGCACCTCGCGGTCGGTGAGCTCGCGCCACGAGCCCTTGGCCACGTCCTTGAGTTCCAGGCCGGCAAAGTTGCAGCGGTGCAGACGGATCACCGGGTGGTGGATCTTGCTCAGCATGCGCTTAACCTGGTTCTTGCGACCTTCTCGGATAATGACCTCCACGGCGGTGGTGCCGGGCTTTACGCCTTGCGGAGCCACGGCCTCGGCCTCACGAGCGTTAATGACACGGCAGATCGCCGGCTGGCACAGGCCGTCATCGAGCTCGATGCCGTGACGGAGTGGTTCCAAGTCGCGATCGGTCAGGTGGCCGTCAACGAGCGCCTGGTAGGTCTTGTAGACGTGCTTGCTGGGGTGCAGCAGGTCCTGCGACAGGTCGCCGTCGGTGGTAAAGAGCAAAAGGCCCGTGGTGTCGCGGTCTAGGCGACCAACCGGGAACAGCCCCGGAAAGCGGTCGCGCGGGACCAGGTCGGCCACGCAGGGGCGTTCCTGCGGATCGCTCATGGTGGTGAGGTAGCCGGTCGGCTTGTAGAGCATCAGGTACACGGCACCCTGGTTGAGCTTGACGGGCATGCCGTCGACCTCGATATGGTCGCGGTCGACGTCGACCTTGGTGCCCAGCTCGGTCGCAATCTGGCCGTTGACGGTCACGCGGCCGGCGGTCATCAGGTCCTCCGAGCCGCGTCGACTCGCTACGCCCGCGCGCGCCAAAAAGCGCTGCAGGCGCATGGTGTGCGGGTAGACGGGCTGGGCGTCGCCTGCGGGCGTTGTGGCGCCCGCGACGCTTGCGATGCGCGTCTCCCCTGCTTCGTTAGTCCTCGTCATGCATGTCCTCCGAGGTAACACCTGTGGGCAGAAGCTCATCGCCATCGGTGTCCTCAACATCGGTATCGATCAGTTCGCGCTCTTCGTCCAGGTCCTCGGCCTGTTCCTCGAGCGTGGACTGAATGCTGCGGCCGCTCAGGCGCTCGCGGATAAACTGGCGCGACTGCTCGTCGGGGGCAAACTGCTCCAGATCGGGCAGGTCCCGGGTGGAGCGCAGGCCGAACTTTTCCAAGAAAGCGTTGGTCGTGCCGTAGATGATGGCTTGACCGCGCTGGGGGTCGCGGCCGAGCTCGCGCACCAGACCCTTGTCCACGAGCGACGCGATGACGCCGTCGGAGTTGACGCCGCGGATGCCCTTGACCACCTCGCGCGTGACGGGCTGGTGGTAGGCGATGACGGCCAGGGTCTCAAGCGCCGCCTGAGACAGCTTTTGCGTGTCCCAGCTCAGCACGTAGGCCTCGACCACATCATGGTAGGCGGGGTGTGTAAACAGGCGCCAGCCACCGGCGACCTCGCGCAGCTGAAAGCCGCGGTTGGCCTCTTCGTACTCAACCTTGAGCTCGGCCAAAAGCGACGCGCACTCGCCCGGGGCGATATCCAGCGCAGCTGCCAGCGCGGGTGCGCTCACGGGGTCGCTCGACACCAGCAGCAGCGCCTCGAGGGCGCCTTTGAGGCTGTTTGCCTCCAGCGTGGAAAGGGTTGACATGGTTGCCGCTCCTATTCGGTGAGCTCGGGGCCCTCGCCAGGCACGTATGCCTCGGCGCCCTCGACGCGGTTGATTTGAATGGTTCCAAAGATCTCGTCCTGGCTTAGCGTAAGCGAGCCGCGCTTGGCAAGCTCTAGCATGGCCAGGAAGGTGACAACGAGCTGCTCGGTGGTGGCGTCGCCGTCCAGCAGCTCGCGGAAGGTGCAGGCTTGGTGTGCCATGGTAAAGCGGTCGACCGAGGCCACCGTCAGGTCGAGCGGCACGCGATGCGGTGCCACGTGCTCGGCCTCCAGCAGGAAGGTCTGGCGTTTGCCATCCAGGTCGGCGCAGATGACGGCGAGGCCGCGCAGGGTAATGCCGGCCAGATAGTCGGGCATAAGGCCTAGGAACTCGGGGTCGGGGCCGGCCACGCGCGGATGCATGCGGCTCTCGGCCTGCATACGCGCGCCAAGGGCTGCCGCCGCGCCCTTAAACTGCTTGTAGGCGATCAGACGCTGGATCAGGACCTCGCGCAGGGCGTCGCCGTCGAGCGCACTGAGCTCCTCGAGCTCATCGTCATCGTCGTCTGTCTTGCGCGGGGCCTCCTGGGGCACCAGCGAGGCGGCCTTGATGTCCAAAAGGGTTGCCGCGACCAGCAAAAAGTCGCTCGCCACGTCCAGGTCCAGCGCCTCGACGCGCTCGGCCTCGGCCAGGTATTGCTCGGCCACCTCGCTGATCGAGATGGCTCCGATATCAACTTTTTGGCGGGTTACCAGCTGCAGCAGCAGGTCGAACGGTCCGCTGTAGACCTGCGTCGACACGCGATACGACATCTTCGACCTCCTTTGACGGCGCCTTCGCGGCGCGGTTTGGGTGCATGTTGCGACCGTTTTGCACGGTCGACCTGTAAGTTTACCTTAGATGCCGGCGATTGCGAAGTTGAGCAGCCACTCGGCCAGCGGATACACGGTAACGTCGAAATACCGTCCAATCACGTCGATGCCGGTCAACATAGGCAACAGGTACAGCACCAGGATGAGGATGGGCATGGCGTATTGCTGCAGGCGGTAGTAGTTAGAGAGCGCTTTGCCTTTGAGGAACGGCACGATGATCGACGAGCCGTCGAGTGGCGGAATCGGAATGAGGTTAAAGAACGCGAGCGACAGGTTGACCACAATAAAGGTGGCACCGAAGTTCATGATTTGGGAAGCCACAGCAAAGGACATGCTGGTGTAGAGGTTGCCGTATGTCGCGTGCATGAGAGCGGCCGCAAGGCATGCCAGCGCAATGTTCGATGCGGGGCCGGCCACGCTCACCAGGACCTCGTCGCGCTTGGGGTGCTTGAGGTTGTTGAGATAGACGGGCACGGGCTTGGCGAAGGCGAACACCGGGCCGCCGGCGGCGAGCATCAGCAGCGGCAAGAGAATGGTGCCAAACGGGTCGATGTGGTTGAGCGGGTTGAGCGAGACGCGGCCGCGCGAACGGGCCGTCTTATCGCCGAGTGCCCAGGCCGCGGCGGCGTGCGCGCTCTCGTGGATCACGATGCCCACGATGACGGCGGCGGCGCTGGCGAGCAGGTTCATGAGGTAGCTGCTGGACATGTCACTCCCCTAGCGGACGCGGCGCGAGGCGCGCGTAAGCAGGTAGTCGGCCACAAACAGGATGACGGCCACGATGGCGTAATCCAAGCGGAAGACACCGCCAAAGGGCGAGGTGATAACGCCGTAGCCGGCGATGGCGCTCGGCAGGGCGCGCGAAAGCTCAACGACAAAGCCCACGATCTGCAGCTTGGCGGTGAGGCCGCTGAAGCACAGCAGCACGGTCATCGCGCTCATAAAGATGCCGCAGATGCGACAAGCGATGGCTATGATGCTCATCGCCACGGCGGTGGCTTTACGAGAGTTCACGCGCGGTCTCCTCTTCGATCTGGGTGGAAAGCTCCAGCCATTCGTCCTCGAGCTTGGGCAGCTCTTGCTTAAGGCCGTTATATTCCCCCAGCGCGGCGTTGAACTTGTCCTGATCGGCATAAAGCTCTTCGCTTGCCATCAATTCCATAAGCTCGTCATAGCGGGCACGCTTTTTGTCCAGCTCTGTCTCGATCTTCTTGAGCTGGTTGCGCACGCCCTTGAGCTTTTTGTTGAGCGCGGCACGGGCCTGGGCCTCGGCGCGCTTTTGCTCCTTGGTCTTTTTGCCCTCGGCAGGCTTGGGAGCCGCGGCTGGGCTGCTGGCCTGGGCGGCGTTGGCTTTGGTGGACTTGGCCGCGGCAGGTGCGCTCTCCCCTGCTGCCTCGGCGGCGGCGCGGGCAGCGAGGTCCTCGCGTTTGAAGAGGTAGTAGTCGTAGTCGCCATCGTAGACCGTGACCTTGCCGTCGCGGATGTCGATGATGCGGTTGGCCACAGCGCGCAACAAGTGCTCGTCGTGGCTGATCAGCACAATGGTACCGGGGAAGTTTTGCAGAGCGTTCTCGAGCATGTCCACCGAGTCGATGTCCAAGTGGTTGGTGGGCTCGTCTAGGCACAGGAGCGCCTCGGGCGCCACGAGCATCTTGGCCAGAGCCAGACGCGCCTTTTCGCCGCCGGAGAGGACTCGAACCTGCTTCTCGATGGAATCGTTGTCGCTAAACAGGAAGGCGCCCAGCAGGCTGCGCTGCTGCGGTACGGTCCACTTGGGCGTGACAGTGTCGATCTCTTGCAAGACGGTGTTGGACTCGGTCATGCCCTCGAGCGCATGCTGGGCATAGTAGGCGATGCCCACGTTGGTACCCAGGTCGCGCGTGCCGGTAGTGGGCGGCTCCAGGCCGGCGAGGATCTTCATGAGGGTGGACTTGCCGGCGCCGTTGGGACCGACGAGCGCCACGTGCTCGCCGCGGTAGAGTTTGAGGTCGATGTCGCTGTAGATGTGCTTGTCGCCGTAGGACTTGGAGACTCCATCCAGGCTCACGACCATATCGCCGGAGCGCGGCGGGTCGGGGAACTTAAAGTCGATGTGCTTGTGGCCCTCGGGCAGGATGACGAGCTCCTTTTTGATCTGCTCGATCTTGCGGATGCGCTCCTGCGCCTGGGCGGCCTTGGTGGGCTTGTAGCGGAACTTGTCGACGAAGACCTGCATGTGGGCGATGTCGCGCTCCTGGGCAGCGCGCTTGGCGCGCATCTGCTCCAGGTTGTCCTCGCGCTGCTTAAGGTAGCTGCTGTAGTTGCCGGTGTAGGTGGTCACGCGACGGTTTTCGAGAGCGGCGACGTGGTCGACGCAGGCGTCCATGAAGGCGCGGTCGTGGCTGACGATGAGCACGGCGCCGTCGTAGTTAGCGATAAAGCCGCGCAGCCACTGGACGCTTTCGAGGTCCAGGTGGTTGGTGGGCTCGTCGAGCAGCAGCAGGTCGGGGTGGCGCAGGAAGAGCTTAGCAAGTGCGATGCGCATCTGCCAGCCGCCCGAGAACTCGGAGCACGGGCGCTCAAAGTCGG
>CABQKL010000035.1 GCA_902464645.1 uncultured Collinsella sp.
TGCCGATGCACATGCCGATGTTCTCGAAGGTCTGGAATGCCCACATGCCGACGATGCCCACGCATGACAAGCGTAGGAACAGAGACTCGCACTTAAAGGCGACACGGATCGTCGAGAAGATGAGCAGCACGTACAGGCACAGCAGCAAAAAGGAGCCGCAGAAGCCAAAGGTCTCGGACAAAAAGGCAAAGACGAAGTCGGTGTGGAACTCGGGCAGAAAACCACCGGCAGACTGCGTCGCATGGCCCAGCCCTTTACCGAAAAAGCCACCCGATCCAACCGCGATGAGCGATTGCTGCAAGTTGTAGGCATCGTCCGAATCGGCATTATCAGGGTCGATGAAGACCGTCAGTCGGTTCATCTGGTACTGCTTGATCAAAACGTCATGGCCCAAAAGAGAATCGAGCACCGAATCGAGCGCCAGGATGAGCGCAACCAGGCCCACGAGCAACGCCAAGGTCGACAGCACCCATTCGCGACGTGCACCGCTCATGCAGATGACAACGGCACCCGACACCAACACGACCAGGCCCGAACCCAGGTCGCCCATGGCGACGACGGCCAAAAACGGAACGGACAGCATGCCGCAGAGCTTAATGTAGTCGCGGACGGTATCGATGCGGCCGTTGTACTGCGAGCCAAGCGTGGCGATAAAGAAGATTGTGATGAGCTTGGCGAGCTCGACCGGCTGGAAGGTAAGACCGATACCGGGAATCTTGATCCAGCCCGTCATGCCCAGACCGCCCGTATAGGACAGACCCGGAATCTTAGGCGAGAAAATCACAATGAGGTCGATGACGAGCAGCGCCGTCGAGAAGTTAGAGATGCCGCGCAGATCGGTACGCCAGACGAGCACCGCAAGCACCGCACCGATGCCGATGCCCAACAGGTGGCGCGAAAATGAGGCGTCGGCCTTAAACTGCGATGCCGACCAAATGATGATGGCACCATAGGCAACGAGCGCCAAGGCTGCCAGCAGCACGCCGATGTGCACCTTCTGGCGAAACGTGCCGCGCGAGGCCGAAAGCTGCTTGTTGACACGGTCCAGGCTGCTGCGGGAACCGGTTTTAGTTGAGCGGAACAGGTCCGCCGGCGAAAAATCCATCGCAACCTCCTATCGAACCGAAGAATCGCCCGTGGCAGAAGATGTGTCGGGCTCGTCATAAATGGCACCGAGGACATCGCGCACGACGTGCAGCGCGGTATCGGAGCCACCACCGCCCTGTTCCAAGACAGTGACAATCACGTACTTGGGCTCATCGGCCGGCGCGTAGGCGCAAAACCACGCGTAATCGTCCTCGCCGCTCTTCTCGCCCGTGCCGGACTTGCCGTAGACCGTGGGGGTCAAGGAGTTAAAGTGCGCGGCAGTCGAAGTCGACGCCGAGTAAATCACATCGTGCATGCCGTTACGGACCAGCGCCAGGTCGGCATCGCTATTGATATGGGCCTCCAGGCGCTTCTTTTTGCCCTTGCCGTTGTACTTGTAGGCATCGCCGTCGCCATCACGCGACACCGCCGACAAGAAGACGTGGGGCACGTACTGTTTGCCGCCGTTGGCGAGGCCCATGTAGGCACACGCCATCTGCAGCGGCGTCACCAAAATGTCGCCCTGGCCGATAGCGATGTTAGTCATATCGCCGGCATTCCACTTGCGGTCCTCGGCCGAGGCGTCGGTAAAGTACGACTCTTTCCACTCGGCATCGGGAATGCGGCCCGTTCCCTCGCTTGGCAGATCGATGCCGCAGGTCTTGCCCAGGCCCCAACGGCGAAAGACCTCCTGCAGGCCCTCGGGATGCTGGTCGTTGTAGAAAAACGCCTTGCCCATATCGTAGAACACGGGGTCGCACGAGTTGGCGATACCGGACTGCAGCGTCATAGTGCCGTGACCGGAATGCAGCCAGCAGTACTTACCCCATGACTTGCCCAGGCCCGTCCAATAGCCCGTGCAGTTCGTGGTCTGGCCTGAGGTATAGGTTCCAAACTCAAGACCGGCCAGAGCCGAGAGCGGTTTGATGGTCGAAGCCGACATATACTGGCCGCTAATGGCGCGGTTGAGCAGCGGATGCGAACCCTTGTCGTCGTTGAGCTCGGTCCACACGTCGTTGGAAACGCCGCCGATGAACACCGACGGATCAAACTTGGGCTCGCTCGCCATACCCAGAATCTCACCATTGTTGGGATCGAGGCACACCACGGCGCCGTTGCCGGCATCGCTATGACCCGTGGTCTTGGCAAGCTCAATGGCATTCGCCAGAGCCGTCTCGCAGGCCTGTTGAATCTTAAGATCCAGCGTAAGCTTAATGTCAGAACCGGCCTTGGCGGGAACGGCGCCGGCTTGACCGGTCACGTTACCCGAGGCGTCAACTTTCACGGTCTGCTCACCACGAATGCCCTGCAGCAGATTTTCGTAGTAAATCTCTACGCCCGCCTGGCCCACAATATCGCCCGATTGATACGAGATCTGGCCAGCCGCGCTATCGCTGCCGTCCGACGACTTCTTGTTCTGCGCCTCGAGCTGCTCGGAGGTAATGGTGCCGGTATAGCCCAAGATATGGCAGGCGGTCTCGCCATACGGGTATTGGCGCTCGGTGCGCTCGGCGATCTTCACACCGGGAAACTCACCGGCGTGCTCCTGGATGTAGGCGACAGTAGAGCGGCGCACGTCAGTCGCGATCGTATGCAGGCTCTGCGCGCCTTCGGAATTGTCCTGGATGTTGCGTAGCACCGCGATATACGGCATGCCGAGCACGTTGGCAAGATGACGCACCAGTACCTTGTCATCGGCAAGGTCACGATAGGCGACGACGGCGAGCGAAGGGCGATTTTGCACCAGCGCGACGCCGTTGCGGTCCAAGATGCGGCCACGCACGGCAGGCGTGGTAACGGTACGGGTCTGATTGCTCTTGGCCTGCTTGTCGTAGTAGTCCGACGAGACCATCTGCATGCCCCACAGCTTAACGGCAAGCGCGGCAAACATCGCACCCACGCCCGCGGTGAGGATGGAAAAGCGGCCCTTAAAGGCCGTAGCGGCCGTATTGCCCTCGCCCTCGGTGGCGCGCGGGGCCGTTCCGTGCTGCGTGTCGTAGGTAAAGCGGGAGTCGCCGCGGCGCATGATGACCAGCGCGACCACAATGGCCACGACCAGCACGATACCGGCGACAACAACCGTCAACTGGGAAGACATCTACAGGCCTCCCCTATTTGAGCTTACGGGTCTTGGGCTTAAAGCGCATACCCGACTGACGCCCACCGCGCGCGGAGAACCCATAGCCAGACTGCGGCGCGACGCCGGACATCAAAAACGGAACGGCGACCAGACCGGTCAGAATCGAGGACGGCAGGGCGTGTCCAAAGATCGCCACGACAAAACTCGATTCCAGTCCCATAAACAGCAAGATAATGCTGTAGATCACGTTAATGGCAAGCGCAAAGGCGCCCACCGTGATGCCGCGAGCGCTCGGGGTGCCGCCCGTCTGACCGGCGGCACTGTGTGTCAGGGCAAAGCTGCCCACTGTCAGCAACAGCGACATCACGCCCAACGGCACGGCTGCCGACAGGTCGTAGAACAGGCCGCTGCAAAAACCGCAGATGACGGCCCGCGTGGGATCGCCCGAAAACACACTCAGGCACACCAGGATAATCATAAAGTTGACGCGACCGCCCGCGATGGAGATCTGCGGCGCCAAGCCCGCCTGCAGCAGGACGCAGACAATGGCGGCAATCGCAAAAGTGCGGGAGCCAGTCCCCTGTTCGTGTAGATCCATGGACATGCCTCCCTATTCGCTCGAGCCCGAGTCAGTCGTGTCGAACGCATCGGAGCTTTCATCCGAGCTTTCGTCTTTGGACTTGGTGGCCGCATCGCGCGAGGTGCCCTGCGGCGTACTGTTGGCGCTGCTCACATCCTCGTCCGAAGCCGACTGCTCATCGGTCAGCGACGTAATGACCAGCACTTCCTCGTTGTTTTCGGCCGTTGTCTGGGCGCGCACGACGATGGTGTAGTACACATCGTTGGCAGACTTCTCCACCGACGAGACCGTACCGAGCGGCAGGCCCTTGGGGAATACGCCGCCGATGCCCGAGGTCACGATGATGTCGCCCACCTTCACGTCGGAATCGACACTCACGTGCTCCAGGCGCAGGGTACCGTCGGGCTGCCCCTGCAGCATACCCTGAGCGCGCGTATCCTGCACCATGGCGGACACGCCCGAGTTCTCATCGCTAATCAGACGGACGGTGGAGGTCTTGGCCGAAACCTCGATAATCTGACCGATGACACCGGCAGAACTCGTCACGGGCATGTTGATGGTAAGACCGTCGGCAGAGCCCTTGTCGATGGTGACCGTCGAGGTCCAGGCATCACCCGAAGCGCCGACAATGCGAGCCGCGGTGGACTTGAGGTTGTAGGTCGACTGAAGACCGACCAGGCTCTCGAGTCGCTCGGCGGTCTTTTGAGCCTCGGAGAGCTCAGCAACCTTTGACGTCAGGACCTCGTTTTGCTTCTTAAGCTCGTCGAGGGTGTCTTGCGAAGCCGTAAGGTTTGAGAACACGTTTCCGATTGCGTTAAAGGGCGCGGCCACAGCCGAGCCCACAAAACGCACCGGCGAGGTAATCGTCGTCACGCCAGAACGCACGGCATGAATCGGTCCCGCCTCGCCCTCGCGAATGTAAAACGTAAGCAGCAGCACCGAAATTACGCTGAAAACAATCAACGGGCGCATACCCGTTGATTGTCGCTTGGTATTCAGATTTGAAGAGAAACCCGAAGATCGTGCCAAATGGAATCCACCTTTTGGAAATTAAGCATTGGTCTGGACGAAGCCACCGTCAAACGCGTTGGCCTCGAGCACGCGGGCGCAGCCGTTGACGACGTTGTCGAGCGCCGTAGGGCTGACGTTGACCGAAACGCCGGTCTCGTCGCGCAGACGCACGTCGAGGCCGCGCAGCAGCGCACCGCCGCCGGTCAACAGGATGCCGTAGTACATAAGATCCGAGGCAAGATCGGGCGGCGTGGCGTCGAGGGCGTCCTTGACGGCCTTGGCCATCTCGTCGAGCGGCTTATTGAGCGCGCGACGAATCTCCTCGCTCTCGATGCGCACGGTCTTGGGCAGGCCCGTGATCACGTCGCGGCCGTTGACCTCGACGTCGAGCTCGTCCTTGAGCGGCACGGCAGAACCGACCTTGATCTTGATGTCCTCGGCCGTGCGCTCGCCGATAGCCAGGTTATAGGCATCGCGAACGTGGGTAAGGATGGCCTGATCAAACTCGTCACCGGCAATGCGGATGGACTGCGACACGACGATACCGCCCATGGCGATAACGGCGACCTCGGTGGTACCGCCACCGATATCGATGACCATGGAGCCAGTGGGCTCCTCGACAGGCAAGTCGGCGCCGATGGCAGCGGCCATGGGCTCCTCGATCAGGTATGCCTGGCGGGCACCGGCCTGGATCGTAGCCTCAAAAACGGCGCGCTTCTCGACCGACGTGACACCGGAGGGGACGCAGACGACAACGCGCGGACGCGGGGTCCACGGATAGCGCTTCTCGGACGCCTTGTCGATAAAATAGCGAAGCATGGCCTCGGTAACGTCGAAGTCGGCGATGACGCCGTCCTTAAGGGGACGCACAGCCACAATGTTACCGGGCGTACGGCCGAGCATGCGCTTTGCCTCGATACCGACAGCCAGGATGCGCTCATCGTTCTTGTCGATGGCGACAACGGAGGGCTCGCGAATGACGATGCCCTTGCCGCGCACGGAGACAAGCGTGTTGGCGGTGCCGAGGTCGATGGCAAGATCGCCCGCATAGCTACCGAAGAACATATCCATCAAAGAAAACAACGCAACTCCTGATGTGTTGGATGATTGCTGGAAAACTACTAGCCCATCATACTAGCGCAAGCCCGGCACCTCACTTGCGGTGAAGCACCGGGCAGCGCCAAATCTCATAAGGTCACTACTGGTTGTCAGCGGCCGAAAGATCGATGTCAAGCGAGGAGACGGCCCAACCGATATGGTTGTCGGAGCGCACGAACTTGACGGTGTACTCCTGCTCGCCGCCCTTGGACAGCGACGCCTTGACCTTAGCGGTGGTCTCGGTCATAGACTGATCCATGCCCTCGATGGAGACGGTGGCGCCCTGCGGAATCGAGGAAATGATCATCGACTTGGCGTCCTCGGACAGGCTGGAGGCCAGACAGGACTCGGCCTTGGCGGTATCGCCGTCACCTGCGGCCTGGAACAGGTCGGTGACAACAGACTCCTGCGAAGGGAAGCCCAGGCCGCGCGTGTAGGCAAAGCCAAGACCGCCTGCGGCAATGACGATCAGCAGAAGCAGCACCAAGAAGACCTTGAGCCCCGTATGACGATGGCGACGACGGACCTTGGCCTCCTTGCGGTCCTGCTGAACCATCTCGGACTCGGACAGGGTGAAGAAGCCGGTGTCCGAGGGGTCGGGCATAAACTGACCGGTAGCGCCCGTGGGGTCGAGCGGGTCGACGGCGGGAGCATCCATCGCGGGCGCCGGAGCCGTGGCCATGGCCGTCTGGGCCGAAAGCGCAGCGAGGGAATCTTGCACGCGGGCAAGCTCATCGGCCTGCTCGGGCGTGAGCTGGTAGATGCCATCGGCGGTGGCGGCGTTAAAGGCATCGAGCGCGTCAGAGGGGCGACCGGCGGCAGAGAGCGCCTCACCCATACCGGCGTTAAGCGCACGCGTGTCGTCGCGCGGACCGGCAAAGTCGATGGCCGTGCGGTAGGTCTCCACGGCGTCTGCCGGACGGCCGAGTTTAATGAAGCAGCGGCCAAGATCGCCAAGGGCAGCGGCGGGAGCCGGGTTGGCACCATCGATGGCGGCCTGACGGAAGGCAGTGCCGGCATTGGCATAATCACCCGACTGGAACAGGGCGTTGCCCAAACCCAGATACGCCTTAAACGGCGTGGCATAGGATGCATCCTGCGTTGCGGCAGAGAACACCTGGGCTGCGGTCGCATAGTCACCCACGGCAGCAAGCGCCTTACCGCGGTTGGTGAGCAGCGCGCCGCGCTTGCCATAGGTACCGTCGTTAAGGGCGGCGGCGTAGGCCTCGGCGGCCTCGGCATACATGCCCAGGTGCATCAAGGCGTTGCCGCGCAGATGGTCGGCCTCGCCCATGATCTCACTGGGGGTCTTTGCCGCACCGAGCATCTGGGCGGCAGCGGAATAATCACCCGCGCGATAAGCGGCGCGGCCCTGTTGGATCAGCTGGCTATTCAAGGAAGTCCCCTTTTACTCGTGAACGATCTCGACGTGGACGATCTCGTCGCCGGCACGCAGCTGCGAAATCACATCGAGGCCCTCGACCGTGGTGCCAAAGACGGTGTAGCCGGAGTCGAGGTTATGCTGAGCGCCCAGGCAGAAGTAGAACTGCGAACCCGCGGAATCGGGATCCATCGAACGTGCCATGGCAAGCGCGCCGTCGACGTGGCTGTTACGCGGGTTGGTAGCGAACTCGCCCTTGATGCAGTAGCCGGGGCCGCCGGTACCGGGCATGCCGTCGGGGCCCTCAAGACCGGCGGCGACATCGGCGCCGGACATATCGCGGGTATTGGGGTCGCCGCCCTGGATCACAAAACCGGGCACATAGCGATGGAACTTAAGGCCGTCGTAAAAACCCATCGTGGAAAGCTCGCAGAAGTTCGCCACGTGGATGGGGGCGCCCTCGCCGTCAAACTTGACCTTGATGGTGCCCTTCGACGTCTCGATCACCGCGCACTCATCGCCAGCAAGCTGATACTCGGGCGTGTAGAGCTCTTTCTTAAAACCAAACATGTGGTTCCTTCCTCGTGCGTTTAAAGCATATTTGGTCAAATTGTAGCAATAAGCACGGGCTTCCATCAATTGCGCACGCAGGTTATGCCGCCGGAGGGCAACAAATTACGAACGTTGCTGCGGTCTCCATGCGCTCACGTTGGCGTCGTACTGGTTAAGCGCGCTGTTGCCGCCTTGTGCGATGGGCGCCAGGATCTCGCTCTGACGGGCGCTCAGCGACTCGCCGTCGGGAATGGACAGCGAGATATCCCAGCTCTGGCAGATCACGTCGACACGCTCGTACATCCACTGGGCAAGCTGCTTTAGATGATCGATGTCCTCCGCATAGACGGTGTCGTCCTGAACCTTGAGGTTATTGAGCTCATCCTGGGTCTTTTTAATCTGATCGCGCAGGGCATAAGCGCTCTGCGACAGCTCCTGGCGGGTGGAGAGCGGCGTACGCAGATAGCCGTTATTAAACGAATCGATGACCTCGCCGATCTGATCATCGTCGCTGTACGACACGATGGTCTGGTACAGGCCGTCGAGCCTGGCGTAGAGCTGGTCGTCGGTTAAGACGGTCTCCTCCTGAACGACCTCGGACGCATCCTCTTGCTTGGACTCTTTCTCGGTGGCCTCGCCCTTTTGGCGCGACGGGAAGGTGGTCTTGGCGGCCTGGCCAAACTGGTCGTAGAAGCCGGGCATGACGCCCATAGGATCGGCAGTCACAAACCAATACGCACCACCGCACACGGCGGCGAGCACCGCGATGACGATAAGCGGTTTGGGGATATGGCGCTTGTGCTTGTGATAGGCATCCTCGTCGGGATGGACCTTGCGCTTGGCCTTTTGCTTTTTGGGCTGGACATCATCGCGCAGGGACACCGGTGTGGGGATATCGACCTTGGGGATGCCAAAGTCCTTATCGAAGGCAGGCAGCACGCAGGTCTCGTTGGGATCGGCGGCATCCGAGAGCACCGCGGCGGCAGAGGCCGGCGCATGGGGCACCTCGGTATCGATCTGCTCCTGCGTCAAGCGCGGAAAGCCGGCCGTGCGCCCTGCGGCCAGGTCGGATGCGGCCGCGTCCTCGGAAAGGATGCCCGGCGCGGGGCGTCCGCACTTGGGACAGGTACGGTCATGCGGGGACAGACGGGCGCCGCAGCCGTCGCAGAACACGAACTCGGTATGCTCGGGGCCATCGCCCGGACCAACGTATGCGTTGCAATAGGGGCAGAACGAGGCGCCGTCCTCTATGGTCTTAAGGCAGTGCGGGCAGATCACGGCTTCCTCTTTTCGGAGCAATTCATACAGTCGAGGTTAGAGCATAACATCGCCACGCCCCCACAGGAGCAAGGCACCAATTCAACATCGCCAGGGTAGTCTTTGTGGAGGGATGATTTTTCTGGGACGGGGATTAGAAAATCATCCCCCGTGCGGCTGAAGCTAGGCTTTATTTGCGGGCTTTTTCTTCTTGCTGGGCATCGAGACCTTGATGCCTTGGGCCGATTTGGTCACACGCGAGCGAGTGACGCCCGTGCCCTTCTTTTTCTTGGGCTGGGCCTTTTCCGCACCCTCGAGCGCGCGAACCTCGGCCTCGCGAGCGGTGCGCTCCTCACGGCGCTGCGCCATACCGGCGGCGACGCGCTTGGCAAAACGCTGGGCAGTTGAGCCCGTCGAGCTCACCTTGCCGCCACCACGACCCAGACGGACGCGAACGCCACGGCCAAAGCCGGTGGCAGCATGGCGACGACGCGGCTTAAGCGAATCCATCATCGTGGCGAGCTTAAAGAACACCGTGCAGGTAAAGACGACGATCGCCAGCAAGATAACGGCCTCGCCCATCGACAGGTTGGCGATGGACAGCAGCTGCGGGAATCCGATAACACCCGCCAGGATGCCGACGACGACAAACACAAAAAGCACCACACGCAAGGGCGTAAGCGGCTGCGAGATACGCCAGATCAGACTCACGCTCGCCGCACACGACGTAAGCAGGCACATGGTCGAAAGCGTGAGCTGGTTAAAGCCAAACACGCGCGCTACAAAGATATCGAGCGCCGCAGCCATAATAACCGCCAGCGACGCCGGCAACGCACGCTTGAGCACGTTGGTCAAGAATGACCCCTTCACGCGGGCGTTGTTGGGCTCCAAACCCAGCACAAAGCCCGGCGCGCCGATGCAGAAGAAGTTGATGAGTGTCATCTGAATCGGCTCGAAGGGATACGGCGGAAACGCGATGCACAGCGCCGCCAAGCCCATCGAGAACAGCGTCTTGGTCAGAAACAGCGCCGCAGAGCGCTGCAAGTTGTTGATGGAGCGACGGCCCTCGGCCACCACGGCGGGCATCGAGGCAAAATCATTGTCGACCAGCACGATCTCGGCCACGTTGCGCGCGGCATCGGAGCCGGCGGCCATGGCCACGGAGCAGTCTGCCTCCTTGAGCGCCAGCACGTCGTTGACGCCGTCGCCCGTCATGGCAACGGTATGGTCGCGACGCTTGAGCGCCTGCACGAGCTCGCGCTTCTGTTGCGGGGTCACGCGACCAAAGACGTGATAGCGGTCCACCGCCGCATCAATCTTGGACGGCGTATCAAGCGTCGTGGCGTCGACGTAGGCATCGGCCCCCGGAACGCCCACCACGCGCGCGATCGACGACACCGTGCGCGGGTCGTCGCCGCTGATAACGTTGAGGGTCACGCCCTGCTCGTTAAAGTAGCCGATGGTCTCGGCGGCCGAAGTGCGAATCTCATCGCGAATGGTCACAAAGCCCACGGGCTCGGCCTCGCCCACCATATCGCCATCGGGCGTAAAGCCGTCCACGCGCGCCACCACGAGAACGCGGCAGGTATCGGCAAGCTCGGCCACCCGGTTCTCGACCTGGGCAAACGCACGATCAGAGAGCACAAACTGCGCGGCGCCCATCACATAGGAGCCCTGCGCAAACGAGGCGCCGCTCCACTTTTTGGACGAAGAGAACGGAATGACCGCCAGCGGCTCGGACACCTCGACCGGGCGGTCGGCGTAGTAGTTGAGCAGCGCCTGACAGGTCTCGTTGGCGTCTGCCGAGGTGGCACGCGCTACGTTGGCAAGCGCAAAATCGAGGACCGTGGTCTCGACGGGGACAGCTGCCTCGTCCGAGTCCGCGCCAAAGCCAACGCCCTCAACAGGCAGCGGGTAGGTACCCTCGACCTCCATACGGCCCGAGGTAATGGTGCCCGTCTTGTCCAGGCACAGCACGTCGACGCGCGCGAGCGTCTCGATACAGTAGAGCTGCTGCGCGAGTACCTTGCGGCGCGCCAGGCGCACCGTGGCGATGGCAAGCACCGACGAAGTCAGCAGCACCAGGCCCTGCGGAATCATGCCCAAAAGAGCGCCCACCGTAGACAGCAGCGCCGACGAAGGCACGCGACCGGCAAGCAGCTCGGAAAAACACCACGAAAGCGCGCTATCGCCCGGCGTACCGGCGGCATCCCACAGCTCGCTCACACTCGAGGCAAAGAGCGCCAGGCCGAGCGGAATCATAATGAGGCTCGCAAAGCGCACGATGGCGTTGAGCGCGTTCATGATCTCGGAATTGACCTTTTTGACGTACTTGGCCTCGTTGTTGATCTTGGCCACGTAGTTGTCGGCGCCAACATGGATCACGCGGGCGCGCAGCAGGCCCGAGTCGATAAAGCTGCCGCTCATGAGCTCGGAGCCGGGCTGCTTTTTGATGAGATCGCTCTCGCCCGTCAGCAGGCTCTCGTTCACGAGTGCCTCACCCGACACCACCACGGCGTCGGCGGGAATCTGGTCGCCGCGCCCCAGGCGAATGATATCGTCGAGCACGATCTGGTCCAGGTCGAGCTCTACCTCGGCGCCGTCGCGCACCGCGATGGCCTTCTTAGAGGTGAGCAGCGTAAGCTTATCGACCATCCGCTTGGAGCGCATGGACTGGATGACGCCAATTGCCGTGTTCAAGAACACCACGAACAGGAACGTCAGGTTCTTAAACGAACCGGTCAGCAACACCAAAATCGCCAAGACCACGTTGATCAAGTTAAACAGCGTGCAGAGGTTCTCGATGATGAGCTCGCGGACCGACTTGGTCTTGAGTTCCATGTTGCGGTTGATCTTACCGGCGGCGATGCGCTCCTCGACCTCGGCGGTCGAGAGTCCGTGCTCGATATCCGTTGCTGCCATACCTTGTCCCATCACGTCGCGTCGGTATAAGAAAACCGCCCGGACCATGCGAGGTTCGGACGGTCTTACGTTCGAGGGTGCCCCATGTTGGATTCGAACCAACGGCCTTCTGCTCCGGAGGCAGACGCTCTAATCCCCTGAGCTAATAGGGCGAACGGTTGGCATTATACCCAAGTGCGCCACGGGCTAACAAAAGAATAGAAAAAGCTTTGCAATTACGTGGGAGACACGGCGCAGAGGCTCACCTTAGAACGCAAAAGTGAAACAATTAGTATAAACTCTCATGCACATATATAACGGCTCGCGATGCGGGCCGTTTTTGCAAGAGCTATCCATCGAGGTGAGAGGCACACCATGATTGCGATTTTAAAGCAGAGCGCCAGCGACGAGGCCGTCGCCCATATCGTCAGCTGGATTGAGAAGAAGGGTCTCAAGACCGACGTCTCGCGCGGCGAGAACGAGACCATCATCGGCCTGGTGGGCGATACGACCAAGATCGACCCGTTCTTGCTCGAGTCCATGGATGTCGTCGAGCGCGTGCAGCGCGTCTCCGAGCCCTTTAAGCGTGCCAACCGCAAGTTCCACCCTGAGGACTCCGTCATCGACTGCGGCCACGGCGTCAAGATCGGCGGCGACCAGTTCCAGGTCATCGCCGGACCCTGCTCCGTCGAGGGCGAAAACCTCATTCGCATCGCACGCCGCGTAAAGGCCGCCGGCGCCACGATGCTGCGCGGTGGCGCCTACAAGCCCCGCACCTCCCCTTACGCCTACCAGGGCATGGGTCCCGCCGGCCTGGACCTGCTATGCGAGGCATCCGCCGAGCTCGACATGCCGATCGTCACCGAGATCATGGACCCGCGCGACGTGCAGGTCTTCTTGGATAAGAAGATCGACGTCATGCAGATCGGCGCCCGCAACGCGCAGAACTTCCCCCTGCTCAAGGAGGTCGGCAAGACCAAGACCCCGGTCCTGCTCAAGCGCGGCATGTCCGGCACCGTCGACGAGTTGCTCATGGCTGCCGAGTACATCATGAGCGAGGGCAACGACAACGTCATCCTGTGCGAGCGCGGCATTCGCACCTTCGAGACCCGCACCCGCAACACCTTCGACCTCAACGCCGTGCCGGTGCTGCACCACCTATCGCACCTGCCCGTCGTCGCCGACCCCAGCCACGCCACCGGCTACACCCGCTATGTCGAGCCCATGGCGCTCGCCGCGACTGCCTGCGGCGCCAACGGTCTGGAGATCGAGGTCCACGACGACCCGAGCCGCGCATGGTCCGACGGCGCTCAGGCCCTCACCCCCGACCAGTTCGACGACACCATGCGCCGTATCCGCGCCATCCGCGAGGTCGTCTGCCAAGAGACCATGGAGTAGGCCATGGGTACGGTGAGAAACGCACGCGTCAACCAAGGCGGCCCCAAGTGCGCCGGCATCGTGGGCCTGGGCCTCATCGGCGGCAGCTTTGCCCGCGGCTATGCGCAGGCGGGCGTTCGCGTGCTTGCCTGGGACCCCGACGATGACGTGATGACGGCCGCCAGCATGGGCACCGTCGCCGGCGAGCTCAACGACGAGACGCTCGGCGAGTGCGACATCATCGTGCTGGCCTGTTACCCCGAGGCCTGCATCGAGTGGCTCGAGGCGCACGCCCAAGCGCTCGCCGACGCCACCGATACCGAGGCCATCATGGGGCCCGTGGTGATTGACACCGTGGGCGTGAAGGGCATCGTGTGCGAGCGTGCCTTTGAGCTCGCCCGCGAGCACGGTTTTTACTTTGTGGGCGCTCACCCCATGGCAGGCACCCAGTTCTCGGGCTACGCCCACTCCCGTGCCGACCTGTTCCAGGACGCCCCGCTGGTGCTCGTACCGCCCGCGGTGGACGACGCCCTTAAGCTCGAGCTTTTAGGCCAGGTGCGCGAAATGGTGCGCCCCCTGGGCTTTGCTAAGTTCAGCGTGACCAGCGCTGCCGAGCACGACCGCGTGATTGCCTTTACGAGCCAGCTCGCGCACGTCGTCTCAAACGCCTACGTCAAAAGCCCGACTGCCCAGGTTCACCACGGTTTTTCGGCCGGTAGCTACCGCGACCTTACCCGCGTGGCGCACCTCAACCCCCAGATGTGGTCGGAGCTCATGATCGACGACGCCGACGCGCTCGCCTTCGAGATTGACCATCTGATCGAGGCACTCGGAGCCTACAGCCGAGCGCTCAAAGACCACGACCAGCGCTATCTGGAGAACCTCCTTGCCGAGGGCGACCGCATTAAGCGCGCGCTCGACGACGAGGCCTCCCGCTAGATCATCCATCACGCCAGGTCGAAAGGACCGAAGCTTATGGCGATTACCATCGATATCGACACCGCACGCCCCTACCAGGTGCACGTCGGCACTTTTTTGCTGGAGCAGGCAGGTCCGCTCGTCCGTGCCACCACTGGCGGCACCCGCGCCGTCATCGTGACGGACACCAATGTGGGCCCGCTCTACCAGATGCCCGTTAAGCAGAGCCTGGAGGCGTCAGGCTATGAGGTAAGCATCTGCACCTTCGAGGCCGGCGAGGCACACAAGCGTGCCGAGACCTACATTGCCATCCTGGAGTTTGTTGCCGAGCATGAGCTTTCCCGCTCCGACGTGATCGTGGCACTCGGCGGCGGCGTCGTGGGCGACGTGGCCGGCTTTGTGGCCGCCACCTACATGCGCGGCTGCAAGTTTGTGCAGATCCCCACGAGTCTGCTCGCTATGGTTGATTCGTCGGTGGGCGGCAAGACGGCCATCGACCTCGCTGCCGGCAAAAACCTGGCCGGCGCCTTTTGGCAGCCGAGTGTGGTCATTGCCGACGTGGGGTGTCTCGCCACCCTCACGCCCGAGCAGTTCGCCGACGGCTGCGGCGAGGTCATCAAGCACGCCGTGATCGCCGACCCCGAGCTTTTCACCGAGCTGGAGAAGACCCCGCTCACGCTGGAGCTTCTCAACAAGGACGTGGCTCGTGTAGCGCTCATCATCGCCCGCAATATCGACATTAAACGCGCCGTGGTCGTTGCCGACGAGCGCGAGACCAACCAGCGCAAGCTCCTCAACTTTGGACACAGCGCCGGACACGCCGTCGAGGCCTGCGAGCACTTTGAGCTCGGCCACGGCAACTGTGTGTCGATCGGCATGGGCATCATCACGCGCGCCGCGGCCCTGCATGGCGTTTGCGATGCTGAGCTGCCCGATCGTATTGAGGAGCTCTGCGCCCGCCACGGCCTCAAGACCCGCTGCGACCTAGATGCCGATGCCGTCTTTGCCGAGGCACTCCACGATAAAAAGCGCGCGGGCGACACCATCGACCTGGTAATTCCGCACGGCATTGGCCGTTGCAGCATCGACCGCACACCGCTTTCCACCTTTCACGATCTAATTGCCGAGGGCCTCGGCCAGAAGGGAGACGCTTCCGCATGCTAGCCCGCATCATCCCGTCCCCGCTCAAGGGCACTGTTCCCGCCATCGCGTCCAAGTCGATGGCGCACCGCCTCATCATCTGCGCAGCACTCGCCAACGGTGAGACACACGTCGCCTGCAATACCACCTGCGCCGACATCGAGGCCACGGTCCGCTGCCTTACGGCACTCGGCGCCCGCATCGAGACCGTCGAGGACGGATTCCAGGTTCATCCAACCATGAAAAGCGTTGAATTTGGCCTGCTCAAGGCCCTTGCCGGCGGCACGCTCGACTGCGGAGAGAGCGGCTCCACGCTCCGCTTTATGCTGCCCGTCGCCTGCGCGCTGGGAGCAGAGGCCACATTTGTGGGCCAGGGCCGTCTGGGCGCCCGCCCGCTCTCCCCGCTCTCGGACGAGATCATCGCCGCCGGCTGCGACCTGCAGGGTCTGGGCGGCTTTCCGCTCAAGACGAGCGGCCGCATGCGCCCGGGCACCTTTGTGCTGCCGGGCAATGTGAGCTCGCAGTACATCTCGGGCCTGCTGCTGGCGGCCCCGCTGCTGTCCCAGCCCTCCTGCGTGCAGGTGACCGGGCTCATCGAAAGCCGCCCCTACATCAACCTCACGATCCAGGCCATGAAGGCCTTCGGCGTCGAGGTCAACGTCGAGCGTATCCCCGCCAAGAATGGAAAGCCCGAGGTCACAAACTTCCGCGTAAACAGCGGCTCGTACCGCACGCCCGGCAGCGTGGCCGTCGAGGGCGATTGGTCCAATGCGGCCTTTTGGCTGTGCGCCGGCGCCATCGGCTCCGACCCCATCACCGTGGAAGGCGTGTCGCTGAGCTCCGCGCAGGGCGACCGCAACGTGCTCGCCGCGCTTTCGCGCTTTGGCGCCCGCATCGTGCGCTCCACCAACGCCGCCACCGTGCAGTCCGACAAGCTCGCCGGCTTCGAGATGAGCGCCCACGACATTCCCGACCTGGTACCCGTCATCTCTGCCGTGGCATCGCTGGCGCAGGGCCGCACCTTCATCCGCGACTGCGCCCGCCTGCGCATCAAGGAATCCGATCGCCTGGTCACCACCACCCGCGAGCTCACCGCGCTGGGCGCACAGGTGCGCATTGCCGGCGACGACCTCATCATCAAGGGCGTCGACGCCTTTACCGGCGGCGAGGTCGATTCGCACAACGACCATCGCATCGCCATGATGGCCGCCATCGCCGCGAGCCGTGCTACCGGCGAGGTCGTGATCCACGGCGCCGAGGCCGTCAACAAGTCCTATCCCGATTTCTTCGACCACTTCCGTCTGCTGGGCGGCAAGGTCACGCTCGAGGAGGAATAGCATGTCCTCGACCTTTGGCAACGTTTTGCATCTGAGCATCTTTGGCCAGTCGCACTCCCCTGCTATCGGCTGCTCACTCGACGGCATTCCTGCCGGTATCGCCGTTGACCAAGATGCGCTGCAGACCTTTTTGAACCGTCGCGCCCCCGGTCGCGACGAGACCGCAACCAAGCGCCGCGAGGCCGACGCCGCGCATATCATCGCCGGTGTGGTCGATGGGCACACCACTGGCGCACCCATCGCAGCAATTATCGAGAACGCCAACACGCGCTCCAAAGACTATTCCGAGCTGCGCCGCAAGCCCCGCCCCGGGCACGCAGACTTTCCCGCGCGCGTGAAGTACCACAACATGCATGACGTCGCCGGCGGCGGACACTTCTCCGGCCGCCTGACGGCCCCCTTGTGCATCGCCGGCGGCATCGCGCTGCAGGCACTCGAGGCCCGCGGCATTCGGGTGATGGCACATGTGGCGCAGATTGGCGGTATCTCCGACCTGCCGATGGACGATATGG
>CABQKL010000036.1 GCA_902464645.1 uncultured Collinsella sp.
GGAAGAGCATCGCAACCAGCAGCACGATGGCCACAATCGTCCAGATACCAAACTGCCCAAGAACAAGCAGGTTGTAGAACTGGTTGATAAACAGGCCGATGACCCAAGCGAAGGCGCACTCGTAGCCGATGGCGATCGCGGTCCACTTGCCCGAGTCCATCTGGTTGCGGATGGTACCCATGGCGGCGAAGCACGGAGCGCACAGCAGGTTGAAGGCACCAAAGGCCACGCAAGCGCCCATGGTCGGGAACATGCCGGCAAATGCGGTCCACAGGCTCGGGTCGGTCTCGGCGGCGTCGGCCACGGACAGCAGCGAACCGGCAGTGGCGACGACGTTCTCCTTAGCGACAAGGCCAGAGACGGTCAGCGCGGTAGCCTGCCAGGTGCTAAAGCCGAGCGGGGCGAAGATCCAGGCAACCAGGTTGCCGAGCATGGCAAGCACGGAGTAGTCCATAAACTCCTCGGGGATGCCGTCCATCGCAGGCAAGAAGCCAAAGGAACCGTTGTAGCTACCAAAGTTGGACAGGAACCAAACCACGACAGTGGAGGCAAAGATGACCGTGCCGGCCTTCTTGATAAAGGCCCAGCAGCGCTCCCACACGTGCAGCGCCCAAGAGCGGATCGCCGGGAAGTGGTAGGCAGGAAGCTCCATAACGAACGGCGTCGGGCGGCCGGCAAAGAGCTTGGTCTTCTTGAGCATGAGGCCCGAGGCGATGACGGCAAAGACGCCCAGGAAGTAGAAGAGCGGGCTGATCCATGCGGCGGTGGTGGAAGAATCGCCGATGATGGAGCCCATGAGCAGGGCGATGATCGGCAGCTTGGCGCCACAGGGAATGAACGTGGTGGTCATGACCGTCATGCGGCGGTCCTTCTCGTTCTCGATGGTCTTGGTGGCCATGACGCCGGGGACGCCGCAGCCCGAGGACACGAGCATGGGGATAAAGGACTTACCGGACAGGCCAAAGCGGCGGAACACGCGGTCCATGATGAAGGCGACACGGGCCATGTAGCCACAGTCCTCCAGGAAGGACAGCATGACGAACAGCAGGAACATCTGAGGCACAAAGCCAAAGATGGCACCCAGGCCGCCGACGATACCGTCGCAGACCAGCGAATCAACCAGGCCACCGTCCTCGGTGCCGCCTGCCACAAGGGCGTCGTGCACCACGGTGGTGATGCCGGGGACATAGGGGCCGTACTGCGCCGGGTCGACCGAGTCGGCATTGTCGCCCGCAGCCTCGACAGCTGCGTCGTAGGCGTCGCGACCCTGACCGAGCACGTACCAACCGTCGGTACCGAAGAGCTGGTCGTTGGTGAAGTCGGTCACCGTGCCGCCCAAGGTAGAAACGGCGATGTAGTACACACAGAACATGATGACCACAAAGATCGGCAGGCCCAGGATACGGTTGGTAACCACGCGGTCGATCTTCTCGGAGGTGCTCATCTTGGCCGGAGCCTTAGTGAGGCACTCGTCAATGATGTGCGCGATGACGCCGTAACGCTCGCCGGTAATGATGGACTCGGCGTCATCGTCGCAGTCCTGCTCGCACTGAGCGACCAGCTCTTCGACGCGAGCGGCCTTCTCCTTGGTGAGGTTGATGAGCTTGCAGGCATCCGCATCGCGCTCGAACAGCTTGACGGCATAGTAGCGGCGCTTGTTGGCGGGAACGCTTGCCGGCAGGTTGTTTTCGATGTGGTCCAGAACGTCCTCGATGGAGGAGTCGAACTTGTGCTCCGGCACCTGGCCCTTGGAAGCAGCGGACTTCTTGACCTGCTCAAAGAGCTCCTTGATACCCTTGTTCTTAAGAGCGGAGATCATCATGACCGGGCAGCCGAGCTTCTTGGACAGCTTGGCGGTGTCGATCTTGTCGCCGTTCTTCTCGACCAAGTCGGCCATGTTGAGGGCGACGACTACGGGCAGACCGGTCTCGATAACCTGAAGCGCCAGGTACAGGTTGCGCTCGAGGTTGGTGGCATCGACAACCTGGACGACCACATCGGGCTCGCCGCTCATGAGATAATCGCGCGAGCATTGCTCCTCGGGGCTGTAGGGGGAAAGCGAGTAGATACCAGGGAGGTCCGTGATGGTAACGTTCTTGTCGCTTAGGAGCTTGGCCTCCTTTTTCTCAACCGTGACGCCGGGCCAGTTGCCAACGTAGCCGTTGGCGCCGGTGATCAGGTTGAAAAGCGTGGTCTTGCCGCAGTTGGGGTTACCCGCCAGTGCGACATGGATCTGAGAATCCGCCATTCAATCCTTCTTCCTTGTGTGCCCGCGCTGCTTTCTCCGCACGGGCTGGATAATGTGCTTCAAAATGCTGCATTAAGTTAGAAAAACCTAACTTTATCTGCAGAAACATACGTCGCGAGCCCCTACTGGACCTCGACGACGGCCGCCTCTTCCTTGCGGATGGAAAGCTCGTAGCCGCGCACGTTGATCTCGACCGGATCACCGAGCGGCGCAACCTTCACGACCTTGAACGAAGTGCCCTTGATGAGGCCCAGGTCCATAAGGTGGCGGCGAAGCGCACCCTCACCGTGAAGCTTGACGATGGTGGAGCTCTCGCCCACCTTAACGTCACCCAACGTCTTCATCCTCTTGTCCCCCTTTCGGTTTTTATCAAATGCTGCGAACTAACCGACGGTCATGATGTGCATGGCAACCTTGGAATCGATGCCAAAGCGTGCGCCCAGCACCGTGACGATGATATTGGCGCCGCTCGAGCTCACCACGTGGATTTCGTTGCCCTCGACAAAGCCAAGGTCCTTGAGGTGGTGCTTCATGCCCTCATTGCCCTTTACACGAGACACGCGCACGGTTTCGCCCGCTTTTACCATCGAAAGCGGCATTGCCGGCATCTGCGGTCCGCAAGACATGAGTGGCTCCTAACGTCAGTTCGTCCTCAACATCGACGCGATAAAAGTTAACCACGTCTATGTTCGCTTTAGTAAACTAACACGTGGCTAACTTTTTGGAAAGGGTCCCCATTCAGATTTCGAAAAAGTTTCCTATATGAAACAAAAAGGCGCGGCAAAGAGCTGTCCTTTGCCGCGCCCTGTCATGCTTAGAGCGAGAGGTTTCTGATCGACGTAACGCAGGAAGCCTCGTCTACGCCCGAAACGCGAAAGATGATGTCCTCGCCGCACTCGCCGTAGAGAGCCATGAGGCCCATGACATCGCGACCGTCGGTATGGCGGTCGCCGATGCTGACCGACACGTCGCTACGGTGCTTGGCAATGATGTCATAGAGCAGCGCAACCGGGCGGGCATGTAATCCCAACGGATCTTTAATCGTCTTCGTAAACTCGACCATGTCCCCTCCCGCGACATCGCACATTCGGCCGGCAAACCCAGCCACGTGGTAGTTATTGTACGTTACCGGCGCACCCCCGTCTCACAAAAAACGAGGGAAGGCACGCGTCCTTCCCTCGTTGCGGGCAATATGTAGCCACTCGCCTACATCAGGCGCAGGCTGACGTCCTTGAGCTGGGCGCCACTAACGGCACTCGGGGCGCCCGACATGAGGTCGGAGCCGCTGGCCGTCTTGGGGAACGCCATGACGTCGCGGATGGAGTCGGAACCGGTGAGCAGCATGCACACGCGGTCCAGGCCCAGAGCGAAACCGCCCATCGGGGGCGCACCAAACTTGAGGGCCTCCATGAGGAAGCCGAACTGCGACTCGGCGCGCTCCTCGGTAAAGCCCAGGAGCTTGAGCATGGACATCTGCATCTCGGCGTTGTGGATACGCATACCGCCACCGCCGGCCTCAAAGCCGTCCATGACAAAGTCGTAGGTGCAAGAACCGGCCGCCAGCGGGTCGGCCTCGATCTTGGCGATGTCGGTCTCGGTCGGCAGCGTGAAGGGCTGATGCTCGGCAGCGTAGGCCTTGCGGTCCTCATCCCAGTGGAACAGCGGGAAGTTGACGACCCACAGGAAGTCGTGGCCCCCACGCTTGATCTCGAGTGCGTTGGCCATGTGGGAACGCATGCCGCCCAGGATCTCGTCAGAGAGCAGGCGCGGGCCGGCGGCGAACATCACGAGGTCGCCAGGCTCGACGTCCATGCGCTCGCGCAGAGCAGCCATCTCCTCGTCCGAGAAGAACTTGACGATGGGGCTGTTGATGGAGCCGTCCTCGCGGAAGGCGATCCAGGCCAGGCCCTTGGCGCCAAACGTGGAGGCCACGCCGGCGAGCTTATCGATCTTGGCACGTGCCCAGGCACCGGCGCCCTTGGCGTTGATGGCCTTGACGACAGAGCCTTCCTCGTTCGCGGCAGTCGCAAAGACCTTGAACTTGGAGTTGGCAAAGATGTCGGTCAGGTCGACCAGGTGCATGCCATAGCGGGTATCGGGCTTGTCGGAGCCATAGGTGTCCATGGCATCCCAGTAGTTCATGCGGCGCAGCGGCGTGGGCATCTCGACGCCCATGCGACCGAAAGCATCGGCAAGAACCTCTTCGAGCGCGCTCATGACATCGTTCTGGTCCACGAAGGACATCTCGATATCGACCTGAGTGAACTCGGGCTGGCGGTCGGCACGCAGGTCCTCGTCGCGGAAGCACTTGGCAACCTGGTAGTAGCGCTCAACGCCACCAACCATGAGCAGCTGCTTCAGAAGCTGCGGGGACTGCGGCAGGGCGTAGAAGTTGCCCGGCTGGATGCGGCTGGGAACGATGAAGTCGCGGGCGCCCTCGGGCGTGGACTTAAACAGGGAGGGCGTCTCGACCTCCATGAACTCACGGTTGTGCAGCGCCTCGCGAATGGCAAAGGTAAAGTCGGAGCGCAGCTTGAGGTTGGCCATCATCTCGGGACGGCGGAGGTCCAGATAGCGATAGCGCAGGCGGGTGTCCTCGCTGGTCTCGATGCCGTCCTCGATCTGGAACGGCGGGGTGACGGACGTATTGAGTACCTCGGCGTGGTCGGTCAGGACCTCGATCTCGCCGGTCGCGAGCTTGGTGTTGGTGGTCTCCTCGCCACGAGCGCGCACGACGCCGTGGATCTTGATGGGCCACTCGGGACGCATGGTCTCGGCGATCTTAAAGGCATCGCCGTCGGAGTGCTCGGGGTCGAAGGTGAGCTGCGTGATGCCCTCGCGGTCGCGAAGGTCACAGAAGATAAGGCCGCCGTGGTCGCGGCGACGGCTCACCCAACCGGTGAGGGTGACCTCTTCGCCCACGTTCTCGAAGCGAAGCTCGCCGCAGGTACGGGTGTGCATGGAATGCTCATCGATGGGACGGGTCTGGCTCATACCAGTGATCCTCCTTTATGGATCTGTGCCGCCCCGTGTCGTTCCGGGCGGCGTCGTACAGATTTGCCCAGCCTGCGTAAACCGCGCAGCCGGGCATGGCGTTCTATCTTATCGCACCCGCGTCGATGTGCCACGAAAAAGTAGCTCTTGCCCAAAGACTTGACGGAGACGAAACAATTGACGCGGCCTGGCCGTCGCCCAAGCGCGCGGCGTGCGACAATGTGCCCCAATACAACCGCACTCGGAAAGGCCCGTCATGACCGCACGCCTCATCGTTATGGATATCGACTCCACGCTCATCAACCAGGAGGTCATCGACCTGTTGGGCGAGGAGGCCGGCGTGGGCGAGCAGGTAGCGCAGATCACCGAGCGCGCCATGCGCGGCGAGCTCGACTTTAAGCAGGCGCTCGAGGAACGCGTGGGGCTGCTTGCCGGCTTGGATGAGAGCGTATTCGAGCGCACCTTTGAGCGCGTGACGTTTACCCCCGGCGCGCTGGAGCTTGTGCGCTCGGCACACAGCAAGGGCTGGAAGGTCGGCGTGGTAAGCGGCGGCTTTCACGAGGTCGCCGACAAGATCGTGGCCGCCGCGGGCATCGACTTTTGCCTCGCTAACCGCCTGGAGGTCGTGGACGGCAAGCTCACCGGTAAGCTGGCGGCAGACATCGTGACCAAGGAGTCCAAGCTCATCCAGCTGCTGGATTGGGCGGTTGAGTGCGGTGTCGACATGGCCCACACCGTCGCGATCGGCGACGGCGCCAACGACATCCCCATGATTCAGGCCGCGGGCACGGGCATCGCGTTTTGCGCCAAGCCCAAGACGCGCGAGGCCGCCCCGTTTGCCATCGACGAGCGCAACCTGATGCTCGCCATGGACATCATCCTGCGCGACTAGCCGATCCGTCTAACAATTGAATCAGTCTGTCCTATAGTTTCCGAACAATTTTGTCTTAGTGTTCGGAAACATACCCTTTGAGTGCTAGACTTTGCGCCGTCGAAGGGAACATATATGGATAAGCGAGATCTTGAAAAATTGCTGAGCGATGTTGCCGACGGAACAGTCACCCCGGCAGTCGCCCTCACGCGCATCCAGACGGCGCCAACCGCCGATCTGGGTTTTGCGCAGCTCGATCTTTCACGCGGGGTGCGCCAGGGAGCCGGCGAGGTTGTCTACGGCGCCGGTAAAACCGCCGAGCAGATTGCCGCCATTATCGAAGCGCTGCGCGATGCCGGCCAGGGACACGTCCTGGTCACGCGGCTCGATGCCGATAAGGCTGCGCGCACCGCTGAGCTTCTTGCCGACGACATCGACCTTGAATATATCCCGAACGCACAGCTCGCCCTCGTGGGCGGCAAGCCCTCCCCTACTGGCAACGGACGCATCGTCGTCGCCTGCGCCGGCACGAGCGACCTGCCCGTCGCCGAAGAGGCCGCACTGACGGCCGAGTTCTACGGCAACGAAGTCGATCGTCTTTACGACGTGGGCGTCGCCGGCCTGCACCGCCTGCTCGCTCATGCCGAGGAACTTGCCCAGGCACAGGTGGTCATCGCCATCGCCGGCATGGAAGGCGCCCTGGCGAGCGTCATCGGCGGCCTGGTGAGCTGTCCGGTCATCGCCGTTCCCACGAGCGTGGGCTACGGTGCAAGCTTTGGCGGCGTGGCAGCACTGCTCGCCATGCTCAATTCCTGCGCCAGCGGCGTCTCGGTCGTCAATATCGACAACGGCTTTGGTGCCGCCTACCAGGCAAGTCTTATCAATCATCTGAGCGCCGGCACACCTCGCGCCCGTTAAGGAGCATTCCATGTCCAACCATCAGCACACGCTTATCATCGACGGAACCTCAGGCATCAGCGGCGATATGACCGTCGCGGCCCTGCTCGACCTGGGCGCCAGCGAGGAGCACCTGCGCGAACAGCTCGCCACGCTGCCGGTCGATGGCTTTGAGATTGCCGTGACGCGCGTGAACAAGCACGGCATCGACGCCTGTGACTTCGATGTTCAGCTTGCGGCCGAGCTGGAGAATCATGACCACGACATGGCTTGGCTCTACGGCAACGAGGCAACTGCTGAGCACACGCACGAGCATGAGCACCACCATCATGACCATGATGAGCACGAACACGAGCACTGCCACGATCATGACCATGAGGCCCACGGTCATGGCCACGAGGGTCACCATCACACCCACCACCGTCACCACCGTTCTTTGGCGGACGTCACCGCCATCATCGACGGCTCGCAGCTAAGCGATGGTGCCAAGCGTCGTGCCCTCGCCATTTTTTCCGTACTCGCTGATGCCGAGGCAAAGGCTCACGGCAAAACGCCCGACACCGTCCTGTTTCACGAGGTGGGCGCCGTCGACTCCATCGTTGACGTCTGCTCTGTCGCCATCTGCCTCGACGACCTTGGTATTGAGGACATCGTGGTCGAGTCGCTCTCCGAGGGTCACGGCACCATCCACTGTGCCCACGGCCTCATGCCCATTCCCGTCCCCGCTGTCGTCAACCTGTGCCAGGCGGGCAATATCGCCCTCACGCCTGCACCGGTCGCTGGCGAGCTCGTGACGCCGACGGGCGCCGCCATCGTCACCGCGCTGTGCACGTCCGACCAACTGCCCTCACGCTACCGCATCGAAGCCGTCGGCTACGGCGCCGGCAAACGCCCCTACGAAGGTTGCTCCGGTACGCTCCGCTGCCTACTCGTTCACGCGGACGCATAGCCATGGATGCCCGCAAGGCAAAAAGCCGCGCTGCCATCGTTACGGCGTTCTCCGAGCTCCTGTGCGAGAAAGACTACGGCAAGATCACCGTCGGCGACATCATCGCTCGTGCCCACGTAGGTCGGGCCACGTTCTACGGGCTCTTCAAGAGCAAAGATGACCTGCTCGCTGAGCTCGTGCGCGATATCTGCACCCATGCCCTCGACGATGACGGTACGCCCCTCGATGACCCACTCGTACAGGTCGAGCATATCCTCAACAACCTCTGGAATCGTCGGCAGGGTGTACGGGCACTGGTAGCCGGCGCCGGCTCACGCGTCTTCGCCGACTGCTTACGCAAGACCATCATGTCACGAGCAGCCGAAACCGTGCCCGTCGACCCCTCAGGCCCCGCCGGCACCATGGACCGAAGCTTCCTACTACACCACATAGCCTCAAGCTTTGTAGGAATGGTCCAATGGTGGGCCTGGCACAATTTCCAAGCAGATAAAGCCGACGTAGCCAAAGACTACCTCTCAGCCATAAAGCCCCTCTTCACCTAAGTAAGAAGCTCATCCCAAATCATCGACCCAACGCAGGGCTCCGCGCACCCCAAAGTGTCACTCGCGCCTCAAAGCGCCTAACAACAAAGTGCCCACCACATCCAAATTCAGATATATATGTTGGTTGCTTGTTCGAACGCAGCTGGATTCCCGCAGGGTCCGGCATAGGTTAACTTTCCGCCGCACTCCGCAGGACGCAAGAAGCTCCCGCCGCACGAAGTGCGCAGCGGGAGCTTCTTGCATGTCCGAGGACGCGGCGGAAAGTTAACCTATGCCGGACCCGGGCGTTATATCAATTGTCTTGGACTAGAACATGCCCAAGAAACCGTGCACAAACAGCGCAGCCAGAGCGGCACCGACAAACGGAGCGATGCCGGGAACGAGCAGGCCGTACTTCCAGTTGTTGTCGGCCTTGTTTTTAATCGGCAGCACCTGATAGGCCATGCGAGGACCAAGGTCACGAGCCTGGTTCATGGCGAAGCCGGTGATGCCGCCCATGCCCATGCCAACAGCCCAAACGATCAGACCGACGCAGATAGCGAGCATCAGAACGTTCTCACCAGCGCGGCTAGCAGCAGCAAGGATGGCGCTGATGAACACAAAGGTGCAGATAGCCTCGCAGAAGAAGTTACGGGCATAGTTGGTGCCCTCGGTGGTGGGGTTGGTCGAGAAGATGTTGCGCTGAGCAACGGGATCGATGACACCATCGGAAGCCTTGAACTCATCGGCATACATCAACCACGCGATCACGGCGCCCACAAAGCCGCCGAGCATATCGGCGATCATGAAGGGGATGCAGCTGCTCCACGGCACCAGGCCGACGATGCACTGGGCAAGCACCATGGCGGGGTTCATGCACACGGCGCCGCCAAAGACAAACAGGCAGACCGAGATGCCAAAAGACCAGGTGGTGATGGCAAACATGTGGCCAGAGCCCTGATACTTGGTACCCTTAAGCACGGTATCGCAGTGCACGCCCACGCCAAAGATGATCATGAGGGCCGTTGCGCCGAATTCGCAGAGGAGTTTGGTAAGCATAAAACCTTATCTTTCTTGTCGGTTATAAACGATTCGTTTAGGCCGCGTACTAGTGCTGTGCGACGACAACGCCCAGGCCATCGGGAATGACGGCCACCTTGGCATCGGCACCCTTCATCTCAAAGGCGAGCTTGAGCGCCTCATCGAGGGTGTTGACCGGCGTCATGTGCATATCCTTGATCATCTGGTGATCGCACAGGTCGGTAACCATGATCACAGGGTGATGCGCCAGGATGCGGGCGAAAATCTGGCTCGTCCACTGGTCGGGCAGGGTCTCATCCTTAGGACGGTCGATGCAGGCGCGCTCAAACTCCGCCGGGTCGTTGTCGGCGATGTTGTGATAGAAGCCCTCGCCGCCGTGACCGTCGGCACAACCGGCAACATCGATGATCACACCGCCCTCGGGAAGCGTGGCCTCGGCAGCGCACATGCCCTTCACGGCCTGATAGATGTTCTGGTCGAGCGGGTAACCGCCGTTGGTGGTGATGGCAATCTCGCACTCGACGGGCTCAACGCCGGCAAGGCTCTTCACGAACTCGCAGCCAGCCTCGTGCGCCTTGTGGATATCGCCGGCAAAGGAGCCAATGACCTCGTGCTTGCCGTTGAGCACCACGTTAAGCACAAAGGCAAGGTGAGCCATCTCGGCAGCGGCAAACATGTCCTCGCTCACGTGGTTGTGGCACAGGTTGCCGGCACGCGAGTGGGAATCATTCACAAACTGACCGTTGTGGTTGTACATGATGGTCTTGTAGCTGGCGATGCCGGGCAGCACGGACTTGCGGCTGCCGGAGAAACCGGCAAAGAAGTGCGGCTCAATAAAGCCCTCGGCAAGCAGCAGATCGCAATCGGCGGCAATCTTGTTGATGATGCACTCGCCGCCAGAAGGCAGGGTGCCGATCTTTTTCATCATGCTGTCGTCAGTCGCGACGTGCATAACGATTTCCTCGTTGGCAACGATCTCCTCGCCGTACTTGTTGACGAGCTCCTCGTGCGTCGACGGACGATGCATACCCGTAGCAACCAGAATGCGAACGCGCGCCTCAGGCGCAGCGGAGTGGATGTGATGCAGCAGAATAGGCATCGTCACACGCGATGGAACGGGGCGCGTATGGTCGGAGCTAATGATGACGATATCCTTCTTGCCAGCACAAAGCTCCTCGAGCGAAGGCGAGCCATAAGGGTTGGCAAGCGACTCCTCCACCAGCTCTTCCTGCGATTTCGTGGTTTTAAACTCGTTTTGATGACCTTCCATCACACCCGCGAAGTTCTTATCCTCAAGCTCCAGATGCAACGTCTTGTGGTCAAACGGCAGTTCACATTCAAACAATGACGAGCGCCCTCTTCCTTTCAACTGACACACTAGATAAACCGTTGGAAGGATACGCCGCTCACCGAAAAACTCCACCGTCCACCGACTCATTAACACAACGTTCATATTTGACCCACAACAAAACGACCGCGACCCCAAACGGGACCGCGGCCGCAACAGTCGTAAGGCGAGAAGCGCCACATGCATCTCAATCCCAATCGATAAGACGCGGGGCGCGAAGCGCACTTTATTTTCATCAGCTTTAATCCCTGAAGACCGAGGACGAAGGGGCCCGACGGGTTTCCCTCTGAATGCATTCCGCAGCACGAAGCCCCCTTATCCGCAGCTCCGAAGGAGCAGGATAAGGGGGCTTCAAGTGCGAGGACGCATTCAGAGGGAAACCCATCGGGTCCCGGTGAGAGCCACAGGGCTATCGATTACCCCGTGTTCTGCAATCCTGCCGAGACGCCGGTCACAGTCGAAAGAATCAGGCTCATGTACTCGGCCTTCTTCTCCTCGGCCATCTCGTCCTGATTCATGCGCACCTCGCGAAGGGCGCGGACCTGGGCGATGGACAGAGCGTCGACGTAGGGGTTACGCACGCGAACGGCGCAGCCGAGCACGCGACGACGCTGCAGCGGCCACTCATCACCGACGATGGCAAGGACCCACTTACGGGTGAGCTGCATCTCGGTAAAGACCTTCTTGGACAGATCATCGCGGTCGCCCAGATGCAGATACATCTTGGCGATGCGCTGATCGGTCTTAGCAATCGACATCTCGATGTTGTCGATAAAGGTGCGGAAGAACGGCCACTCCTGGTAGGCAGCCTTGAGCTGGTCAAGATCGCCAAGCTGCTCGCAGGCGGTGCCCAGACCGTACCAAGCGGCCAGGTTAATGCGCGCCTGGCTCCAGCTGAAGATCCACGGGATGGTACGCAGGTCATCGAGCGACTTGGCGCCCAGACCGCGCTTGGCGGGACGCGAGCCGATCGGCAGCAGACCGACCTCGGTCAGCGGCGTCACGGTCGAGAACCACGGTGTAAAGTCCTCGGTGTTCAGCAGGTCCAGATAGCGTTCGTGGCTTGCAGTGTTGAGCTTCTCGGCCATATCCCAGAACTTCTGCGTGGTCTCGGTGTTGGTCTTCTCGACACTCGGGGCCGACTGCAAAAGCGTTGCGGCGGCAACGGACTCAACATGGCGCTGAGCCAGCGTGCGGTTGCCGTAACGGGCAAAGATGACTTCGCCCTGCTCGGTAAGCTTAAAGAAGCAGTTGACCGAACCCTTGGGCTGCGCCAGCACGGCCTTGTTGGCCGGGCCGCCGCCACGGCCCACGGCACCGCCGCGACCGTGCATGAGCACCAGGTCGATATCGTTCTTCTCTGCCCACTTGGCGATGCGCTCCTGCGCGGAGTGCAGCGCGAGCATGGCCGTGGTAGGACCGGCATCCTTGGAAGAGTCGGAATAGCCCAGCATGACCTCCATGCGGCGGTTGGTCTGGGCAAGGCGCTTTTGCACCACGGGCAGCGTAAGCATCTGATCGAGCACGTCGACGCAGCCCTCGAGGTCCTCGAGCTGCTCGAACAACGGGATCACGTCGAGCTCGGGGACATCCTCCTCGTGTGCAAAGGACAGGTGCGCCAGCTCAAAGACGTCGGCCACATGCTGAGCGCTCTTGGTAAACGAGATGATGTAGCGGTGCGCCATCTTCTTGCCGTAGCGCTTTTGGATGGAGCCGATAGCGCGGAAGGTATCGATGACCTCGCGCGTCATGGGCTGCAGGTCGCCATGGATACCGTTCTCGTGGATATCCTTAAGGGCGCGGGCATGCACCACGGAGTGCTGACGGAACTCCATCTCGACCATATGGAAGCCGAAGGACTCGACCTGCCAGATGATGGTTTGGACCGGGCCGTAGGCAGCACGGACGGCACCGCAGGCGGCCAGCGAACGCTGGACGACGCGCAGGTCATCCAGGAACTCGTCGGCGCTGTGGTACATGGTGTCGGTGATACGACGGACGGTGGCGTTCAGGCGGTCGGCCATGACGAGCATGACGGCGCGATGCGGCTCGTGCTCGGAGATCAGCTCGGCGCGGGCCGTGTAACGAGGGCTCATCTCGACCTGATGGTTCCACAGGTTAATGAGCTCGGCCGACGGCTTGCTGTAGGTAGCCTCGAGCGTGAGGTTGCGGCCGATGTGGCGGCACTTGTCCTCGAGCTTGAGCACCATGTGCGTAAAGTACTTGGCGGCGACCTCACGGCTCACCTTGGCGGTGACGTTGGGGTTACCGTCGCGGTCGGAACCGATCCAGCTGCCGGGATGGAAGAACGCCGGGCACAGCGGCGGCACAGTACCGGCCTTGTCGCCCAGCACCCAATCGTCAAAACGACGATAGATAACGGGGATAACGTCGAACAGCGTGTTATCGAAGATGTCGATGATGGTATCGGCTTCCTCGACCGGCGTGGGCTTCTTGAGCGCGATGGGACTCGTACGCACCAGGGCGTCGATCTCCTGCAGCATATGGCGCTCGTTCTCCACCAGGTCGGAGCCGCCCAGACGCGGACGCTCCTCCAGCAGGTTGGAGATACGGCGGATCTTGCCCTCGACGGCCTTACGACGGGCCTCGGTGGGATGTGCGGTAAAGACAGGGTGGAACTCGAGCTTGTCGAGCAGCTCGTTGGCACCCTCGACACCCAGCTCATTCACCAGCTGGTGATAGGCAACGGTAAGCTCGTTGGCAGGATCGACCTCGGTATCGGTCGACGCACCGGCCTCGCGCTCGCGCAGCTGCGCCACACGGTAGTTCTCCTCCGACAGGTTTGCCAGATGGAAAAAGCTCGTAAAGGCGCGAACGATGACCTGCTGCTTATCGAGCGGCAGGCTGTCGATCAAATCGACGACCTCACGAAATGCCACGGCAGTGGGCTCGTCGGCGGTGGGCACGCCCTGCTCGTCGACGGCTTCGTCGGCAGCGCAGGTACCGGGGTTGCCGGCATTGACCACAATCTCGGCTGTCAAAATCTTGTCGAACAGGTCCGCGATCTCGGGATCATACTCGCTAAGCACACGGCGCTCCAGGCGCAAGAACAGCGCCAGATTGTCGCGCAGCTCCTCGGGGATCTCGATCTCGGCGAGACGCTCCCTGGACTCGGCATTCGAGCCGATTCGGTTAACGAGGCGGTTGACCACGGCAGCGACGCGCGCCGCGGCTTCGGGTACAGACTGGTTGCTTAGGTTCTCAGCCACGTTTCCTCCCATTCCTCCTTCTATGCACGTAACATGCGGTATTCATTATAGGCGCTTGAGAAATACTTTCGACACTGATTGCGCTTTACCACACAAAAGTATTTTCTGCATTGCAAAGGTTTTTGCCCTAAATGGTCGTATTTCTCGGTGGGCGGCATACGTAAACGGGGGCATTCCGCATAAAAGCGAAACACCCCCGTAACAATCGCTCTCCATGAGCAGGGGACGTTAGCAGGCCCGAAGCTCAAAAAGATGCGCTACAGGCGCTCGCGAACCGCCTCGACGACGTTGTCCAGATCGGCGAGCACCTCGTCATGGCTCTGCATGTCGCGCACTTTGACCTTGCCGGCGGCAAGCTCGTCGCCACCCAGGACCAAGATGAGCTTGGCGCCTACCTTATCGGCTTGCTTAAACTGGGCCTTGAGCGAACGACCCTGATAGTCGGCCTCGGTCACGATACCTGCGGCGCGAAGCTCCTGCGTAATGGCAAAGACGTTCTGACGCAGCTCCTTGCCGGCGTTGGCGACATAGACGCACGGGGCCTCATCGGCACCCAAATCGCTGCCAAAGGCCTGCAGGGCCAGCAGGGCGCGCTCAAAACCGACAGCAAAGCCGACGCCCGCCGTGGGCTTGCCACCCTCGAGCTCGACCAGGCCATCGTAGCGGCCGCCGCCGCCGATGGAGCCGACGCCGGCGCCAGGGGCCTCGACCTCAAAGACAGTACGGGTGTAGTAGTCCAGGCCGCGCACCAAGGTGGGATCCTCGACATACTCGATACCGGCGGCATCCAGATAGCGCTTGACCTGCTCGTAGTGCTCGCGGCACTCATCGCACAGGTTGTCACCCATCAGCGGAGCCTCGGCCATGATCTCGCGGCAGTGGTCGTTCTTGCAGTCGAAGGCACGCAGCGGGTTGAGCTCGGCGCGCTCGCGGCACTCGTCACACATCTCGTCGGCGTGATCGAGGATGAACTGCTTGACCTGCTCGCGGTAAGCCGGACGGCACTGGGCGTCACCCATCGAGTTGATGAGCAGACGAAGCTTGGAAAGATCGAAGCCCAGGCGCTTGTAGAACTCCATGAGCATGATGATGCACTCGGCGTCTGCCGCCGGATCGGGAGCGCCGAGCCACTCGATGCCCACCTGGTGGAACTGGCGCAGGCGGCCCTTCTGGGGACGCTCGCCGCGGAACATGGCCTCGGCGTAGTAAGCCTTAAACGGCGTGGAGCCCTGGGGCACCAGATTGTTCTCGACGACGGCGCGCACCACGCCGGCCGTGCCCTCGGGGCGAAGTGCCAGGCGCTGCTTGGGCTTGAGTTTGGTGTCGGTGCCCTCGGTAAAGACGCGCTCCAGGTTGGCACCGCTGAACACGCGGAACATTTCCTTGCGCACGACGTCGGTCGACTGGCCGATACCGTGGACAAACACGTCAACCTGCTCGATCGCGGGCGTCTCGATGGGTTTAAAACCAAACGGCTCGAACACGCCGGCCGCAATCTGCTGCATCTTTTGCCAGGCGCGCATCTCGGCGCCGATAAGGTCGCGGGTTCCCTCCGCCTTCTGTGCCTGCATGGGCAAACACCTTTCTTTTGTATCGCGTCATAGGTAGTGGTCATTATACGGCACAAACACAAACAGCGGCGGCGCGTCTGACCGAACGAGGATATGGGGACTCGTTCGGCCAGACGCGCCGCCGCTGTTTGTGATCCGTTTTCCTCCGTCTCTTTCGAATCACGTGGTCTGTTGGGGACGGAGGAAAGCGGATCATTTCGTAGGCCCGTGGCCGCCTTGGAAACCGAATGATGGTACGAGCATCCATTCGGCTTCCAAGGCAGCCACGGGCAGAACGGGGCGAACGGAAAAGAGCGACGGGCGTCTACTCCCCCGCCACGCTCGCGCGCAGCTTGGCGGCGATGGGCTCGGATGCCAGCAGGAACACGAGCATGACCGCGGAGCACGCCAGGCACACAATCCAGGTGCTCGCAAAGGAGCCCGTGGCATCGAACAGCACGCCCGAGACGATGGCGCCGGTAGTGCCCAAGATTGCCTTGAAAGACAAGGGCATAGGCCTTATGGCCATGCCCGCAGGCTTGAAAGGCAAGGTTGGGCACTACCGCTGGTCGGCGATATAGCCCAAAGCGACTGCCGCATAAGCCGCGGCGCCGAGCGGCAGCTCGGCATCGCTAAAGCGTGCCTTGGGATGGTGCTGAGCAAAATGCTCGTCCGTATCAGTCACGGCAGCGCCCACGGTAAAGTACGCACTCGGGATCTCGCTCGAGATCAACGCGAAGTCCTCGCTCGCCATGGCGTGGAACAGTGGCAAGAAGGCGGACTTGGGCAGCACCGCGCCCACGTAGCCAAGCGACGCCTGCGTCATGTCGTCATCGAGTACGAGCGGGGGAACATCCGAGAGCGTCTCGATAGTCGCCGGCGTACGATAGGTCGTGGCCACGCCTTTGACGACCTCCGCGATGCGGGTCTTGAGGTGCTCCATGAGCTCGACGTCGAAGCCACGCAGCGTTCCCTCGAGCACACAAGTGTCGGGGATGACATTTGCGGCCTGACCGCCGGCGAACTTGCCAACGGTCAGTGCGACCTCCTTGGCCGCCGGCACTTCGCGAGCGATGAGCTCCTGAAGCGCCAGGTGCACATGGACGCCGGCCGTGATGGGGTCGATGC
>CABQKL010000037.1 GCA_902464645.1 uncultured Collinsella sp.
GACAACAAGAAAGGAATCTGCATGTCTGAGTTTGCTGCCGGTCCTGCCGGTCGTATCGAGCGTGTCCGTGCCCTGATGGCCGAGCGCGGCTACGACGCCATCGTCGTGCGCGACGAGGCCAACCTCCGTTGGCTCACGGGCGTGAAGGGCGTCTTCGACTACACCTTCGAGTTCCCGCACGCCGCGTTTATTACGGCCGATCAGTGCCTGTTCCACACCGACTCGCGCTATCTCAACAGCTTTGAGGAGAACACGCCCGCCGGCAGCCCCTGGCTCTATGACATGGACGAGGGCACCATCCCCGGTTGGGTCGCCGGCAAGATCGCGGCTAACAAGTGCCGTGTCTGCGCCGTCGAGGATGACATGCAGATTAACTTCTACCAGGGTATCCAGCGTGGTCTGGAGGATCGCTCCGTCGCCTGCATGCTGCCGCTGATGCACGACGACATCCGCAAGATGCGCGCCATCAAGGATGCCGAGGAGATCGAGCTCATGCGCCATGCGCAGTCGATCACCGATTCCGCCTTCCAGCACATGCTCGGCTTTATTAAGCCCGGTATGACCGAGAAGCAGGTTCGCAACGAGCTCGAGAACTTTATGTTCGCCAATGGCGCCGACAGCCTGGCCTTCGGCTCCATCGTGGCGAGCGGTCCCAACACCGCCAATCCGCATGCCGTCCCGAGCGACCGCGTGATCGAGAAGGGCGACTTTGTCCTCATGGATTACGGCGCGGGCTACTGCGACTACCGCTCCGATATGACACGTACCGTCGTGATGGGTGAGCCCACCCAGGAGCAGCTCGACCTGTACGCGCTCGTGCGCCGCACCCACGAGGAGTGCGTCGCCGCCATCCATCCGGGCGTCGAGGGCAACGACATTTTCAAGCTTTCCAAGAAGATCATCGGCGATGCCGGCTATGGCGATTACTACAACCATGGTCTGGGCCACGGCGTGGGCATCGACATCCACGAGCTGCCTAACTTCAACCGCAGCAAGAATATCATCGAGGCCGGCTCGGTTATCACCATGGAGCCCGGCGTCTACCTGCCCGGCGTGGGCGGCGTGCGCCTGGAGGACTACGGCGTCGTCACCGAGAACGGCTATGAGCCCTTCACCAAGACCCCGCACGACCTGCACATTATCGATTGCTAATCCACTCCGGTAGATTTTGGGGCATGTCCCAAGAGTCCACTTAGGAGGCGGGGCGTCCGGAACGATTCGGGCGCCCCGCGTTCTCTTTTTATGCGCTCGCCGCAGCCGCCGTCTGCAAGTGTATAATTCCGCTCGTATGTAATTTGGACGTTTGTGCGTCTAGCCAATAACAAGAAAGGTCGCTATGCCTACTATCTCTACCGCCGACTTCAAGAACGGCCTCGGTCTCCGCATTAAGGACAAGGTCTACACCATCGTCGAGTTCCAGCACGTCAAGCCGGGCAAGGGCGGCGCTTTCGTGCGCTACAAGACCCGCGACATCAAGAGCGGCCGCGTCGTCGAGAACACCTGCAACGCCGGCACCAAGTTCGAGAGCGTCATGCTCACCACCCGTGAGTTCCAGTACCTCTACAACGACGGCGCCGACTACATCTTCATGGATAACGAGTCCTACGAGCAGGTTCCCGTTCCCGAGGATATGGTGGGCGAGAACGCCAAGTGGCTGCGCGAGAATGACACCTGCCAGCTGCTCTTCGCCGACGACGAGCTCATGGGCGTGACCCCGCCGATGTTCATCGAGACCACCATCGTCCAGACCGACCCGGGCTTCAAGGGCGATACCGTCCAGGGTTCCACCAAGCCGGCCACCATCGACACCGGCGCTGTCATCCAGGTCCCCATGTACCTCAACGAGGGCGAGGTCATTAAGGTTGACACCCGCGACGGCAAGTTCGTCTCCCGCGTCTAGCAACCAACTCTTCTAGGAGGACTCATGCCCCAGGAAATCAAGATTGACGGCATCGGCATTTCGCCCGATGTTCTGACCGCCATCGTCTCGCGCGCCGTCACGGATGTCGAGGGCATCGCCTCCGTGGGCGTCAAGGACCTTGCCACCAACCTTGTCTCCATGATGCTTTCGTCCAAGGCCCCGGCTTCCGAGCCGGCGGTCGAGGCCGAGGTCATCGGCGACAAGCTTGCACTTACCGTGCGCGTCGTGGTGTTCTTTGGCTATCCGTTCAAGAAACTCGCCGAGGCCGTTCGCGCCGCCGTGGTCGCCGCCATCGATGCCCAGGTGGGCGTCGAGGTCGAGCGCGTTGACGTTTGCATCGACGGCCTCGTTTTCCCCAAGGAGTAACCTTTGAGCCTTAAGGTTTATCGCGGGCGTACGCTTGCCCGCAGTCAGGCGCTGCAGCTGCTGTTCCAGGCCGAGGCCACGGACAGCCCGCTCGAGCGCGTCCTCGAGGGCGATTTCCTGATCTCGAAGGGTCCCCTCGATCCCTACGCGCTGGAGCTATGCCGCGGTGCCTATGAGCACATCGATCGCATCGACTGCGCCCTGCGCTCCGTCGCCAAGAACTGGGATCTTATGCGCATGCCCGGCGCCGACCGCAATCTGCTGCGTATCGCCGTCTACGAGATGCGCTTCCTCACCGACGAGGAGGTTTCGGACGCCATCGTGATTAACGAGGCTGTCGAGCTTGCCAAGGCCTATGGCACCGATCAGTCCGCGTCGTTTGTCAACGGCGTGCTCGGTAAGATTGCTCGTAGTGAGGAGCTGCCGGGCGAGGACCTGTATCAGGAGCTGCTGGCCGAGGACCGTGCCCGCGAGGAGGCCCAGGCTGCCGAGGCTGCCGCCAAGGTTGCCGCCGCTCAGGCTGCGGCCGGCGTTCTCGACGAGGGTGCCGAGGTCGCCGAGGCCGAGACCGGTACCGTCGAGGAGTAGCCATGCCAGAGGGTTCCGTCCGCAACTTCGACGAGATTTCGGACCGCTTGGACCAGATCATCGCGACCGTTCGCTCCAAGGATACGTCCTTAGAGCGTTCGCTCGATCTGTTTGACGAGGCGATTGAGCTCGGCTCCCGTGCGGTCGACATGGTCGATAAGTTTGAGCTGACGCCTCGCGAGGCGGATAAGCTCGAGCAGGAATACGATGAGGATGCGGCAAACGAATCCATGGATAGCCAGGCCGCGTCTCCGGATACGAATGGTTGATGGCATTCATGAAACGCGTGCGTCTTGATGACGAACTGATTTCACAGGGCATCTGCGCCGATCGCGCGGATGCCCTTCGCACTCTTATGGCCGGCTTGGTCTCGAGTGGCGGCGAGCGTTTAACCTCGCCGGGCCTTAAGGTGACGCCCGGTCTGCCCCTGCACGTTAAGGGCCGTATTCCCTACGTGGGGCGCGGCGGGCTCAAGCTCGAGGGCGCGCTCGATGCGTTTGGGATCGATCCGACGGACTTTGCTTGCCTCGATGTGGGATGCTCCACGGGCGGCTTTACCGATTGCCTGCTCAAGCGCGGCGCCGCCACAGTTGTTTCGGTCGATGTGGGTCGCGCCCAGTTTGATTGGTCACTGCGCCAAGACGAGCGCGTGACGCTCCACGAGCGCACCAACGTGACTCAGCTGCCCGAGCTTGGCTACCGTGGCGCTATCGACCTGGCCGTGTGTGATGTGTCGTTTACGAGTATCGCGAATATCATCGACGCCGTGATGGCGTGCCTGAAGCCCTCGGGTTCGTTTTGTACGCTCGTGAAGCCCCAGTTTGAGGCGCCGGCTGCGCTGGTGGGCGAGGGCGGTATCGTGACCGACCCCGCCGTCCGCCGCGATACGCTCGTGGCGGCGATTGAACTCTTTGCCGCCAAGGGCCTGTTCCCGCTCGACGTGTGCGTGTCGCCCATCCATGGCGCCAAGGGCAACGTTGAGTTTTTCCTGTACGGCACGAGGTTTGCCCCCGGCGACCGCACCGACGACGAGCTGCAATCCCAGGTATCGGTTTTGAGCGAGAAAGCTGCAACGCTATGAAGGTCTTTCTGGTTCCCAATTACTACAAACAAGAGGCGGTCGAGAGCGGCCTGATGCTCGAGCTTTGGCTTTCGCGCCAGGGCTACGAGGTCGCATGGGCTGCCGATCAGCGCTCCAAGATCCAGAGTACGCCCGATGTTGACGATGCCGACCTGGTCATTACGCTCGGCGGCGACGGTACGCTGCTGCGCGCCGCCCGCATTCTTAACTACCGCGAGATTCCCATTTTGGGTCTTTCCTATGGTCATTTGGGTTTTTTGACGGCCGCGAGCCCCGAGGAGCGCGACATTTTGCAGGTCGTGAGCGATGCCCTGTCCGGTGAGCTCCATGTGAGCCGCCGCGCTACCATCGCCGCCGATATCGTCTCGGTGCGCGAAGACGGCACGAAGGATGTCGTGCGCACGTTTGCCCTCAACGATATGGCGCTTACGCGCGGACCCCTGTCCGATATGGTCGAGTTCGACATCACGGTGTCCGGCCATCATATCGACCGCCTGCGTGGCGACGGCGTGGTTGTATCGACGGCGACCGGCTCCACCGGCTACGCGCTTTCCGCCGGCGGCCCCATCGTCAGCCCCGATTACACGGGCATGGTCTGCGTGCCCATCGCCCCGCATACCATTCAGGCTCGCGCCTTTTTGACCTCGCCGAGCGATGTCGTCGAGATCTTTATGTCCGATGATCGCCCGAGCGTGCCGGCGATTGCCATCGATGGACAATTTATTACCTGCGATGGCACGGTCGAGAGCGTGGCCGTGCGTCGTGGTCCCGGAGATGTGCTACTGCTGGATTACGGCCCCGAGAGCTTCTATAACTCTGTGAGCCGCGTGTTCTACGGAGTGCGTCATGATCGATGAGCTGCAGGTTTCCAACATTGCACTCATTCGCGAGGCGACGTTGGTGCCGAGCGCGGGTCTAACGGTTCTGACCGGAGAAACCGGCGCCGGTAAGACCGCGCTGCTCTCGGCGCTCAAGCTCATTTTGGGCGAGCGCGCGGATTCGTCGACGGTGCGCGAGGGCGAGACGCTTGCCAGCGTCGAGGCGCGTCTGTTTGACGGACCGCACGACGCGGAGGGCTTCACCGTGCAGCGCAGCCTTTCTGCCGAGGGCCGCAGCCGCGTAAAAATTGACGGCCGCATCGCCAGCGTGCGCGAGCTTTCGGGGCGCGTTGGCGTGATGATGGATCTTTGCGGCCAGCACGAGCACCAGCGCCTGCTCGACCCGGCGCATCATGTTGCCATGGTCGATGCCTGGGCAGGGCGCCCGGCGCTCGAGGCGCTCGAGCACTACCGTGCTTGCTTTAAGGCATCGCGTGCGGCTGCCAAGGAGGTCCGTCGCGTCGAAGAGGCCTCGCGTGCGCAGGGGAGTCGCGTTGAGGAGGCGCGCTTCGCCCTGGAGCGCATCGCCGAGGTCGACCCCAAGCCGGGTGAGTATGAGGAGCTCGAGGAGCTGCTGCCGCGCTCCGAGCATGCTGAGGTGTTGGTGGCCACGGCCAACGATGCCCATGCGATGCTTGCTGCCGAGGGGGGAGCACTCGATGCCGTGAACAGTGCCGTGGCGGAGCTTTCCCGCATGGCTGCCGTCGATCGCAAGCTGGGCGACATTGCCGATGCGCTTTCGGATGCCTGCATCTCGCTTGAGGATTGTGCCAACGAGCTGCGTACCTATCGCGATGGGGTCGCCTTCGATCCGCGCGAGCTGGCTCGTATGCGCGAGCGCTATTCCGATCTTAAGGCCCTACTGCGTCAGTGGGGACCCACCATGGACGATGTCTTTGCTATGCGCGACCGCTCACAAGAGCTGTTGTCGCTGGTCGATGATGATGATGAGCGGATCAAGAAGGCTCGCGAGGCGCTCGGGTGTGCCGAACGCGAGCTTTTTGCTGCTGCCAAGGCGCTTAAACGCGTGCGGAATACCGCAGCCCCCCGCTTTTGCCACGAGGTTGGCCGTCAGATGGCGCGCTTGGAGATGGGCGACGCCGAGCTCGTTTGGGAGTCGCGCGATCTTCCGCGTGCCGAATGGACGCTGGCGGGGCCTTCGAGCTATGAGCTTTTGTATCGCAGTGGTGCCGGATTGACGCCGCGCCCCCTGCGCCGCATTGCGTCGGGCGGCGAGCTGAGCCGCGTCATGCTGGCGGGTAAGGTCGTTCTCGGTAACGCGGACGGCGTGGATACGCTGGTGTTCGACGAGGTCGATGCCGGTGTCGGCGGCTCTACAGCACGTGCCCTCGCGAGCGTGCTGGCAGATCTCGCCGCTACGCATCAGGTGATTGTCGTAACCCACCTGGCGCAGGTCGCCGTCATGGCCGACAAACACTACGTGGTGAGCAAAGAGCCCGGCGACGTTCCCCAGACGCATCTGGATGAGGTGGCCGGGGGCGCCCGCATCGCAGAGATCGCCCGCATGCTGAGCGGCGATCAATCGGAGGCAAGCCTGGCGCACGCCAAGCAGATGCTGGAAGAGGCTCGAGGTTAGAACGAGCCGACAGTGTTGACGGGGACAAAATATCAGCAATTGTTGCACCGCCACTTGCTTGTCTGGCCCGACCGTCAAAAACTATGTCGGTTTACTACGATGAATCGGCGTAGCTCGAGCACAACTAAAATTGTAAAAAGAAAACCGCAGGTAGAACCCCTGCGGTTTTCTTTTAAAACACGACGTGGTCGCATATTCCGATTTCATCGTAGTAAACCGGCATAGTTTTATCGGAATGGTACATAACGTCCCCTGATAAAACCTACTCCACGACCTTATCCGGCTGGATGAGCTCCTCGTAGTAGCTGATATGCTCGCGGGCGTCTTCAATCTCGGGCAGCAGGAAGTTGTAGATAACCTCGATTATCATCGTGGCACTCATCTTGGAGAACGCAAAGTCACCCGTGGTGAGCAGTGCCTCGTGGTTCACAGTATTAAAGGTGTAGTCGGCCAGGCGAGCAAGCGGGGACTTGCTGTCGCTGCTGATGACGACAACGGTGGCGCCACAGCCGCGAGCCGCTTTTGCCATGCGATTCAGTCGACGCGACTTGCCGGAGTTCGAGATCAGCACGATGACATCTCCGGGGCGCAGCGTAATCGCAAAACCAATCGAGGTCTCGCTGATGGTGCTTGCCATACAGCGAAGGCCCAACTGCGAAAACTTAAACGTCGCGTCGAGCGCGACGGCGTTGGTGTTGCCTACGGCAGCAAACTCGATAGCCCCTGCGTTCTTAAACGCGTGCACGACGGCTGCCAACGTGTCGTGGTCAATGCCATCGATAGTCGCATTAAGCTCGCTTACCTTGGCAGCGAGAATATTCTTGAGGCTCTGCTCCATATTGTCGAACGAGACCTCGTCGGTGAGGCCTTCATTGCGCTGGCTTTCCAGATCGCGCGCTAGTGAAAACTGGAAACTGCGAAAACTGCCAAAACCCAGTTTGCGGCAGAAGCGCGAGACGGTTGCCTCGGAGGTTGCAGCGGCGCGCGAAAGCTGAGCGGCTGTCAGACGCGGGGCCTCGGACTGGTGCTCTAGGATATAGTCGACAATGCGCTGCTCGGACTCGCTGTACCCCCTGTGCATACTAATAAGGGAGAGTGCGCTCTTGCTGCTATCGGACATGGGATGGCTCCTGGCTGGCATGAAAATCGGACTTGTTTTGTAATGTCGTAGTATACGGGCATTTTCAATTACAAGATACACCTTGCCGTTTCAATAGTTGATGGTAAACTTTCATCGACCGTTTACGGTAATGAAAGAACCTTTCACCGGAGAAATGAGTTGTATTGCTTCTCATATAAGCGGTGGGTTGGTATCTTTCAGGTGTGGAAAAACGCGTATCGAAGCGCGTGTAGGGGAGCGCCCGCGGGCGCTGTACTCAAGAAGGAGGGACACATGGCTAAGTTTGACATCATCGCCGCCACCGGTTGCCCGACCGGCATCGCGCACACCTTCATGGCGAAGGAGGCGCTGGAGAAGGCAGCTGCCGAGCGTGGTCTGACCATTAAGGTCGAGACCCATGGCCAGGTCGGTGTCGAGAACGAGCTCACCAAGAGTGAGATCGCTGGTGCCAAGGCCGTCGTCGTCGCAGCCGATAAGGATGTCCAGGCGGAGCGTTTCGCCGGTAAGCCCATGGTTTCCGTTGGTGTTTCCAAGGCCCTGTCCGTCGAGGCTGCAGGTAAGCTGATCGACCGCGCACTCGCCGCCAAGGGCGACGACACGGTTGCTGCTGCCGCCGATGCCGAGGATGAGGTCGAGGAGAAGGAGTCCATCGGCCATATCATCTATAAGCACCTCATGAACGGCGTCAGCCACATGCTGGTCTTCGTCGTTGCCGGTGGTGTCCTGACCGCTGTTTCGTTCCTGTGGGGCATCACGTCCTTCGATTCGACGGCTGCCGACTACAACAGCTTCGCCGCTATGCTCAAGATCATCGGCGGCATTGCCATGAACCTCATGGTTCCCGTGCTTTCCGCCTACATCGCCGAGTCCATCGGCAAGCGCCCGGCGCTCGTCCCCGGCTTTGTCGCCGGTATGATCGCCATCCAGGGCCTTCCCGTTAACGCCGATACTCACATGATCGATGCTGGCGGCACCGGTGTGGGCTTCGGCTTCCTGGGCGGCATTGTCGGCGGCTTCCTCGCCGGCTATGTCATCCTTCTGCTCGAGAAGGTTTTTGCCAAGCTGCCCAAGAACCTGGACGGCCTCAAGGCCATCTTCCTGTACCCGCTGTTCTCGACTGCTATCGTCGGTCTGGTCATGCTCGGCATCTCCGGCCCCATGGCTGCCATCAACACCGCCATGATGGACTTCCTCAAGGGTCTGTCTGCCTCTGGCGCTGTTGTCCTGGGTCTTGCTATTGGTTGCATGTGCGCCTTTGACATGGGCGGCCCGGTCAACAAGGCTGCTTACGTCACCGGTACCGCTATGCTCACCGAGGCTCTGGCTGCCGGTGTCGGTACCGACACCTACAACTTCGGCACCAACTTCATGGCTGCCGTCTCCGCCGCCTGCATCGTTCCGCCGCTGATCACCACCTTCGCCGTCATCGTCGGCAAGAAGTACTTCAGCCAGGAGGACCATGACGCCGGTGTCGTCAACCTCATCCTTGGTTGCACCCACATCACCGAGGGCGCCATTCCGTTCATGACCAAGAACATCTGGCCCGTCATGCCCATCATGATGCTCGGTTCCTCCATCGCCTCGATCCTGACCATTATGTTCAACGTTCACGATCCGGCGCCCCACGGTGGCTTCCTGGTCCTGCCCGTTGTCGAGAACGGTCCGCTGTGGGTCCTCGCGATCCTCATCGGCGCTGTGGTCGGTGGCATCCTGTTCGTCGCTTTCAAGAAGTATGACTTCGAGAAGAGCCAGAAGGCCGCTCCTGCCGCTCCCGCTAAGCCGGTCGAGGCCCCCAAGGCCGCTGCCGTCGAGGCTCCCAAGGCCGAGGCTGCCGATTTCGTGAAGGTCGAGAACGTTTTTGTCGCCGAGAACTTCGCTTCTCGTGACGAGGCCCTGAGCTTTGTCTCCAACCAGGCTGTCAAGGCCGGTGTCGCTGACGACGCCGATGCCGTGATGAATGCCTTCCTGGCCCGCGAGGCCGAGGGCACCACGGGCATGATGGAGGGCTTCGCCATCCCGCATGCCAAGTCCGACGCCATTACCGAGGCTGCCGTCATCGTCGTCAAGGATGAGTCCGGCGTGACCGGTTGGGACACCATGGACGGCGCTCCCGTCAACGTGGCCATCGCCCTGCTTATTCCCGGTGCCCAGGCCGGCACCACGCACCTCAAGATCCTGTCCAAGGTCGCCGAGGCGCTTATGGACGAGGGCTTCCGTGCCACCGTCAAGGGTTCCACCGACGCCGCCGAGATCGCCAAGACGATCAACGCCCGCCTGGTCTAATCCTGCGGCTCGCGAATAACATCGCCTCTGTAACAAAGGGGGAGACCCTCTCCAGGGCCTCCCCCTTTTTCTACCCCTCCCATAAGTTGCGGTGAAATAGGGACTGCTTAAACGATTCAACCCCAAATTCAGTCCCTATTTCACCGCAACTTACAGAAGGGTATAGAGGAGACTGCCAATCGAGTGTTTGTCGCGAACAGGTCATCAGCCAGAATTCCGTTCGCACGATATTGCTCTGGACCGACCGAGTTTCCGCAGCTTGCTCGCCCACAGAGGGCCGGTCGCGGCCTGTGAGATTTATCGCGAGTTCCGCACGAGCCGAAGAGCACTTAATGTGCTCTTCGTGCGAGCAGGACTGTAGAGCAGGAAATCTCACAGGCCGCGACCGGCCCTCTGTGGGCGAGCAAGCGGTCAGCAACGACATCCGTCCAATAATTCGTGCGAAACATAATGAAAAACAGTTTGATGTGAGTTAATATAAACAACGTCGTGAATATGGCTCCTGTCGCATGGCTGACAGGGGTTAAACACAAAAAGGAGTCAATTATGGTTTCTGAGAAGGCTACCCTCGTTAATCCTCAGGGTCTTCACATGCGTCCCGCTGGCCTCTTCGCCTCCACCATGGGCAAGTACGCCTGCGACGTGACGGTCGTCACCCCCGAGAAGGAGGTCAACGGCAAGTCCCCGATGGCCCTCATGGCTGCTGGTATCCCCTGCGGCACCGAGGTCGAGGTCAAGTGCGACGGCGCTGACGAGGCCGAGGCTCTGGCTGCTGCCATCGAGCTCATCAAGAGCGGTCTTGGCGAGTAGAACTCAAACGGGTCGCATGTTGAACAACTAAGTTCATATTTGGGGGCGCAGTGACCTGTTTTAAGGTAACTGCGCTCTTTTGTCATGGATATGGCAAAACGCTTTATCACATGACACGGAGAGAGGAATGGGAATGTATCAGGGAGTCAACGCTTCCGAGGGCATCGGTATCGGCACCGTTATGGTCGCCGTCGATCCCGACTTGACGTTTGAGCCGCACCAGGTTGCTGATTCGGCAGCAGAGAAGGAGCGCTATCAGTCCGCTCTTTCGGTCTTCTGCGAGAAGACCCAGGCTCAGGCCGACCACATGAAGGAGACGGTGGGCGAGGCCGAGGCCGAGATCATGAGCGGACACATCGTCCTGGCTCAGGACCCGGGCATGACCGACGCCATCAACGCCGCCATTGACGGCGGCACCTGCGCCGAGCAGGCGCTCATGGACACCTCGACCATGTTCGAGAACATGTTCCTGTCCATGGACGACGAGATGTTCCGTCTGCGCGCGGCCGATATCGCCGACATCCGCACCGGTATTCTGGCCGAGCTGCTGGGCAAGGAGGTCGTCGACCTTTCCGTCCTGCCCGAGAACACCGTCGTTGTCGTGCACGACCTTACGCCGTCCATGACCGCCACGATCGATAAGGCCCACGTTGCCGGTATCGTCACCGAGACTGGTGGCCGTACGTCGCACTCCGCGATTATCGCGCGCGCCCTCGAGATCCCGGCTGTCCTTTCGGTTTCCAACAGCTGCACTGCACTGCGCAACGGCATGACCGTTGTCGTCGACGGTGGCAAGGGCATCGTCGAGGCCGATCCCGACGAGGAGACGCTCGCCTCCTACACCGCCAAGGCCGAGGCCTTCGCTGCCGAGAAGGCAGCCCTCGAGGCCTTCCGCGGCAAGCCTTCTGTGACTGCCGATGGCATCAAGAAGATCATTGCCTGCAACATCGGTAACCCCGATGACGTGCCCAACGCGCTCGATCACGACGCCGAGGCTATCGGTCTGTTCCGCTCCGAGTTCCTGTTCATGGACTCTGCTGAGCTTCCTTCCGAGGAGGAGCAGTTCAACGCCTACCGCAAGGTCGCCAGCGCGCTCAAGGGCGCTCCGGTCATCATTCGTACGCTTGATGTGGGCGGCGACAAGGAGATCCCGTACCTGCACATGGTCAAGGAAGACAACCCCTTCATGGGCTTCCGCGCCGTGCGTTACTGCCTGGCCAATCCCGACCAGTACAAGGTCCAGCTCCGCGCCCTGCTGCGCGCCAGCGCCTTCGGTGACGTCAAGATCATGATCCCGCTCGTCACCTGCGTCGAGGAGGTTTTGGCTGTCAAGGAGCTCGTCGAGCAGTGCAAGGCCGAGCTGACCGAAGAGGGTCGCAAGTTCAACGAGAACATCGAGGTCGGCATCATGGTCGAGACGCCCGCCGCTTCGCTGCTCGCTGATCGCCTGGCCGAGGTCGCCGACTTCTTCTCCATCGGCACTAACGACCTGATTGGCTACACCATGTGCGCCGACCGTGGCAACGACACCATCTCCAACCTGTACCAGGTGTACTATCCCGCCGTGCTCCGCTCGCTCAAGAACATCATCGAGAGCGGCGTGAAGGCCGGCATCATGGTCGGTATGTGCGGCGAGGCCGCTGCCGATCCGCTGCTTGAGCCGCTGCTGATCAGCTGGGGCCTGGAGGAGTTCTCGATGAGCGCTCCGTCGATCCTGCGCGCCCGCAAGACCATCAGCCAGTGGACCAAGGCCGAGTGCGACGAGCTCGCCGAGAAGGCACTCGCCTGCAACACTGCCGCCGAGGTCAAGGCGCTGCTCGAGTCCGCAGCTCGCTAATTTGGTATCAGAGGTAACCGCGTGGTTGGAATGGGCCGGCCACGCGGCCCTCACATATACAGGGGGTACTGTAAATGTTCTACACGCTAACCGCTAACCCGGCTGTCGACATGACGGTTTCGAGCTCTCCGCTCGAGCCCGACGAGAACGTCCGCACCGGCTCGGCCAGCTACACGGCTAATGGCAAGGGCCTCGACGTGTCCTTCGCCTTTAAGAAGATGGGTGTCGACACCGTCGCGCTCGGCTTCTTCGCTGGCTTCACGGGCAAGTTCATCGTCGAGGAGGTCATGAACCTGGGTTGCCTGTGCCGCCCGGTCTGGACCGATGGCATCACGCGTATCAACACCTACGTCAACGATGGCCAGCACGAGTACGGCATCCTGAACCCCGGCGCCCCGATTACGCCGGAGCATCAGAAGGAGCTCTACAACATCCTGGACACCGCGGGCGATCTTGAGTGCCTGATCGTCTCCGGTTCCGTGCCTCCCAAAGCTACGCCCGACTTCCTGGCTCAGGTCATGGAGCACGCTCAGGCCCGTGGCGCAGACGTCGTCCTTGACCTGTCCTCCGACAAGCTCAAGGAGCTCGCTCACAAGAAGCCGCTGCTTATTAAGCCGAATCATCACGAGATGAAGGCCATCTTCGGCGTGCCGGTCGACACCGACGACGAGGTCCGCGTTGCCATGAAGCTCGCCCACGACGCCGGCGTCCAGAACGTGCTGCTCACCCGTGGTAGCCGCGGCGATGCTTATTTCTCCAACGGCGAGGACATCTGGTACGCCAAGCGTGAGTTCAACATCAAGCTGGTCTCTTCCGTCTGCGCCGGCGACTGCACCCTCGCCGCGTTCCTGCACAAGTGGTACAGGGATCGCGACAACGTCGAGGAGGCCATGAAGCTCGCTATGGCCACCGGTGCCAACGTTGCCGAGTCCGTGGGCATTGGCGACTTCGGTCACGTCGATGAGTACAGCAAGCGCGTTGCTGTCCGCAAGCTCGATCGCAAGTAAGCGAAACACGACATATTCGTGGTTCTATGGCGCCTCGGCTTTGGCCGGGGTGCCATTTTTGTTAATTGCAAAAGAGCGTCAGGGCAAGCCCCCTGATTTTTTGCCGCGCTTTGCCGCTTTTCTGCCGCCCTGCACGCGTTCTACACCGTTCGCCGAGTTGCTATAGCCTTTTCACGTGGCGTGGAATATACTTTCATTAACACGTTGCCTTGTGAAAGGAACTTACATGGTTTACACGCTCACTGCAAATCCCGCCATTGACTACAACATTGCCTGCGACGGTCTTTCCGCCAACACCGTCACCCGCACGCGCAATGCGGTCTATACGCCCAACGGCAAAGGTCTTAACGTCTCGTTCACCCTCGATCACTACGGCGTCGATACCACGATCCTGGGCTTTTTTGCCGGTTTCTCGGGCGAGTTTATCGTCAAGGGCGCCGAGGCCCTGGGCGTGCCCGTCAAGCCCGTGTGGACTGACGGCATAACGCGCGTCAATGTCTTCCTCAACGCCGGTCCCGACACCGAGTACAACATGGTCAATGCAGGCGCTGCCATCAATGCTGCCAACGAGCAGGAGATGTTTGAGCTCATTGATTCGCTCGAGGACATGACCTGCCTGGTCATTAGCGGCTCGCTGCCTCCCAACACCTCCGAGGGTTTCCTGCCCGAGGTACTTCGCCGTGTTAAGGCGAAGGGCGCCGAGTTCGTGCTCGATATCTCGAGCCATCAGCTGGCTGACCTCATTGTCATGGAGCCGTTGCTCATTAAGCCCAACGATGACGAGCTGCTCGACATCTTTGGCATTAAGGTGAGCGGTGGCGACGACGAGTCCGTTAAGGGCGCGATGGCCGAGCTGCACGCCAAAGGCGCTAAGAACGTACTGCTGACCCTTGGCGGCGAGGGCGCGTACTTCTCCAACGGCGAACACATCTGGTTTGCCAACCGTACCTTTGAGGTCAAGGTGCTGTCGACCGTCTGCGCCGGCGACTCCTCGCTTGCCGCCTTCCTGTCCGTGTGGCACGACGCTCCCGAGCGCGTCGAGGACGCCCTGCGCCTCTCGATGGCCACCGGCGCCAACGTGGTGGAGTGTGCCGGTCTGGGCGATTTTGCCAAGGTGGACGAATATAGCAAGCACATTGAGGTTCGCCAGGTCTGCTAGCCGCATCGACATATCGTTGCCGAACACCCGCTTTGGATTTCCAAGGCGGGTGTTTTTGCATTCTGGGCGCATGTGGTGCTTGCTGTCCCGTTCGTTCGGATCGACGATACGATTGCATGTGCGCGCATGCCCGTTTCTTGTTAGACTTCTTGAGAACCATCGATTAACGCTTGCAGGCGTAGGAGGCCATAGGTATGTGCAAAGCTTCGCTCAACGGTACGCAGCCCTCAGGCGCCTCCATGCGTGTGCTACATGCGCTTGAGGCAGCCGGTCTTGAGGCCTGGTTCGTGGGGGGTTGGGTACGTGATGCCCTGATGGGACGCCCCGGCCACGATGTCGACATGTGCTGCAGCGGTCTGTGGCAGGAGTCCAAGGCAGCGCTCGAGGCCGCCGGCATTGCGGTGGTTGAGTCGGGGATTAAATTTGGCGGCATTACCGCCATTTGTGACGATGAGCGCATTGAGGTCACGACGTATCGTCTGGATGGCTTTTACACCGATGGCCGCCATCCCCAGAGTGTGGAGCGTGCGGCGTCACTTGAGGACGATCTGGCGCGTCGTGATTTTACCGTTAATGCCATGGCTTGGCATCCCCGGCGCGGTCTTGTCGACCGCTATGATGGCCAGGGCGACCTGGAGCGTAAGCTTATCCGCGCCGTCGGAGATCCCAAACGTCGCTTTAATGAGGATGCGCTTCGCATGCTGCGCGCCGTGCGTTTTGCCTGTCGTTTGGATTTTATGATCGAGCCTAAGACCAAACAGGCGCTTGCCGAGTGCTCGCCGCTGCTCGATGCCGTGGCACGCGAGCGCGTGGGTATTGAGCTCGAAGGCATTCTTTCGACCGGTCACGGGGGAGACGCGATGCTGCGCTACCCCGAGCTCATTTGTGCCGCCGTGCCCGAGCTTGCTGCGGGTAGGGGCTTTGACCAGTGCAGTGTCTACCATGCCTTTAACGTCTACGAGCATATCGCCCGCGTGCTGACGGTGGCAGGGGAGCTGGCGCTGTGTGACGGCGTGGAGCCTTCGCCGAGCTTAATGTGGGCAGCGTTTTTGCACGACGTCTCCAAGCCCGATTGCTTTACGGTCGACCATGCGGGCAGCGGCCACTTTTACGGTCATCCCGAGCTTGGCGCCAAGAAGGCGCGCGCCATCATGGATCGCCTGGCGCTCTCGCACGACCTGGTGCGCGACGTGTGTCTGCTCATCAAATATCACGACAAGCCGCTGCGCCCCGAGCGCTCTTGCTTGCTCAATATGATGCGCTTGCTTTCGGGCGAGGGCATCGACACGCCGCGCCTGATTGACGAGCTCATGGACCTTAAGCGTGCTGACACGCTCGGCAAGGCCCCGTCGTGCTTCTATTACGTTGAGACGATTGAGGAGATGCGCGCGATGGCGCACGAGCTGCTGAAGGCGGGGGAGCCCTATACGCTCAAGATGCTCGCCATCAACGGCGGCGACCTGATTCGCGCCGGCGTCAAGCCGGGGCCGGAGTTGGGGCAGCTGCTCAACGCCGCCCTCGACGCTGTGATCGAGGACAATGTTCCAAACGAGCGCGAAGCCATCCTGGCCCACCTCAACCTAGGATGATTTTTCTGGGACGGGGCTTAAAAAATCATTTTGAATGAAGTTGTGGTCTTAAAGAATCGCTCGGCAATCTGAAATGATTTTTTAAGCCCCGTCCCAGAAAAATCATAGGCTGTGGCTTTTAACTGCGCTTTCCATAACCTCCCGACAAAATTTGGGCAATTTGGAATTTCTTCTTGCGCTCGCGTTTTTTGTCCCGTACTATATTTCCTCGCAGCACGGCAGTGCAGATGTCATGTGGCCCGTTCGTCTAGCGGTTTAGGACGCCGCCCTCTCAAGGCGGAGATCACCAG
>CABQKL010000038.1 GCA_902464645.1 uncultured Collinsella sp.
GGTCCCCGCACACTTCCCGCGCGACGCGCACGGCCTGCGCCGCTTCGACGGCACGACGGACGCGGGCGACGGCACGGCTCACCTCATCTGCCTCGAGCAGCGTTCCGTCCACCATGAGACGACGCACGCCGGCATCGAGCAGCTGAGGAACCTGCGGCGTGAGGTCGATGGGGTAGGCATCGTACAGGCGAGAGCGGCCGTGGATGTCGGTGCGGACGGGCATGACCTTTCCGTCGATATTCTTGAGCGAGAGCTTGCGGGCACGCAGACGGCAGTTGACACAATCGTGGATGCAGCCGTTGGCAACCTGCAGAATGCAATGCTCGCTTGTCATAACGCGCGGGCGGCCGAAAACGGTGATGCCCAGGGCTGCGGGCGCGGAGGTGCCAAGCGAGACAATCTCGTCGAGCGTGATTTCGGGCGAGAGCCAAAACGCACCGGCTCCGCGCTCGGCAAGTGCCTCCATGCAGGGCGTGTTGTGCACCGGCAGGCAAGAGCGAATCTCGGCCGTGGCGCCGGCCTGCGCGGCCAGGGCAAGCTCGGAGATGTTGCCAATAGCGACCGTGGCACCGGCAACAACCCACGGGTCAACGCGCTCGTGGTCGACGGCGCGGCAGACCTCGTCGAGTATGGGCACGATGCCCTGCTCAAGCGCATCGGCGGGGGAGAGCCCGGCCGCATCGAGCGCATCGGTGGTCATGTAGATGCGCGTCGCACCCTCCGCGCGGGCTGCCTCGGCAGCTTCGAGCGAGGTGACGGTGGTGCAGATCTGCGGCTCGTCGCGGTAATGCGCGGGCATGGCGTGCGTACATTTGTCGAGCACCGGCAACTCGAGCGTTTTCGCGCGCTCCTCGTACGGCGCCAGAATGGCCTCCTCCAAGGCTTTACAGGCGGCGGCGCGCACCTTGTGCACGGCGGAGAAGCCCATACCGCAGCCCTCCTCGAGCGCCACATCAAAGCTCGCTGCCTCAAAGGGCGAGGAGCCCATGCGGCCTACATGCTCCACCAGATCGGACGCCTCGACCGCACGGGTCTTGGCGGCCTCGACGGTAAAGCCCGTGGCCGTTGCCGTAAGCGAAGGGTTGTCACAGCAGGTGAGTGTGACAGTAAACGGCTCGCCCAGACGCGCCACGACGGACACATCAACAGCTCGGCGGCGCAGCACATCGCGTTTGAGCGCGGCGCCGGCGGCATCGATGGCGCGCTGGCTGCGGATGACACGCACGCGGCAGCCCTCGGGCATGCTGCGGGGCACGCGACACTCGATGATGTCACCGGCGGCGGCATCATCGGTAGCGATAGTGGTTAGGAACTGGTCGAACTCGTCATCGTGGCGAAGTTCCAACAAGTCGCCCTTGCCCACGGGTTCAAACAGCTCAATGCGGGCGATGGCGGCGCGGCGACGGCGATCGTCGGGCTTGAGGCCACGCACATCGCGGTTGGCCGGGCGGCTGCCCAGCACCGTGCCCACGGTCTGGCCGCGGTTGTTGGAGCGCTCGTAGCTCATCATCTCGTCGCCCGAGGTGCCGTCCTGATAGGCGTGCGTAAAGTCGCGGTTGAAGCAGCGCTTGAGCTGGCGCTGGCGGGCGGCTTCCTCGTCCTTGGCAACGGTGGTTCCGGATAGCATGTCGTCAATTTCGTGACGATACACATCAACGATGGAGTACACGTAATCGGGCGCCTTCATGCGGCCCTCGAGCTTGAGCGATGCGGCGCCGGCGTTATACAGACGGCGAACAAGCTGTGAAGTGTTGGTGTCACGCGGACATAGCGCACGCTCGCGGCCGGCGGGGGAGAGCGTGCGGCCGTTCTCGTCGATTAGCTCGTAAGGCAGGCGACAGGGCTGAGCGCACATGCCGCGGTTGGCCGATCGTCCCGCCATGGCAAAACTCGAAAGCAGGCACAGGCCCGAGTAGCAAAAGCAGATGGCGCCGTGGCTAAAGACCTCAAGGTTCACATCGGGCGCGGCATCGTGAATGGCGGCAATCTCGTCGATGGAAAGCTCGCGCGAGAGGGTCACGCGGTCGGCGCCCTGCTCGCGGCACCAAAGGGTTCCGCGGTCGTCGTGGATGTTCGCCTGGGTCGAGATATGCGTCTCGATGTCGGGCATCGTGCGCTTGACCTCAAAGAACAGACCCCAGTCCTGGATGATGAAGGCGTCGGCGCCCAGCGTGGAGCAGCGATGGATGAGTTGCAGCGCATCGCCCATCTCGGACTGCTTGATGACGATGTTGACCGTGACGTAGACGCGCGACCCGGCCAGGTGTGCAGCACGGCAGGCCTGCTCAAAGGCCTCGTCGGTAAAGTTGGTGGCCTTGCGGCGGGCGTTGAAGCTTCCCATGCCGCAGTAGATGGCGTCTGCCCCGGCAGCGAGTGCGGCGGCAAAGGGCTCCGGGCCTCCGGCGGGGGCCAAGAGCTCGGGTCTGCGGTTGGTGGTTCGACTGGCGGTTGCGGTCATATCCTGCCTTTCAAAATGCTCAGATACTCAAAAGTATAGTGGCGCTGTCGCGATGGGCGATGCCCGTGCTCCAAGCGGGATAAAGTCTTCAGCAGCTTGGGCTGGCCGCTCCACATAAGAACCGTTCAGCGGTCTGGGGGAACCGTTAGGCGATAAAATATTCTCGCAACGTGATAATAATCTTGCATGGCGCGGAAACCTTGAGTACTATCCCAATCAAGCGCGGTGTTCAGACCGAACTGTGCCTCCCGGTGTGAACGCCGCGCTCACGCTCTCTATTTAATCGTAAGGAGAAAAACATGAGCAAGACCGTCGTGTCTTCCGATAACGCACCTGCAGCCATCGGCCCGTATTCCCCCGGCATCCAGACCGGCAATATGGTGTTCCTGTCCGGCCAGCTGGGCATCGACCCCGCAACCGGCAAGATGCCCGAGGGCGTCGAAGCCCAGGCTAAGCAGTCCCTCGCCAACGTCGAGGCCCTGCTGACCGCTGCCGGCGCCACCTTTGCCGATGTCGTCAAGACCACGGTCTACCTGGCCGACATTGCCGACTTCGCTGCCGTGAATGAGATTTATGCCTCCAAGTTCGAGGCTCCGTTCCCCGCGCGCAGCGCTTTCCAGGTTGCCGCCCTTCCGGCCGGCGGTCTGGTCGAGATAGAGGTCGTCGCCGCTCTCTAAGGCGTTGACAACAACTAAACATGACATGCAAAAAAGACCCTGCAGTGCGAGCTGCAGGGTCTTTTGTCAAGCGACGGATCACTTGTGGAGCCACCAAGGGCAGTCCATTTAGCTTGTTAGCCTTCCTTCCGAACTTTTTGCAGGTAGCGGTAGACGCTGGGCTCCGAGATGCCCAGCGCGGTGGCAGCGCAAGCAACAGCGCCCTTGAGCATAAATACGCCGTTGCCGTTAAGGTGGCGAATAACGTCCACGCGATCGGCCTGCCCAAGCGAGGCGACATCCTGTCCGCGGCTTTCGAGCAACTCGGAAATACTGCGGTCGATGAGCTCCTGTGTAGACTCCGAAAGACTTTCGACCTCGATAGACGCGGGCTCCGCCTGCCTTGGCACAGCGTCGAAGCAGGCCATGAGCTGCTGCGCCATGGCGTTGATGGAACGGACCGTGGAAAGATCGGTGTTGACGCAGAGCATACCGACAATCTCGTCATTCTCGCGGATAAAGTACGTCGCCGACTCCAACGTCTTGCCACCGGCACCGCGCCCCTCGTAGCCCGTAATAAACGGCAGGTCGCGATACTTAGCGTCGTGCATGATCTTGAGTGCCAGGTCGGTGGCGGGACCGCCGACCTTGCGGCCGCTCACGATGCCGTTGCGAATATCGACGATGGCGTGGTCGGGATCCGAGAAATCGTGCAGCACGATTTCGCTGTTTTTGCCGAGTATCTGCTCCAGGAAATCGACCATCGGCAAAAAACGACGTACGGTCTCGTTCACGGGCAACTCCTTTGGGTTCTATCGAAGTGTTCATAACAATTTTTTATCATGGTAACATGCTGCTCATCATCTCGTATATCCGCAGGTACATTGCGTTATACAGACGAACGGTAGGAATTTGGCGGTAAACGGTTGACCAAAAGAAAAGTTAGATGTTATTTTGAACAGACACATTCCTGACCTGCGGAAATGCGTTATCTCAGCTGAAGAATAGTCTGATAACAAAAAATTATTATTGAGAATGAGAATCATCTTTAATACGATATGCAACGAAGGCACAACCTCAACCCCGCACTGCGTCACAATAGAGCGTTAGATGCGAAAACAACTATTTCGAGGATTGGTGGTCAAATGACCCAGGAGACGGTTACGAACGGCACTGAAGCCCTGTTCACTCGCGAAGGCATGCCGCCCGTTAAGGAAATGATCCCGTGTGCCCTTCAGCACGTACTGGCATCGTTTGCCGGCATCATTACCCCGGCGGTCATCATGGCCGGCGTCTACGGCTTTAATAGCCAGCAGAGCACCGACATCATTCAGGTTGCACTCATTCTTTCGGCAATCGACACGGCCCTTCAGGCCTTCGCTCCCTTCCGTCGCATTGGCGGCGGCCTGCCCATCGTCATGGGCGTTTCGTTCGCGTTCCTGCCGGCCCTTCAGGCCATGGGCGCCTCGGGCTTTAGTTTTGGCGCGCTGCTGGGCGGCGAGATTGTCGGCGGTGCCGTCGCGGTCCTCTTTGGTCTGGCCTACAGCAAGATCAAGTGGCTGTTCCCGCCCGTCGTGACCGGTACGGTCATCTTCTCCATTGGCGTCTCTCTCTATCCCACGGCCGTCAAGTACATGGCCGGTGGCATGGGCACGCCGCTGTGGGGTACCCCGCAGGCATGGTGCGTCGCTCTTATCACCTTCGCCGTGGTCTTTGCGCTCGCCAACTTTGGCAAGGGCACGCTCAAGCTGGGATCCGTGTTCTTTGGCATGATCGTTGGCATGATTGTTTCGATCCCCTTTGGCATGATCGATTTCTCCAGCGTCGCCACCGCTCAGGTCTTCGCCCTTCCCAAGCTCATGCCCTACGCGCTCGAGTTTGATCCCGAGGTCTGCATTACCCTCGCCGTCGTGTTCCCCATGGTCGCCATCCAGGTTATCGGCGACGTCTCCGCTGCCTGCCTGGGCTCCATCGACCGTATGCCCACCGAGCGCGAGCTCTCCGGCGCTATTGTGTCCCAGGGCCTCACCTCTATGGTCGGCGGCCTGCTGGGCGGTCTTCCCACCAGCGCCCTTGGCCAGAACGTGGGCATCATCTGCTCCAACAAGGTCGTCAACAAGTGGGTCTTTGTGATCATCGCGGCCGTCTTTGCCATCGCCGGTCTGTTCCCGCAGCTCTCTGCCGTCCTTTCCGCTATCCCGCAGCCCGTCATCGGCGGCGCGACCGTCGGCGTCTTTGGCACCATCACCATGAACGGCGTGCGCATGTTCACCCGCGAGGGCCTTACGCAGCGCACTACTACCATCGTCGGTACCTCCGTCGTCTTTGGCCTGGGTATCTGGATGGCCAGCGGCTGCCTTGCCGGCGAGGGCATGCCCACCTGGGTATCTACCGTCATCGGCTCCAACGCCGTGACCCCCACCGCCATCATGGCCATTGTCCTTAACCTGATCCTCCCGCAGACGCCGGTCGTGGCTCAGCATATCGATGCTGCCAAGGATGCTGCCGTGGATCTGGTCTTGCCCGAGAGCAAGAAGTAACCAATTCGGTGCTATTCGTCGGCGGGCGCATCGCCTCGTCCGCCGACGTCATGCGGTGCCAAGCCGCACTTCAAAGGGTTTGTCCCTTTGGTGAAGCGTTGACGGGAGAGGGCCCGTTTCCGGTGTAGGCCGGCGCTTCGCACTTCCGCCATGTCAGAGGTGTCAAACCCCGCCCCTGATGTTGAAGGGAGCATTTATGCTTCTGGTCGCTAACGGTTCCGTCTTTACCCGCAACGCTCAGACTCCGTTCATTCCCAACGGTGCGGTCGCTATTGACGGAGATACGATCGTCGAAGTGGGCCCCGAGCGCGAGCTCAAGGCCAAGTACCCGAATGCCGAGTACGTCGACGCCCAGGGCAACCTCATCATGCCCGGACTTATTAACTGCCACACTCACATCTACTCGGGTCTGGCCCGCGGCCTTGCCATCAAGGGCTGCAACCCCACCAACTTCCTGGAGAATCTTGAGCAGCAGTGGTGGAAGATCGACGACAACCTGACGCTCGACGGCACCAAGGCCAGCGCCTATGCCACGATTCTGGACTCCATCCGCGATGGCGTCACCACGATCTTCGATCACCACGCGAGCTTCTGCGAGATCCCGGGCAGCCTCTTTACCATTAAGGACGCCGCTCAGGAGCTGGGCATGCGTTCGTGCCTGTGCTACGAGGTCTCCGATCGCCGCGGCCAGGAAAAATGCGACCAGGCCATTGCCGAGAACGCCGAATTTGCCCAGTGGGCCGCCAAGGAGCGTCGCGATAACGACAATCATATGATCGCCGCCATGTTTGGCGGTCACGCCACCTTTACGCTTTCGGACGAGACCATGGACAAGATGGCCGAGGCCAACAACGGCCTGACCGGCTTCCACATCCATGTGTGCGAGGGCATGAATGACGTGTGGGACTCCCGCCTCAACCGCGGTGGCATCAGCCCTGTCGAGCGCCTGCTGCAGCACAACCTGCTGGGTCCCGACACCATGCTTGGCCACTGCATCCACGTGACGCCCGCCGAGATGGATATCGTCAAGGAGTCCGGCACCTGGCTGGTCAACAACCCCGAATCCAATATGGGCAACGCCGTGGGCTGCGCCCCCGTGCTCGAGTTCTTCCGCCGCGGTATCCCCGTGTGCATGGGCACCGACGCCTACACCCACGATATGCTCGAGAGCCTCAAGGTTTTCCTGATCATTCAGCGCCACAACGCCGCCATGCCCAACGTGGGCTGGTGCGAGGCCATGACCATGCTGTTCGAGAACAACGCCAAGATGGCCAGCAAGTACTTCGATCGCAAGCTCGGTGTGCTCGAGGCCGGCGCCGCTGCCGACGTCATCGTTATGGACTACAAGCCCTTTACGCCGCTGAGCGAGGAGAACATCGACGGCCACATGCTCTTTGGCATGATGGGCAAAAACTGCCGCACCACCATCATCAACGGCCGCGTCCTGTACAAGGATCGTGAGTTCGTTGGCATTGATGAGGACAAGATCAACGCGTGGACCATGGCTGAGTCCAAGAAGCTCTGGAGCACGCTCAACGATCGCACCTACTAATTCACAAGTAGATTCACGCGCGTCGGATGTTTCGCCGCATCCGACGCGCGTATAGGCGGCCTCCGCGGGGTCGCCGGCGCTGTGCTAGCGCTACACCGTATTTGCGCCCGCCGCGCGGTCTCGCCGGGCGTTACAGAGAGGAGCTCACTATGAGCGACATCATGAGGCCGATCCCGTTTTCGCAGCTGATGAACTGGATCATCGAGGAGCACAAGACCCAGGGCGCCGTCTTTGGCGTGCGCAAGATGGTCACGGCCAACCAGGAGGGCGCGCTTCCCATTTTTGACGAGCGCATCGAGACCCCGTTTGGCCCGGCCGCCGGTCCCAACACGCAGCTTGCCCAGAACATCGTGGCATCCTACGTGGCCGGTTCTCGCTTCTTTGAGCTCAAGACCGTTCAGGTTATGGACGGCGAGGAACTCTCCAAGTGTGTGAACAAGCCCTGCATTGTGGCACAGGACGAGTGCTACAACTGCGAGTGGTCGACCGAGCTCGAGGTTCCGCAGGCTTTTGCCGAGTACGTGAAGGCATGGTTTGCCTGCCACCTGATCGCCCGCGAGTACGGTCTGGGCAGCCCGGACGGCTTTGTCTTCAACATGTCCGTGGGTTATGACCTCGAGGGCATCAAGAGCCCCAAGGTCGACGCCTACATCGAGGGCATGAAGGACGCCAGCGACTCCGACGTCTGGAACGAGTGCCGTACGTGGGCGCTCGCCAACCTGGACAAGTTTGAGCATGTTGACGCCGCATTTGTCGAATCCATCCCGGCACGCGTCTCCAACTCCATCACCGAGTCTACCCTGCACGGCTGCCCGCCGGCCGAGATCGAGCGCATTGCGACCTATCTGATCACCGAGAAGGGCCTCAACACCTACATCAAGTGCAATCCCACGCTGCTGGGCTATGAGTTTGCCCGCCAGCGTCTGAACGAGCTGGGCTTTGATTACATCGTCTTCGACGATACGCACTTCCGCGAGGACCTGCAGTGGGTCGATGCCGTGCCTATGTTCGAGCGCCTGATTGCCCTGTGTGCCGAGCGCGGCCTGGAGTTTGGCGTCAAGCTCACCAACACCTTCCCCGTCGACGTGACGAGAAACGAGCTGCCCTCCACCGAGATGTACATGTCGGGCCGTTCGCTGTTCTCGCTGACCATCGAGGCCGCCCGTCGCATTACCGAGCAGTTCGATGGCAAGCTGCGCATCAGCTACTCCGGTGGTGCCACGGTCTACAACATCCGCGCCCTGTACGATGCCGGCATTTGGCCCGTTACCCTGGCGACCGACGTGCTCAAGCCCGGTGGCTACGAGCGCTTTAGCCAGATGGCCGGCGAGTTTACCGACCTGGACGGCAAGCCGTTCGCGGGTGTCTCTCTCGACGCCGTGACCGCGATCCAGGCCGATTCGCTCACCAACTCGCTCTACAAGAAGCCGCTGCGCCCGCTGCCCGATCGCAAGGTCGCCGGCAAGAGCCCGCTTTCCGACTGCTTTACCACGCCGTGCCGCACGAGCTGCCCCATCCAGCAGGATATTCCCGCCTACCTGGCGGCCGTTGACGAGGGCCGCTTCGAGGACGCACTCAACATCATCATCGAGCGCAACGCCCTGCCGTTCATTACCGGCACCATCTGCCCGCATCCCTGCGGCCGTGCCTGCGAGCGCGCGTTCTACGAGCCCGAGGGCGCCCAGATCCGCGCCAGCAAGCTCAAGGCCGCCCGCGAGGCCATGACCGCCGTGCTGCCCAAGCTGCGCGCCCAGGCCATCGCCAACGACGGCGAGCGCAACGTTGCCGTTATCGGCGGCGGCCCTGCCGGTCTGGCGACGGCGTTCTTCCTGACGCGCGCCGGCGTGCCCGTCACCATCTTTGAGGCCCGCGATTCGCTCGGCGGCGTGGTCCGTCACGTGATCCCCGAGTTCCGCATTGCGAGCGACGATATCTCCCACGACGCAGAGCTCTGCCTGGCCTTTGGCGCCAAGGTTCAGCTCAACGCCCGCGTGGAGTCCATCGACGAGCTCAAGGCCCAGGGCTTTACCGACGTGGTCGTGGCCACCGGTGCCTGGATGCCCGGCTCTGCGGGCCTGGGCGAGGGTGCCGAGCTCGACGTACTGGAGTTCCTCGAGGCCGCCAAGAAGGGCGAGAAGCTCGAGCTGGGCGAGGACGTCGTGGTCATCGGCGCCGGCAACACCGCCATGGACGCGGCCCGCGTGGCCAAGCGCCTGGCTGGCGTGAAGAACGTGCGCCTGGTGTATCGCCGCACCAAGAAGCAGATGCCCGCCGACGAGGAAGAGCTTGATCTTGCTCTTGCCGACGGCGTTGAGTTCTGCGAGCTGCTGGCGCCCAAGGCACTTAACGGCGCCGTGCTGACCTGCGACGTTATGGAGCTTGGCGAGCCGGATGCAAGCGGCCGTCGCAGCCCTGTCGCCACGGGTGAGACCGTCGAGCTTCCTGCCACCACGGTGATCTGCGCCGTTGGCGAGGGCATCGACGCCAGCCTGTACGATGCCGCGGGCGTTGAGCACGACCGTCGCGGCCGCCTTGCCGCCACCTCCACCGGCGTCGAGGGCGTCTGGGCTGCGGGCGACTGCCGTCGCGGTCCTGCCACCGTGGTCGAGGCTATTGCCGACGCCGCCGAGGTCGCCCGTGCCATCGCCGGCGTGGACTTTAACAAGTACGCCGATTGCAACGAGCAGGCTGGCCGCGAGGGCACCTGCTACGAGCGCAAGGGGTCGCTGTGCCGCGACAAGCGCAACTGCACCAAGACCCGCTGCCTGGGCTGCGGCTCGGTGTGCGAGGTCTGCTGCGACGTGTGCCCCAACCGCGCCAACGTGGCAATTAAGGTGCCGGGCCTGGCCAAGCATCAGGTCGTCCACGTCGATGGCATGTGCAACGAGTGCGGCAACTGCGCCGTGTTCTGCCCCTACCAGGAGGGCCGTCCCTACAAGGACAAGCTCACCCTGTTCTGGAGCGATCAGGACATGGAGAACTCCGAGAACGAGGGCTTCCTGGCCGTGGACGAGGACCACTTTAAGGTCCGCGTCGCCGGCACGGTCCGCACCGTCTCGGTCGATGCCGTCAACACCGGTCTGCCCGAGGCCGTCCGCCTGACCATCAGGGCCGTGCGCGACAACTATTCGTACCTTCTTAAGAAATAGGCGAGTCTCTTATGGCCAAATCCATTCAACATCACGTGGCCTACGTTGCCTGCGGAAGCGGCTGTGCTTCCGCAGGCGGCGACGCCCGCTGCAGCGAAGGCTGCATTGGCTGTGGCGCCTGCGTTACGGCCTGCCCCCACGGTGCCATCGCGCTGGTCGACGGCGTCGCCCGTGTGGACCGCTCCAAGTGCACGGGCTGTGGCCTGTGCGGCATGGCGTGCCCGCAGCGCGTGATTGCCTTCGTTCCCGGCTACCAGAACATCCTGGTGCGCTGCAACAACACCGATAAGGGCGCCATTGCGCGCAAGATCTGCGACACCAGCTGCATCGGTTGCGGCATGTGCGCCAAAAAGTGCCCTGCCGGCGCTATCCGCATCGAGGACAACTGCGCCCATATCGACGGCACGGACTGCCTGTCGTGCGGCATGTGCGCCGTCGTCTGCCCGCATGGCGCCATCCACGACCGCACCGGTATCGCCGCCGGCGTGTAGAAGGGAATCACCATGGCACAGGAATTCACTTTTACCGTTAACGGCGTCGAGCACACGACGACCCAAAACAAACCGCTGCTGCGCTATCTGCGCGACGACCTGCACATTCACTCCGCCAAGGACGGCTGCTCCGAGGGCGCCTGCGGCACCTGCACCATCCATGTGGACGGTGCGGCCGTCAAGGCGTGCGTGCTGACCACCGCTCTTGCCGCCGGCCGCAACATCGTGACCGTCGAGGGCCTGCCCGAGGACGTGCGCGAGGCCTTTGTGTACGCCTTTGGCGCCGTGGGCGCCGTGCAGTGCGGTTTTTGCATTCCCGGCATGGTCATGGCGGGTGCGGCGCTCATCGCCGAGGACCCCGAGCCCACCGAGGAGCAGATCAAGTACGCCATTCGCGGTAACGTCTGTCGCTGCACCGGCTACAAAAAGATTATCGAGGGCATCTCGCTGGCCGCTGCGGTGCTCCGCGGCGAAAAGCAGATCGACGAGGACCTGGAGCGCGGCGATGACTACGGCGTGGGCAAGCGCGCCTTCCGTATTGACGTGCGCAAGAAGGTGCTCGGCGAGGGCAAGTATCCCGACGACATCGACGAGCTCGATCAGCCGGGTCTGACCTACGCCAGCGCTGTGCGCTCCAAGTATCCGCGCGCCCGCGTGCTCTCCATCGATACCTCCAAGGCCGAGGCCCTACCCGGTGTGGTTGGCATCCTGCGCGCCGAGGACGTGCCGGTCAACCAGGTCGGCCACCTTATCCAGGACTGGGACGTCATGATCGCCCAGGGCGACATCACCCGCTGCGTGGGCGATGCCATCGTGCTGGTGGTTGCCGAGGACGAGGCGACGCTCGAGAAGGCCAAGAAGCTCGTAAAGATTGATTACGAGCCGCTGGAGCCCGTGCGCAACATCGCCGAGGCCAGGTCTGCCGACGCCCCGCGCCTGCACGACAGCTTCTTTGCCTTTGGCAACACGGTGGAGCTCAAGGACAACGTGTGCCAGAGCCGCCATGTGACGCGCGGCGACGCCGCCAAGGCGCTGGCGGAGAGCGCATTCACCGTGACGCAGCGCTTTACTACGCCCTTTACCGAGCATGCCTTCTTGGAGCCCGAGTGCGCCGTTGCCTTCCCGTACAAGAATGGCGTCAAGGTGCAGTCGACCGATCAAGGTGCCTACGATACGCGCAAAGAGTGTGCCCACATGTTTGGCTGGGACAACGAGCCCGAGCGCGTGGTCGTCGAGACCATGCTCGTGGGTGGCGGCTTTGGCGGCAAGGAGGACGTGTCCATCCAGCACCTGGCCGCGCTCGCCGCATATAAGTTCCAGCGTCCCGTGAAGTGCAAGCTCACGCGTGCCGAGTCGCTTGCCTTCCATCCCAAGCGTCATGCCATGGACGGCACCTTTACGCTGGGTTGCGACGCCGAGGGCAACTTTACCGGTCTGGACTGCGAGATCAACTTTGACACCGGCGCCTACGCGTCGCTGTGCGGTCCGGTGCTCGAGCGCGCCTGCACGCATGCCGTTGGCCCCTACAAGTACCAGAACACCGACATCCGCGGCTTTGGCTACTACACCAACAACCCGCCCGCCGGCGCGTACCGAGGCTTTGGCGTGTGCCAGTCCGAGTTTGCGCTCGAGAGCCTGATCGACCTGCTGGCCGAGAAAGTCGGCCTGGATCCGTGGGAGATCCGCTACCGTAACGCTATCGAGCCGGGCGAGGTTCTGCCCAACGGCCAGATTGCCGATTGCTCCACGGCGCTTAAGGAGACGCTGCTCGAGGTCAAGGACGCCTACTACGCGCATCCCGGCCACGCCGGCATTGCCTGCGCCATGAAGAATGCCGGCGTGGGCGTGGGCCTGCCCGATGCCGGCCGCTGCAAGATTCGCGTCGAGGATGGCCGCGCCGTGGTCTACGCCGCCACGTCCGACATCGGCCAGGGCTGCAACACCGTCTTTTTGCAGGACGTTGCCGAGGCATGCGGTCTGCCGCTGAGCTGCATTGCTAACGGCGAGTGCTCCACCGAGAGCGCTCCCGACTCCGGCACCACGTCTGGCTCGCGTCAGACGGTCGTGACCGGCGAGGCCGTGCGCGGTGCCGCCTTCCTGCTGCGCGATGCCATGCTTGACATCGAGGCCGGCAAGTCCGCACCCGAGGCTCCTGTGAGCGCCCATGGTGATGGCGTCAAGATCGAGTACGACGACGGTCGCGCCTATCAGCTGCACACACAGGAACTCGTCGCCGGCCAGGGTATGCATCCTCAAGATCCCGCTGCCGCCATCAAGGCGCTCGAGGGCTGCGAGTTTGGGTACGTGTACCTGGAGCCGACCGACAAGCTGGGCGCCGACGTTCCCAACCCCAAGAGCCACATCTGCTACGGTTTTGCCACGCATGTGGTCATTCTGGATGATGACGGCCGCGTGAGCGAGGTCTATGCTGCGCACGATTCCGGCAAGGTGGTCAATCCCATCTCCATCCAGGGTCAGATCGAAGGCGGCGTGCTCATGGGTATGGGTTATGCACTGACCGAGGACTGGCCGCTCAAGGACTGCGTGCCCCAGGCAAGGTACGGTACGCTCGGGCTGTTCCGTGCGCCCGAGATTCCGGATATCCACGCCATCTACGTTGAGAAGGACGAGCTGCTGCCTGTGGCATACGGCGGCAAGGGCATCGGCGAGATCGCAACGATCCCCACGGCGCCCGCCGTACAGAACGCCTACCGCGCATTTGACGGCAAGCTGCGCCCGGATCTGCCCATGGTGGATACGCCCTACAGCCGCGCCCGTCACCGCGGGTAGGGTAGGGCGCAGACGGTCATTACTGACTGCTGTCTGCGCTTGCCATCAACTACATACGCTGCGCCTTTGGCCCCAGCTCCATCGCGAGCCGGGGCCTTTTGTTTGGAGCGGAAACTGTGTCCCGGATTCGACGCTCAGAATGGGATTCGTTTTCCGGTAGAGGCCTCAAATGGAAACTGCGTCCCAGAATTTCGCTTCAGAGTGGGATGCCGTTTCCGGCTGAACCCTCAGGCGGAAAGTTCATCCCAGAATTGACGCTCAGAGTGGGACACGGTTTCCGGATAGAACCTCAGCGGAAACTGCGTCCCAGTTTGAGCGTTTATTCCGGGATGCAGTTTCCGCTGAAGGACTCAACCGGAAAGCACGACCCGTTCCGAGGCCGGATTCCGGGACGCCGTTTCCACTAGGCCCGCCATCCGGAAAGTGCATCCCGTTTTGAGCGTCCAGACTGGGACGCGCTTTCCGTTGGCGTGGCCGTTGGGAAAACGCGGCCCAGATAGGGGGGATGCGATCCGGCGATGCGCGGCCTAGCAGCTCCTACAGCTCCACTTCGTTGAGCCACGTCGGCAGCGCGGTCTGCCGGATGCCTGCCGTCTGCAGCTTTTTGGCGAGCATTCCTGCCGAGCGGATTTCGCTCATGGTAAAGCGCAGCAGAGGGTGACCGTAGAGCGATAGGTGCGCCTCGCGCTGTCGTTCGGCAACGAGCGCCTCGGCGGTGGTGCGCCCGGCTAGCATGGCCTGGTCGGTATATTTGACGAGCCCGTCGAGCTCGCCCAGCGTGAGTTCCCGCGCCTGGCGCTCCCAGGCAAAGTCCGTTCGTATGGGCTTGGCCGAATCGAAAGGGTCCTTAAGCTCGTATTGAAGCCAGTCGGGCGCAAAACCGGTCTCGATCATGACGGCGCGGGCGACCGATTCCCCACCGCTCTCGGCGCGGACGTCGGCATATCGAAGCGTTGTGAGGGCCGTACGAATCGCGCGACCATTGCGGGCGGTCGCTCGTTGCTCGACGGCCTCCATCAACTGCTCTCGCGTAAGACTGAGTTTTGAGATTGCCGAATCGGCAATGGGCATGCCGTCGGCAAAACCAGTTTGAAGCAGGCAATCTGTGGCCGTTTGGATGGGCGGCGTTACCGATATGCCGGCTCTGTGTATTGCTCCGGCCGGCTCAATCTGGTGCCGCTGAATATGCGCGCCCGGGCGAGCCGACGGCTTTGTCGAGCTGCAGGCATGCACGACATTCAGGTGTCGCCACGAGACCTCGAGCCCCAGCAGGCAGGCAGCCGAAAACGCGCAGAACGTCCAATCGGGGTGGATGATCGCAAGGGCGCGAATAATCTCGCAATGACGCTGCGCCCGGTTGAGCTCATCCCAGCGCATTTTGCGCGCGAACAATCCCGGCATGGGGGAGACGACCGTGCTGCCGGTGCGCCGAAGGAGCGCTTTTCGGATCGCCGCGCTCGGGGGAATCAGACAGCGCCCCTCTTGTTCGGCTTGGTTCAACAGCTGGTCGATGAGTTGGTCATTGCAATGGGTCATGAGCTACCGCCTCCTTTTGGGTAGCAAAAACGTATCAGCTGGAACTTGCCGCTCAGCTGACCAAAAGCTGACCAAAATCTAACCATGCAGGTAGATGGCCTGTTTTCGGCGACATTTTTACATCCGAATCGGTGGGCGGTAATCGGCGACCTTGAACGGTAGCTAGATATGAAGTCTTGGTAAGTTTCGGGACGTGTACTTTTTTGAAAAAGAGCATTCTATCTGCTGTTTTGTGTTACCGGATCGCATATTTGAAGGCATGTGATAAGGGCGGCGGATCGTCGTCTTGTACCTGAGGAAACCGTGACCCGGAATTGCCGCTCGGAACGGGACAAGCTTTCCGGAACAGCCCTCAACCGGAAATTGCATCCCGGAATGAGCGCTCAGAGCGGGATGAACTTTCCCAACGGGGCCGCATGCGGAAATTGCGTCCCGGATTCGACGCTCAGAATGGGATTCGTTTTCCGGTAGAAGCTTCAGCGGAAAATGCATCCCAGAATTCAGGCTCAGAACGGGACGCGCTTTTCGGATGGCATGTTTGGCGGAAACTACGGCCCAGTTTTTGGCTCCAGAACGGGATACATTTTCCGGAACGGTCCACGTGCGGTGGTATACCGCCCTTTTGCGTGCGCCGCTTGTCGAATTACGTTATAGCTAGCTATATTATAGGAAGGTATAATATAGCTAGCTATAACGTAAGGGAAGGATGGCCCTATGTTTATCGGAAGAACAGCGGAAATGTCCGAGCTCAATCGACTGTATGGCACGGGCTCCTTTGAGATGCCTGTGATTTACGGCCGCCGTCGTGTGGGTAAAACACGCCTTATCACAGAGTTCATCCAAGGCAAGAAGGCTATTTACTTTCAAGCTCGTCGTACCAATGCGGAGGCAAACCTGCACGGCTTTAGCCAGGCGATACTCGCGGGTTCGGTTGGTGCTGCAGGCGTGTCGTTTCGTAGTTTTGACGAGGCGTTCGATGCATTGGCCACCATGGCTCGCACGGAACGTTTGATTGTCGTGATTGACGAGTATCCCTATCTCGCCCAATCGAATCCCGA
>CABQKL010000039.1 GCA_902464645.1 uncultured Collinsella sp.
CGCGTAACGGCTCGACGCTGCAAACGGCCCCAATGACTAGGTGAAAAAGGGGGCGCCGCGGGATAGATCCCGCGGCGCCCCCTTTGCGTTGACGTGTTGCCTAAGCTTTACAGCTGGTACAGCGTGGTGAACTTGTCCTGCAGGTAGCTGCAGTAGTAGCGGGCGTCAAAGTCCATGCCGCAGGCGCCCTTGATGAGCTCCGGCGCGTCTTTGGCGCGGCCCCACTGCCAAATGTGCTCGCCCAGCCAGGCGCGAACGGGCGCCAAATCGCCGCTCGCACAGGCGCCATTGAGGTCGACGCCGTCGCGGCACATGGCCGGCACAAACATGGCGTCGTAGGCGCTACCCAGCGCATAGGTGGGGAAGTAGCCAAACGAGCCGCCGCTCCAGTGCGTATCCTGCAGGCAGCCGTGCGTGTCGTCGGGAACGGGAATGCCCAGGTACTCGTTCATAAAGCGATTCCAAAGCGCGGGGATATCCTTGGCCGTGGCCTCGCCGGCAAACAGCATGCGCTCAATCTGGTAACGCACCATAATATGCAGCGGATAGGTGAGCTCGTCCGCCTCGGTGCGGATCAACGACGGCTGCGCGATGTTCACGGCGCGGTAGAGCGTGTCCTCGTCCACGTTGCCGTAGACCTCGGGCGCGTGGCGGCGCAGCACCTCGAGCAGCGGTCCCATAAAGGCGCGGCTGCGACCCACGGTGTTCTCAAAGAAGCGGCTCTGGCTCTCGTGGATGCCCATGGAGGTGCCGCCCTCCAGGCAGGTGCGAGCATAGGCGGGGTTCACGCCCAGCTCATACATGGTGTGACCGGCCTCGTGGATGATGCTGTAGACGTTGGAGATGCAGTCGTCCTCATAGATGTGCGTCGCGATGCGCGCGTCGCCCACGGCAAAGCCCTCGCTAAACGGGTGCTCGGTAAAGGCAAGCGTGGTGTCGTTCAGGTCCAGGCCGACGAGCTTCATAAGGTCGAAGCTCATGGCGCGCTGGGCGGCCTCGGGCACACGGGCGTGCAAAAAGTCGGCAGCGGGCTGCTGGCTGCGCTCGCCGATGGCGTGCACGAGCGGCACGACCGTCGCCTTGACCTCATCGCAAAACGCATCGAAGCTCTTGGCGGAAAGGCCGCGCTCGTACTGGTCAAGCCAAACATCGTATGGGTCGCGCTTGGGGTCCATGAGCTCGGCCTGATGCTTAAGCTGGCCGACGATTCTATCCACATAGGGCTCAAAGCTCGCCCAGTCATTGGCCGTCTTGGCCTTGTGCCACACGGCGTCGGCCTCGCAGGTGAGCCTGGTCCAGGCCTCGGCCTCCTCGGTGGGAATGACGCTCGCTTCGCGCTGGTCGCGGCCGAGTACGCGGATCTCGTCGAGCAGCTGCGGGTCGTCGATCTTGCCGCCGGCGACGGTTTCGCGTGCCAGCGAGCGCACAAGTTCGACAGACTTTTCGCTGGTCAGGAGCTTATGATGCTCGCCGGCAAGGGTGCCCATGGCGTCGGCGCGCGCTGCGGCGCCGTTGGCGGGGGCAATGGTCGCGCCGTCAAACTCGGCAATCTTGAGCAGGTACTCGCGGGTCCACAGCTTGCCCTCGAGCTTGCGGAATTTTTTGACGGCCTTATCGACCTTCATGCCTTTGGGCGTCTTGCCCGCTGCGGGCTCGGCCTTCTTATCGTGCTTCTTTCCCATACCATATCCTTGATCTCGCAGGTCGCCCGTCGCACGCGGCGGCGCGGCCAGTTTGCACAGCTACCTGCCTTGTACCCAGCACGAACAAAACGGAACGCGGCGATACACCCAAACAATGTGGTATCCTGTAGCCCAATGCGTTGACGGAGAGGGTTTTGCCCGCCGCGTCGCCGGCAAGAGAGGGAAGGTCATGGGCTGCAAGCCTTCCTGCGGTGACAAGGGCCAAGCGTTCACTCCCGAGCAGCGACCTCAACGGGCGCGCGGCCAGCGGCGGCGATGTCCCCAGTAGGGAAGCCGTGAGCCTCGCGACAAGGGGCAAAGAGTGGGCGCGGCGGGCCAGACATCCGTCGGGTCAAACAAGGTGGTACCGCGGAATTCAACCGTCCTTGGGCAATGCACATGCCCGAGGACGGTTTTTTGTTACCGAACCGGGCCGCGTTTTCGCAACGCCAAGCGGCATTGGTCGCCCTGGCAAGCGAATGCGCGAGAGACGAAAGGGAAGACATGAGTCTGATTGATGATCTGGTCAAACTCGAGGAAGAGGCCAAGGAGCTCGTCGCAGGCGCCGACGACGCCGCCAAGCTCGAGGCTGCGCGCGTTGAGCTGCTCGGTCGCAAGGGTCGCATCACCGGCCTGATGCGCATGATGGGCAAGCTCGCCCCCGAGGATCGTCCCGTGATGGGCAAGCGCGCCAACGAGATGCGCCAGCTGATCGAGGGCATGCTCGACGAGCGCACCACCGAGATGAAGGCCGCCGCCCTCAAGCACGCACTCGAGCACGAGGCCGTCGACATCACGCTGCCGGGCATCCGTCCGCAGATCGGTCACCAGCACCTGATCAAGCAGATCATCGAGGAGGCCGAGGACATCTTCTGCGGCATCGGCTACACCGTCGAGTCCGGCCCCATGGTCGACACCTCCTACTACAACTTCACTGCGCTCAATGCTCCCATGGATCACCCGAGCCGCTCGGCCCGCGATACCTTCTACGTGGTCGACAACAACCCCGGCAGCGTCGCGCACCCCGAGGCACACGCCCATGGCGAGTCCGACGTGCTGCTTCGCACCCAGACTTCGGGCGTGCAGATCCACACCATGGAGTCGCAAAAGCCGCCCATCTACATGATCTGCCCGGGCACCGTCTATCGTCCCGACACGGCCGACGCCTGCCACCTGCCGCAGTTCAACCAGATCGAGGGCCTGGTCGTCGACGAGGGCATCACCTTTGGCGACCTCAAGGGCACGCTCGACTACTTTGTTAAGTGCATGTTTGGCGAGGATCGCAAGACGCGTTACCGCCCGCACTTCTTCCCCTTCACCGAGCCGAGCTGCGAGGTGGACGTGAGCTGCCACGTGTGCGGCGGCAAGGGCTGCAACTTCTGCAAGCACAGCGGCTGGATCGAGATCCTGGGCTGCGGCATGGTCGACCCCAACGTCCTTATCAACTGCGGCATCGACCCCGAGAAGTACACCGGCTTCGCCTTCGGTATTGGCGCCGAGCGCGTCGCGGCCCTGCGCTACGACCTGCCCGACCTGCGCACATTGATGACTGGCGATATGCGTTTCCTGAACCAATTTTAGGCTTGCCCAGGCACCCCATCTTGGCGTTCAAACCGTCGCTCGCGTACCTTTAGTACGCGTCGCTCCTCTTTCACGCCAACCTGGGGCACCTGGACAACCCTAAGGCGAACGTCTTCATTTGATATTCCTCCCTATGCGGAGATTAAGAACTAGGAGAGCTACATGCGCGTTTCTTACGACTGGCTCAAGACCATGATCGATATTCCGGAGGATCCCAAGACCCTTTCGGACGAATATATCCGTACCGGCACCGAGGTCGAGGCGATCGACACCGTGGGCGAGTCCTTCGACCACGTGGTGACTGCCAAGGTGCTTACCAAGACCCCGCACCCCGACAGCGACCATATGTATGTGTGCTCGGTCGACGTGGGCGACAAGAATCTCGACGCCGACGGCAACCCCGCCCCGCTGCAGATCGTCTGCGGCGCGCAGAACTTCGAGGCCGGCGACCACATCGTCACGGCAATGATCGGCGCCGTGCTTCCCGGCGACGTCAAGATCAAGAAGAGCAAGCTTCGCGGCGTCGTGTCCATGGGCATGAACTGCTCTGCGCGCGAGCTCGGCCTGGGCGGCGACCACTCCGGCATCATGATCCTGCCCGAGGATACGCCCTGCGGCATGCCGTTTGCCGAGTACGTGGGCTCGAGTGACGCCGTGCTCGACTGCGAGATCACGCCCAACCGTCCCGATTGCCTGTCCATGATCGGCATGGCCCGCGAGACCGGCGCCATTTTCGACCGCGATTTCCACGTTGAGCTGCCCGCCATCAAGGCCGAGACTGGCCGCGCGACCGACGACGAGCTTTCGGTCGAGATTGCCGACGAGGGCCTGTGCGACCGCTACGTTGCCCGCATCGTGCGCAACGTCAAGGTCGGCCCCTCGCCCGACTGGATGGTCAAGCGCCTCAACGCCCTGGGCGTGCGCCCGCACAACAACATCGTCGACATCACCAACTATGTGATGATGCTCACCGGTCAGCCGCTGCACGCCTTTGACCTGGACACCTTTGTCGAGCGCGATGGCAGGCGTCGCGTGGTGGTTCGCGCCGCCCAGCAGGACGAGAAGTTTACGACGCTCGACGGCGAGGAGCGCGTGCTCGACGCCGGCATGGGCCTCATCACCGACGGCGAGCGCCCCGTGGCGCTGGCCGGCGTTATGGGCGGCATGGATTCCGAGATTGAGGACGACACCGTCGACGTGATGGTCGAGAGCGCCTGCTTCAACGCCGGTCGCACTTCGCACACCAGCCGCGACCTGTCGCTGATCTCCGATGCCTCCATTCGCTTTGAGCGCCAGGTCGATGAGACCGGTTGCGTGGATGTCGCCAACGTTACGTGCGCGCTCATCGAGGAGATCGCCGGTGGCGAGGTCGCTCCCGGCTATGTTGACGTGTTCCCCGCGCCCAAGACCATCGACAGCATTAAGCTGCGTCTGGCCCGCGTGCATGCCATCTGCGGTGCCGACATCGAGCCCGACTTTATCGAGCGTTCGCTCACCCGTCTGGGCTGCGCCGTCGAGCGCGACGGCGAGGACTTTATGGTTACCCCGCCGAGCTTCCGTCCCGACCTGCCGCGCGAGATTGACCTGATCGAAGAGGTCCTGCGCCTATGGGGCATGGGCCGTGTGACGGCGACCATCCCGGCTGCCAAGAACCACATCGGCGGCCTGACCCGCGAGCAGAAGCTCACCCGTAAGGTCGGCGAGATCCTGCGCGCCTGCGGCCTCAACGAGACCACGACCTTTGGCTTTGCCGCCCCGGGCGACCTGGAGAAGATCGGCATGTCCACCGAGGGCCGCGGCTGCCCCGTGGTGCTCATGAATCCGCTGGTGGCCGAGCAGACCGAGATGCGTCGCTCGCTGCTGCCGGGCCTGCTGCAATCCGTGGCCTATAACGAGGCCCACGGCACGCCCAACGTGCACCTGTACGAGGTCGGCAGCCTGTTCCACGGCCGCGAGAATGCCAGCCTGCCCAAGGAGACCAAGTCCGTGGCGGGCGTGCTCTCGGGCCAGTGGAGCGAGCAGTCTTGGAGCATGAAGTACCGCAAGCTGCGTTTCTTCTTTGGCAAGGGCATTGTCGAGGAGCTGCTCGCCCAGCTGCGTATCGAGAAGGTCCGCTTCCGTCCCGCCGAGGGCGAGGGCTATGCCTTCTTGCAGCCGGGTCGCGCCGCCGAGGTTCTGTCCGGCGGTACCGTGCTGGGCTGGGTCGGCGAGATCCACCCCGAGGCGCGCGAGGCGATGGGCATCGATGAGGTCGTCGTTGCCTTTGAGCTCGACCTGGACAAGCTGATCAAGGGCGCCCGCAATCAGGAGAACTACCGCGAGTTCTCGCAGTATCCGGCTGTTGAGCACGATCTGGCTATCGTGGTCGATAACTCCGTGACCTGCGAGGATCTTGAGCGCCGCATTACCAGCGCCGGCGGCAAGCTGCTCGAGGGCGTGCGTCTGTTCGACGTCTATCGCGATCCGGTCCGCGTGGGCGTGGGCAAAAAGTCCATGGCCTTCGCGCTTACGTATCGCTCCGACGACCACACGCTCACCAGCGAAGAGGTCGAGAAGGCGCACCAGAAGATCGTCACCAAGGTGTGCAAGGGCGTAAACGGCGAGGTCCGCGGCTAGGATTTGCGCTGGGTATAGGTCAGCGGTGGCTGCTGCTGAGTCCTACGTGACCGCTATGCTCGGTATGAGACACCGCTGAGCCTGCATATATGACACGCGCATTACATAACGGCGTGCTGCTTTGTCGGCAGTGCGCCGTTTTGCTATGATAGCCCGCGGCGTGTTACGAATCTAACAATACGTAACACTCTTAAGGTGATTTAAGCGGCGTTGCAATTCCGTGCGCCGATAACCGGGAGGCGTACATGCACATTCCAGATAATTATCTGTCTCCGCAGACCGATGCCGTCATGGCGGTGGCAATGGTGCCCGTTTGGGTTCACTGCATCAAGAAGGTGCGCGCCACGCTCGATCGCGAGCACATGGCGTTCCTGGGCATCTGCGCCGCATTCTCCTTCTTGCTCATGATGTTCAACGTGCCGCTGCCCGGCGGTACCACTGGTCACGCCGTTGGTGGCGCGCTCATCGCGCTGCTGCTAGGCCCCGAGGCTGCTGCCATTGCCGTCTCGGTCGCGCTGGCGCTGCAGGCGCTGCTGTTTGGCGACGGCGGCATCCTGTCCTTTGGCGCCAACTGCTTTAACATGGCCTTCGTGCTGCCGTTTGCCGCTGCTATCGTGTTCCGTGCGCTCAACAGCCGTTTGCACGACAAGAGCTGGGGCATCTCGGTTTCGGCCATCGTAAGCGGCTGGGTCGGCCTGTGCCTGGCGGCCCTGTGCGCGGCAATCGAGTTTGGTATTCAGCCGATGCTCTTCACCAACGCCTCGGGTGCTCCGCTGTACTGCCCCTTCCCGCTGTCCGTTTCCATTCCGGCCATGCTGATCCCGCATATGCTGGTAGCCGGTGTGGTCGAGGGCGTGGCGACGGCCGCCATCTACGGCTTTATCAAGAAGACGGCGCCGAGCATTATCGTCGGGCCCGAGGCCATCGATGGCCAGCTTGCTGCCGAGGGCGCTGCTGTCAAGAAGACCTCGCTGGTTCCCACGCTCATTTTGGTCGCCGTGCTCGTGGTGGCCACGCCGCTGGGATTGCTTGCCACCGGTGACGCCTGGGGTGAGTGGGACGCCGAGGGCGCCGCAACTGCCGTTCAGGAGGCTGGCGACGACAGCCTGCAGGCTTCGGTCGGCCTCGATACTCCGACCTTTGCCGACGCGCTGCCCACGGGTGATTACCTGCAGGCCTATTCCGAGGAACAGGGCCTTGGCTTTGCCGGCCAGGCTGCCATGTATATCCTTTCCGGTGTGATTGGCGTGGCGGTGCTCACCATCGCATTCCGCCTGATTTCGCTGACGGTTAAGGAAAGCTGAGCGCATGCAAATGGTCGAGCTGCCTAGCTGGCTTGCGGCCGAGGAGCGATACGAGCCCGCGGGGGCTCGGCATCGTGTGATGCAAAAGAATGTCCTGCACCTGGCGAGCCTGCTTGAGCGGGTTCGCCTGGGTGGAGGTGCGCACGAGGGCGGGTCGATGGTCGACCGCGCCCTTTCTTGCGTTTCGGCTCCGGTGCGTCTGGTGGGGATGTTCGTTTGCGTCCTGTGCGTGTGTCTGACGCAAAGCCCGCTGTACCTCATGTTGATGGCGGCTATCGTGTTGGTGCTGGTCGCGGTGCGCCCGGTGCGCGGGCTGCGGGCGACTTTTGTGCCGGCATTGGCTGCCGCGGGGTTTGCCGTGGTTCTGGCACTGCCTGCTCTGCTGCTGGGTGCTTCTGCCACGGGCGCCATGCTCAAGATCGCGCTCAAGACCTTCATTAATGTGTCACTGGTGCTGGGCGTTTCGTGGACCCTCACGTGGAGCCGCATGTCGGCTGCGCTCAAGATGCTGCATCTACCCGACGAGGTTATCTTTACCTTTGATATGGCGCTCAAGCACGTTGAGGTGCTGGGCCGCACGGCGCACGATCTGTGCGAATCAGTCATGCTGCGCAGCGTCGGTTCCGCGCCTGCGGGTTTTTCGCGCACCGACTCGCTGGCGGGTATCATGGGCATGACGTTTATCAAGGCGATGGAATGCAGCCGCGCGATGGACGAGACCATGCTGTGCCGCGGCTTCGCCGGCGTGTATCCGGCGCCTGCACGGAGCGGCTTTGGCTGGCGCGATGCGGCTTACGCGGCCGTTGTGACGTTGCTCGCCGTGTTGTGCGCGATGTTGTAGCGCGGACGGTCGAACCGTCGATGTGAGTAGGGAAGGGCGACGTTTTGGCAAACGATACGAATAACGCGATGGGTGTGAGCGGTGTTGCCGGCGCCGAGGTCACGCCGCTCATCGAGTTTCGCGACGTGGTGTTTTCCTATGCGGGTCATACGGTGGTCGACGGCGTTTCATTGCAGGTGAACCGTGGGGAGCTCGTTGCTCTGCTTGGTCCTAACGGCTGCGGCAAGACGACGATCATGCGTCTTATCAACGGCCTTGAGCTTGCGGACGCGGGTGCGTACCTGTTCGACGGGTATGCGGTCGATGCCGCATATCTCAAGGATTCCGCGACGGCCCAGCGGTTCCATCAGCGCGTGGGCTTTGTGTTCCAAAACGCCGATGCGCAGCTCTTTTGTGCCACGGTCGGCGAGGAAGTCGCGTTTGGCCCGGCTCAAATGGGGCTGCCGGCAGACGAGCTCGAGCGCCGCGTCCGCGATGCCATGGAGCTGTTCCAGGTTGCCGATCTTGCCGACGTCTCTCCCTATCAGCTCTCGGGCGGGCAAAAGAAGCGCGTTGCGCTGGCTGCGGTGGTGTCGATGAACCCGGATATCCTGGTGCTCGACGAGCCCACCAACGGACTTGACGAGGACTCGTGCGACATCGTGGTCAACTTTCTACTGGCCTATGTTGCTGCCGGCAAGACGGTCTTGATGAGCACACACCATCAGGATTTGGTGCGGCGCCTGGGTGCCCGCGCCATCTATATCGATCGATATCACCATGTGGTTGAGGCGCCGGTGTCGTCGTATGGAACCGAGAGCGGCGCTGCGGAATAGTTGCTGCGTAGAGCGTGCGTAGCCGCCCGCGCGGCTTTGCCGTGATGGTATAGTTATCCAGGTTTTTATGGGGGTGGCTATGCCAAGCTGGAACATTCATATCGCTCAGACGGAGCGTTTGCTGGAGCGCACCGGTGCGCTTGCCAATAGCGTGCGCGACCGCAATGCCTTTTTGTTTGGCTGCGTGGTTCCGGATATCTTCGTGGGCTATATGGTCCCTGGCATCGCCGATCCCATCCCGTACCGCATCACGCATTTTGCCAAGCCTGAGCCTATCCCCAAGCCGCGCGAGCATGAGTTTTGGGACACCTATGTGGCGCCGCTGCTCAAAGGGGCGCCTGTTGGTACGCTGGCTGCCGCGACCTCGATTGTCGAGGAGCGCGAACGACTCAATCGGGTGCATTATCCCCAACGCTATAGGGACGCCGATCCGGTTGCCGGTCCCGGTGCTAGCGAGCTTTCGCTCGCGCCCGATGACGTGGCGCAGTCGCTGCTCGATCTGACGCTGGGCGTTTGGTCTCACCTCGTGGCCGATACCGTGTGGAATACGCGCGTGAATCAGTACCTGGAGGCGCACGGCGGCAAGCCGTGCGAGGAATTCCGCATTAAAAAGCAAGGCGACTTTGACTGGTTTGGCAAGACGCTCGGCATCGTTTCGATTCCGCGCGCGACCGATCGCCTGTATACTGCGGCGACGCGTTTTGGTCAGTATCCCATCCATAAGGAGTATGTGCTCAAGACCATCGGCGTTATGCACGAGATTGTACGCGAAAACCCCGGCGAGCCCGATCATCCGCCGTATCGCTTGCTAACCGAGGAGTTTTTCGATGCAACGTTTACCGAGGTCGTCGAGCTAACTGAGGCGGGATTTGCCGCCCGCGTCGCATCACCCGGTGTGCCCGCTCTGCCCCTGATCGCTAGCTGCTAGCTGGCCGGCCCGGCAGTGAACAGCTCATCCCAATTGACCAACAGCTCCCGCCGCATGGCATCTTCGGTGGTGCGTTCCTGATCGGTCTTTGGGGTGTAGGGAAGTCCAGCCTTTTTATGGATGAGTTTGGCGATGTTGTTAAAGCTCTTCGTGTCTTTGATTTGCTCATAGGTTATCTGGATAACGTCATAGCCCATGCTGGTGAGCGCAGTGGTGCGCTCGGCATCGGAGAGGCTTGCGGCTTCGCCATCGTGGGCGGAGCGGCCTTGGCATTCCAAGATAACGCCCATGCTGTCGGTGTTGCTCTCGATGAGGATATCGGCGTAGCAGCAGGTTTTGTCATACAGTGAGCGCGCGGCGTCGCTGAGTGGGATGCGCACGTTGTTTGCGATGTTGATGCCCATGCCGCCCTCGTCGCGGGGGAGCGAGACAAGCATGGAGGTCTGTACTTCGAAGGGCGAGGCGGTCTGCCCTGTCATGTGCTCGGCCGCCCAGCGCAGTTGTTTAACGCCGCGCAGGCCTGCGGCCTGCTTGGCGAACGCGGCGATATCCGCTGCGGCAAGAAGCGGTACGCGCTTCCACAGGTTGGTGTCATTACCCTTGGTGTCGTTAACTCGCTTCCAGCCGCAGTTGGGTGGAATGAGCTTAAGCGAAATAGCTTCATCGAGTTGTTGTTGCGTTCGCTCGCAGGGCTTAAACACTGCAAAGGAGCCGCACATCTCGTAGCAAGCCATGAGTAACTGGTTGCGTGAGACCTGCGTAGCAAGGTTGAGCAGTGTGAACTCTGGGGACGTGACATCAAACCCATGCTCAGTCTGCCTAAACGACCCGGGAGGCGGCTCTTGGGTCAGGAGGTGCGATTTAAACAGGCTTCGCGACCCGGATTGTGCTCGAGTGAATACAAGCCTGTGAAGCGGTGCGTGAAGCAGGTCCTTTACAACTGCATGACTTCCGAGGCCGCAACATCTGCGATCCATATTGCCAAGGCTAATGGCGGGGTAAAGGCCTAATACCTGCGGCGGGATACGGTGATAGTAAAAAGCGGATTGACCGCATAGCGTCAGGTCCATAATGCCCTCCTGGCCGAAATCATCTCTTTGAAGCGAGTGATGCCAGCGTCAATCCGGAAGTATGCGGCAAAATCTGAACCCTATGAGCAGACCTGGCTTTTGAGGCTAGTTTATCAGGCATTTTGTTGCGAAAAAACAGGGTATGCTCGGAGGTTCCAGAATTTGCCGCATACTTCCGAAAACCAGGTCGATTTGGTTATTGCTAAAACGATTTATCAGCCCTGCGTGAGGTGTGGGTTTGCCACCGGGCGAACACTTTTAGCGCTTGGGGCTTTATTTTTTGGGCCTCGAAGGGTGGATTTCGCGCTTTTGGTAAAGAAATGAGTGCGTGTTTTGCCGTGCGCCGGCATTGGCGCAAAGAAAAAGGGCCCGGAAGGCAATGCCTTCCGGGCCCTTTGCAATGCAAGTGCGCTTGCAAGTGCGATTTAGCGCACCTGAGCGACGTAAGCGACGTTGGTCGAGGAGACCTTGTCCTCGAGCTGGACGCTCATGCGGGGATCGCCGGCGGTAGCGACGGTCAGGTCGCCGGCCTCGACGTAGCCGAGCTCCTTGGCGGTCTCGATCGCCTTGACGATCGTGCCGTTGACGGTGCCCTGGGTAATCTCGGCCTGGTGCGGGATAACGCCCCAGTACATGATCATCTGCTGGACAGCCCACTCGTGGCGGGAGAATGCGCAGATCGGCATGTTGGGACGGAAGTGCGAGATCAGGCGAGCGGTACGACCGGTGGTCGTCGGCACGGTGATGCACTTGGCGCCAATGGTGGTGGCCATGTTCACAGCGGACATACCCACAACGTTGTTGACGACGCGGGTGCCGTGAGCGTCAGCCGGAACCTCGAGCGGAGCGTGAGCCGGGAGGTACTTTTCGGTCTCGAGAGCAATGCTGGCCTGCATCTTGACGGCCTCGACCGGGTACTTACCGGCAGCGGACTCGCCGGACAGCATGACGGCATCGGTGCCGTCATAAATGGCGTTAGCAACGTCGGCAACCTCGGCGCGCGTCGGGCGCGGGTTCTGCTGCATGGAGTCGAGCATCTGCGTAGCGGTGATAACGGGCTTGTAGGCCGCGTTGCACTTGGCGATGATCTCCTTCTGGATGTGGGGAACGAGCTCGGGCTTGATCTCGATGCCCAGGTCGCCACGGGCAACCATGATGCCGTCGGAAGCCTCGAGGATCTCGTCGAAGTTCTCGACGCCCAGGGCGCACTCGATCTTCGGGAAGATCGTGACGTGCTCGCCACCGTTCTCGCGGCAAAGCTTGCGGATGCCGCGGACGGACTCGCCGTCACGGATGAAGGAAGCGGCGATGTAGTCGATGTTCTCGGTCAGGCCAAAGAGGATGTCCTGACGATCGCGCTCGGTGATGGCGGGCAGCGAGATGTTGACGTTGGGCATGTTGACGCCCTTGCGCTCACCGATCAGGCCGTCGTTCTTGACGACGCAGGTCATGTCCTGGCCGTCGACGGACTCGACCTCGAGGGCAACCAGGCCGTCATCGATCAGGATGAGGGAGCCCTTCTCGACCTCGGAGGGCAGGGCCAGGTAGTCGAGGGAGATGTGCTCAGCGGTGCCGTGGAAATCCTCGGACGTGGGCTGAGCAGTGACGACGATCTTGTCGCCGGTCTTGACGGCAACCTTCTTGCCGTCGACCAGAAGGCCGGTGCGGACCTCGGGGCCCTTGGTGTCGAGCAGGATGCCGACGGGCATACCGAGCTCCTTGGAAATACGACGGACGCGCTCGATGCGACCGTGGTGCTCGTCGTAGGAGCCGTGCGAGAAGTTAAAACGGGCGACGTTCATGCCCGCCTTGATCATCTCGCGGATGGTCTCGTCGCTATCGCAGGCGGGACCCATGGTGCATACAATCTTAGTGCGCTTGTACATTCAGACCTCCATCTGACATCGTCTTGCGCTGATAGATAAACCATAAGAAATAAAACTGAGATGATTATAACGAAATGCCGACCGAATACCCCAAAAAATCGACCGTATGCCGAATTAGAAGTTCTTTTTTTGCGGTAAAAACGGTATATGAAAAATCTTTACCAACCGTTCTGACCGCTGCTATCTGGGCGATATTTCAGTTTGACGATGCGCCGAAGAAAAAACGTTTTATCAATGTTGAGCATCACACGGTCTGCATCGTTGCACTTGAGCCGTGTTTCCAATTGGAATGTTTTGGCTAGACGCGCCGCTTTGGGGTACCATAGCTCCACTATCAACTGCCGCTCAGCACGGCAGCCTTGATGAGCCCTTGCCCTTCTCCTGGGAATTATGATCGGGCATCAATCTGCTGAGTGGCCCGAATCCCAGGAGGGGACTCTATATGCAAAAGGAATACCTGTCCGCCGCGGCGGAGGTGCTCAGCGACCAAGGTGTCGATGAGAACCTCGGCCTGAGCACCGGCGAGGCGTCGTCGCGCCTCGCCAAGACAGGCCCTAACAAGCTCGAGGAAGCCGAGAAGACGCCGCTGTGGAAGCGTTTCTTTGAGCAGATGGCCGACCCCATGGTCATCATGCTGATCGTTGCCGCCGTCATCAGCGCGCTCACGGGCATGGTCAAGGGCGAGCCCGACTTTGCCGATGTCGTCATCATCATGTTCGTCGTTATCGTCAACTCGGTACTGGGCGTGGTCCAGGAAGCCAAGAGCGAGGAGGCCCTCGAGGCCCTGCAGGAGATGAGCGCGGCGCAGTCCAAGGTGCTGCGCGACGGCAAGCTCGTGCACCTGCCGAGCGCCGAGCTCGTGCCCGGTGACGTGATCATGCTCGAGGCGGGCGACTCCGTTCCGGCCGACTGCCGCGTCCTCGAGAGCGCCACGATGAAGATCGAAGAGGCCGCACTCACCGGCGAGTCCGTGCCCGTAGAGAAGCACGCCAACGTGATCGAGCTTGCCGCGGGCACCGATGACGTGCCGCTCGGCGATCGCAAGAACATGTGCTACATGGGTTCCACCGTTGTGTACGGCCGTGGCCGCGCCGTCGTGGTCGGCACCGGCATGGATACCGAGATGGGCAAGATTGCCGGTGCCCTGGCCGAGGCCAAGGAAGAGCTTACGCCGCTGCAGGTGAAGCTTGCCGAGCTCAGCCGCATCCTCACCATTATGGTGATCGTCATCTGCGTCGTGATCTTTGGTGTTGATATCCTCCGCCACGGCGTGGGCAACGTCCTTACCGACCCGACTGCCCTGCTCGATACCTTTATGGTTGCCGTCTCGCTCGCCGTCGCCGCTATCCCCGAGGGCTTGGTCGCCGTCGTGACCATCGTCCTTTCGCTCGGCGTGACCAAGATGGCCAAGCGCCAGGCGATCATCCGCAAGCTTTCTGCTGTCGAGACACTCGGCTGCACGCAGACCATCTGCTCCGACAAGACCGGCACCCTTACCCAGAACAAGATGACCGTCGTCAAGCACGAGCTCGCTGCGCCCAAGGAGAAGTTCCTGGCCGGTATGGCCCTTTGCTCCGATGCCCAGTGGGACGAGGAGCTGGGCGAGGCCGTGGGCGAGCCGACTGAGTGTGCGCTCGTCAACGACGCCGGCAAGGCTGGTCTCACCGGCCTGACTGCCGAGCACCCGCGCGTGGGCGAGGCCCCGTTCGACTCGGGCCGCAAGATGATGTCCGTGGTCGTCGAGACCCTGGACGGCGAGTACGAGCAGTACACCAAGGGCGCGCCCGACGTGGTGATCGGCCTGTGCACCCATATCTACGACGGCGACAAGGTCGTTCCGCTGACCGAGGAGCGTCGCGCCGAGCTCGTGGCCGCCAACAAGGCCATGGCCGACGAGGCCCTGCGCGTGCTGGCGCTGGCAAGCCGCACTTACACCGAGGTCCCGAGCGACTGCAGCCCCGCTGCGCTCGAGCACGACCTGGTCTTCTGCGGCCTATCCGGCATGATTGACCCTGTCCGCCCCGAGGTCGCCGACGCCATCCGCGAGGCCCACGATGCCGGTATTCGCACCGTCATGATCACGGGCGACCATATCGACACCGCCGTGGCCATTGCCAAGCAGCTGGGCATCGTCGCCGATCGCAGCCATGCCATCACCGGTGCCGACCTCGATCGCATGAGCGACGAGGAGCTCGACGCGCACATCGAGGACTACGGCGTGTACGCTCGCGTCCAGCCCGAGCACAAGACCCGCATCGTCGAGGCCTGGAAGTCGCGCGACCAGATCGTGGCCATGACGGGCGACGGCGTCAACGACGCCCCGTCCATCAAGCGCGCCGACATCGGCGTGGGCATGGGCATCACCGGTACCGACGTCACCAAGAACGTTGCCGACATGGTGCTTGCCGACGACAACTTCGCCACCATCATCGGTGCTTGCGAAGAGGGCCGTCGCATCTACGACAATATCCGCAAGGTCATCCAGTTCCTGCTTTCGGCTAACCTTGCCGAGGTGTTCTCGGTGTTTATCGCCACGCTCATCGGCTTTACCATCTTCCAGCCGGTGCAGCTGCTGTGGGTGAACCTGGTCACCGACTGCTTCCCCGCGCTCGCGCTGGGCATGGAGGATGCCGAGGGCGACATCATGAAGCGCAAGCCGCGCAACGCCAAGGACGGCGTCTTTGCCGGTAATATGGGCCTGGACTGTGTGGTCCAGGGCTTGATCATCACCGTGCTGGTGCTGGCGAGCTTCTTTGTGGGCGTGTACTTTGACATGGGCTACATCCACATCGCCGATATGATCGCCGGCAATGCCGACGAGGAAGGCGTGATGATGGCGTTCATCACGCTCAACATGGTCGAAATCTTCCACTGCTTCAATATGCGCAGCCGTCGTGCGTCGCTGTTTAGCATGAAGAAGCAGAACAAGTGGCTGTGGGCATCTGCCGCGCTGGCGCTGGTACTGACGGTTATCGTGACCGTTCAGCCGACGCTTGCCGAGATGTTCTTTGGCCCCGTGACGCTTGAGCTCAAGGGCGTTATCGCCGCCCTGGGCCTTGCCTTCCTGATCATTCCGTTGATGGAGATCTACAAGGCGATCATGCGCGCTGTGGAGAAGGAGTAACGCTCTCGTCCGGGCCCGCCCCACGCCCTTTCTCCCTCACTGGTCCTCGCGCTTCGCGCTGCGGGATCGTTCGGGAGAAAGGGCTTCCGGGGCGGGCCCTGCGGCATCCTTGCTGGCTTTTCTCCCGCGCGGATGAAAAGGGCTAAGGGAAAGTATGTGAGCTGGTCGAGCGTTTGCTCGACCAGCTCTTTTTTGTGGGTAAAATACCTGCTCAGTTGTGATTTGTGGTGCTGGGAGGCGCTTGTGGGCAAGGCGAAGGCTAAGGCGAAGAAAAAGACGA
>CABQKL010000040.1 GCA_902464645.1 uncultured Collinsella sp.
CGGTCGAGGGCGGCGAGTACGTGCACGAGGCCAAGATCGGTCAGGCGCTCATGGACGCCGATATCGTGATCAGCCTCACCCACTTTAAGGGCCATGAGCAGGCCGGTTTTGGCGGCGCCATGAAGAACCTGGGCATGGGTGGCGGCAGCCGTGCCGGCAAGATGGAGCAGCATGCCGCCGGCAAGCCGAACGTCGCGACCGAGCACTGCGTTGGCTGCCGTGCCTGCGAAAAGATCTGCGCGCACAACGCCATCTCGTTTGACGATACCCGCGAGCGCGAGCTTGCCAACGGCAACACCCGCACGGTCCACGTGGCCGCCATCGACCACGATCGCTGCGTGGGCTGCGGACGCTGCATTGCGGCATGCAATCAGGACTGCATCAAGCCCGGCTATGACGCCGCGGCCGACGTGCTCAACTGTAAGATTGCCGAGTACACCAAGGCCGTCGTCGACGGCCGCCCGAGCTTCCATATCTCGCTTGCCATGGATATCAGCCCCAACTGCGATTGCCATCCCGAAAACGACACGCCTATCGTTAACGATATCGGCATGTTCGCGAGCTTCGACCCGGTCGCCATCGACCAGGCCTGTGCCGATGCCGTCATGGCGTCCGAGCCGCTGCCCAACACCGAGCTCACCGATAGCGCGGCCAAGATGGAGCACAACCACGAGCATCTGGAGGGCGAGCAGGCCAAGGACCCCTTCTGCATCACGCATCCCGACACCGACTGGCGCACCTGCATCGCGCACGCCGAGAAGATCGGCCTGGGCACGAGCAAGTACGAGCTCATCGAGGTCAAGTAGCACCTGCCCATTGGACATATCAAGCGCTTTTGTGGCGCAACGTTAGCAAAACCGCCTGTGAGCACGGTGCTCACAGGCGGTTTTTCGGAAGTATGCGGCAAATTCCGAGACCGCCGAGCACACAACGTTTTTTGGCAACAAAACCCCTGATAAATTGTTGGTAAAACTGCGGTCTGGTCGGCAGTTCCAGATTTTGCCGCATACTTCCGAAAATAGGGGGTCAGATAAAGCCCCAGACGTTGCTTTTTGCCTAAAAATACTCGTCGAGGAAGTCGTCGACCGTGTTCCAGTAGAGCTCGGGGTCAACTTGCGCACTCTTGGCGTGGGTGGCGCCATGGATGGTGAGCTTTTGCTTGACCTTGCTGGCGCACGCGTCGTAGTTTTGGTCGAGCATACTGTACGGCACAAAGGTGTCCTGGTCGCCGTGGATAAACAGCATGGGAACCGTCGCGTGTTTGAGTTGCTCCACACTGCTCGCCTTATGAAAGTCGTAGCCCGCGCGCACGTTGCACACCAAGTTTGCTACATCGAGCAAGGGAAAGCTGGGCAGGCCGAACACGTCCTTGAGTTGCAGGGAAAACTCGTCCCAAACACTCGTATAACCACAGTCCTCGATAATGCATTTTACGTTTGCGGGTAGAGATTCCCCCGCGACGTTCATGGCAGTTGCTGCACCCATCGACTCGCCAAAGACCAGGATGCGCGCCTCGGGGTCGGCCGCAACGATCCGCCCAATCCATGCAACGATATCGAGCCGCTCGGGCCAGCCCATGCCGATATAGTCGCCGCCGGAGCGCTCGTGGGCGCGGGCGGCAGGCGCGAGCACGTTCATGCCGCGGTCGTGGAATCGCTTGACGTATCGGGCCATGCCGATGGGCTCGTTGGTATATCCATGCAGGCAGACGGCGTAATCGTGGGTGTTCTCCGAGGCGGCAAAAAACCAAGCGGCGAGCTCGGTTCCGTCATCTGCGGTGAGGCTGCTGCTCTTGCGGTTTTCTTTAAACCATGCCCGCGCCTCGGTGTCCTCGGCATCCGGCTGCTCGCCTTCTTTGTCGTTCTTGCTATCCTGCATCATCTTCATGGTGTACGGCGCTTGGGGATTCAGCGCGAAGTCAAACAGAAAGTTGCCGGCAAATCCGAGCAGCACAACGACAACCACCAGTGCAACGATGCCGGCCATCTTGAGCTTTCGATGGGAACGTGCGTTTTGAGCCATGCGGTATTCTCCTATAAGATGTTAATACGTCAACATTTAATGCAAGCGCATTATGGACGTTCGCCGTTGATGCGTCAACAGGCAAAGAATGGGTAAACAAAGGGTCACGTATGGTGCAAATTTCGCACGTACCTAGACGCTTTGATATAGTGTTGAGAACTCTTTACGTTGGAGGATGTAACCGGCATGTCCGATTCGAGCGACAGTTCTAAGCCGCGACCCAAGACCGCGGCCGTTCCACACTACACGGTGGGCGAGGAGATCATGAACTCCGTCACCCATGGTGTCGGCTGCCTGCTGGGTATCGCGGGCCTGGTACTCCTGATCGTATTTGCTGCCCTGCGCGGCGGAGGCCCGGCCCACATGGCCGCGGCGATTGTCTATGGTGTCAGCATTATCCTCGAATACCTTGCCTCCACGCTCTACCATGCGATTCAGCCCGCTCGCGCCAAGCGCGTGTTTCGCATTATCGACCACAGCTGCATCTACCTGCTCATAGCCGGCAGCTATACGCCGTTTTGTCTCATCACGCTCGCAAACGACGGCGGTCCTATGCTGTTCTTTGCCGTATGGGCCATCGCCATTATCGGCATCGCCCTCGAGTGCTTTATGCGCGAGCGTCAACCGCACTGGGTAAGTGGCCTGGTCTACCTGCTGATGGGCTGGCTCGTTGTCTTTAAGCTGCCCGAACTTGTGGCACTGCTCAACCCCGTGGCGCTTGCCCTGCTCGCCGTCGGCGGCGTGTGCTACACCGCGGGCGTGCCGTTCTATATCGCCAAAAACGTGCGCTATCTGCACAGCGTGTTTCACCTGTGGGTGCTCGCCGGCAGCATCTTCCAGTTCATGGCGGTGATCCTCTTCGTAATCTAGCGACCACGCCAGCGCCCGTGCCCCCGCTCGGTCGCCAGCGCAATTGCCCTATCCGCCATCAACGTTTTACCCTAACGTCCCGAATCTTGGAGGTTCGAGAAACTCCCGATGGACATAACCATCTCCCTTATCACCACCCTCGTTTTGACCCTCATCAACGGCTACTTCTCCATGTCCGAGATGGCGCTCACCACGGCTAAGCGCGCCGTGTTGGAGCACGATGCCGAGGAAGGCGACAAGCGCGCCGAGCGCGCCATTAAGCTGGCCGCCGACTCCGACCAGCTGCTCGCCACCATCCAGGTCGCCATCACGCTCGTGGGCTTCGCCTCGTCCGCCGTCGCCTCGACGAGCCTGTCCGACCCGCTTGCCACGTGGCTCATGAGCTTTGGCATCGCGCCGCTTTCCGCCATCGCGCGCGGCCTGGCGCCGGTCATCATCACCGTCGCCGTCGCCTTCGTGTCCATCGTGGTTGGCGAGCTTGTGCCCAAGCGCATCGGCCTGGCTAACGCCGAAGGCGTATCCAAGCAGGTCGTGGGACCGCTCTCCGTGTTCCAAAAGATTGCCCGCCCGCTCGTGTGGCTGACCGGTGCCTGCTCCGACGGCCTGGCCCGCATCCTGCGCATCAAGAGCGCCGATGACCGCCAGAACGTCTCGGAGGAAGAGATCAAGTACATGGTCTCGGAGCAGGATGATCTGCTCGACGAGGAAAAGCGCATGATCCACGAGATCTTCGACCTGGGAGACACCGTTGCCCGCGAGGTCATGGTGCCGCGCGTGGACACCACCATGTGCGAGGACGACGAAACGGTCGCCGACGTGCTGTCCGCCATGCGCCAGACCGGCTTTAGCCGCATCCCCGTCTATCACGAGGATCCCGACAACGTCGCCGGCATCGCGCACATCAAGGACCTGATCCAGCCTTCGCTCGACGGCAAGGGCGACCAGCCCATCGCCGACTTTTTGCGCGACGCCACCTTTGTGCCCGACACCAAGGACATCCTGCCGCTGCTGTCCGAGATGCAGACCTCGCACGACCAGATCGTGGTGGTCGTGGACGAGTACGGCGGCACGGCCGGCATCATCACCATCGAGGACATCGTCGAGGAGATCGTGGGCGAGATCGAGGACGAGTTCGATCCCGACAACAAGTACCTCACGCGCCTTTCGCGCCGCGAGTGGCTTGTCGATGGGCGTTTTTCGTGCGATGACGCGATTGAGCTTGGTTGGCCGCTCGAGGAAAGCGATGATTATGAGACCATCGCCGGCTGGATTTTGGAGCTTTGCGACTCGGTGCCCGACATCGGAGAGGTGTTTGAGGTTGCGGGGTACAAGTTTAAGGTGCAGTCGATGCGTGGCCAGCGCATCTCGCTCATTCGCGTGATCGCTCCGGCCGAAACCGATAAGAAGGATTCCGAGCCCTCGGCCGATGAGCCGGCGGCGTCGGACGCGGGTTCTGCGGACCCGCACGACGGCGACGAGTAGGGCAAGGAAGAGTAGGGGAGAGTTATGGCAGGCCTGTTCAACATCCTTAAGGTCACCGTCAGCGAGGACAAGATCTGCGCGCACGTGCTGGTGAACCCCGGCATGCCGCTCATGACCTCGGAGGACATCGAGGCCACGGCGCGCGTGTATTACCTGGTGCCCGCGATTGCCAAGCACCTGTGCCTGGGCGATTCCGGTCGCGAATTCCAGGACTGTATGGGCCAGACCGAGCTTTGCCATCTGCTGGAGCACGTGACGGTCGAGCTCATGAACGAGACCGGGCTTGCCGGCAGCATTTCGTGCGGCCGCACCCGCGTAAGCGAGCACGACGAGCGTGTCTTTGAGGTCGAGCTTTCGTGTCCCGACGACGCGCTGGCCATCGGCGCGCTGTCTTCGGCGACCTTTATGATGGACTGGGCGTACCTGCACGCCGACCAGCCTGCCCCCGACGTGGAAGGAACGGTCGCGGGCCTGCGCAACCTGGTGCTGGGTATGCGCGCCGAGGCCGAGGGCAAGGACCCGCACGAGGCCGTCGCCGCCGCGAACGCCGAAGGCGAGGCCGGGGACACGACCGAGGGCGAGGCGCCTGCCGAGGCTGCCGCCGAGTCTGTCAACGATGCCCCTGCCGAGGAGGCCGTCGAGGTCGAGCCCGCGGAGCCCCAGGGCGTCCCGAGCTTTGACGACGAGCCGCAGGAAGTAATCGATACCGAGGGCGCGACCGCCGAGAGCCATGAGGCCCCCGCTGCCGTCTACGGTGGTGCGGCGACGGCTCCGGTTGCCCTTGCGCGTGAGGGAGCGCTGCCGCTCGTTGACGGCGCCGGCGAGGACCCGGGCGCTACAGTGGCCATGCCTGCCATGCCGCAGGAGTAGGCTCACCCGCTTATCACCATCATGTACCTGCGCCTTTACCGTACGCAGATGAGCGAGACGGCAAGCGCTGTGCTGCGGGTATAATGGACAGCATTCAAACGGTGGGCGCCGAGGTGCCCGCAGGAGAGGAATGAACATGGGTAAGACTTTCAACTTTATCTCGGGTGCGCTCTTCGGTGCTGCCGCCGGCGCCATCATCGGCGTCGCCTTGGCTCCGCGCTCGGGCGCCGAGACCCGCGCCATGGCTGCCGATATCGCCAACGACGCCTGGGATAACATGCGCGACACCTACGAGCACGGTGCCGAGGAGGCCCGCGCCGCGGTCAACGATTTTGGCCCGATGGTCGACGCCAAGACCGATGACCTGCGTGCCAAGGTTGACCTTGCCCGCGAGCGCATGGACCAGCTGCGCGAGCAGCTCAACGACGCCATCTCGGGCGGTAACGTGACGCCCGCCGCCGATGTCGTGGTCGAGAACGCCGTCGAGGCCGACGCCGAGGCCGCGGAGCCTTCGACCGAGGCATAATGCGCGCCGGGGATTTTGTCGGCGCCAAGATCTATCGCAAGCCTACCGAGGATAAGCGCACCAAAAAAGACGGCACGCCGCGCAGTCCTAAAAAGCTCGGCAAGATTCACTTTCCGGTCTTTACCCCGGGCGGTACGCGCGTGGTGGGCTTTATGGTGCGCCAGTCCGATATCGCGGGCATGATCGAGCGCCCCGACCGATTTGTGGCGCTCGATGCCATTGGCGTCTACGAGGGCGCCATCGCGGTTGACGACGTCAAGGGCACCTACGATGCCGCTGCGGCCAAGCGCCTCGACATCAACCTGGACGATTGCATTATCTGGGTTGGCATGGACGTGCGCACGGAGTCGGGCGATGTCGTGGGCTATTGCTCGGATGTGGAGTTCAAGCCGCGTTCGGGCATCGTGCAGACGTTCTACGTGACCGCCGGCACTGCCTCGAGTGTGCTGGTGGGCGACACGCAGATGCCGCCGACGATGCTGCGCGGCTATGCGGACGGCGCGATGATCGTTTCGGACGAGGTCAAGTCGCTCGGGTATTCGGGCGGCGCCGCCGCAAAGGCTGCCGAGGCAAGCGTCGTGGTGGGCGATAAGGTCAAGAAGGGCGCCAAGGTGCTCGATGACAAGGGCTCGGTCGCCGTGGACAAGGGCAGTCGCGCGCTGGGCAAGCAGCTCGGCAAGACGCGCGGTATGTTCAAGGCCTTTAAGGACGAATATCAAAAGGCGAGCGGTGGCTCGTCGAAAGCTAACAAATAGCGACGTACCAAATGATGGGAGGCAAGCCGGAGACCTGTTGCTCCGGCTTGCTGCGTTTATGGGGGAGGGCACATGCGCCAAAACGGATCATATTCACACGGACGCTCGGGCGCGCGTCCGACGGCGCGCCGCGATCTGGGGCAGCTGCCCAGCGGTCAGCGCAAGCGTCACCGTAAGCCCGGCGCGATGTATCTCAACCATAGCCGCGGCTTTAGCGACCGCAGCGCTCGCATCGGCAACGGCCGCACGCCCCGCCGTCCGTCTCGCCTGCCCTATGCGCTCATCGCCGTGGGTTGCGCGCTCGTGCTGTTCATCGCTGCTGTCGTGGGCTACGTCAACCGCAGCGTGGATGTCGTCCTCAACGGCCAGGAGACTGCGGTGCGCGTCGGCTCTACGCTGCAAAATCTCATCGACGATCAGGAGCTGACCGATACCTACGACGCCGGGGACTTGCTGGCCGTTGACGACAGCGTGCTTACTCGCCATGGCGGCGAAAAGCTGTCGGTAAAAGTGGACGGCAAGCGCGTAAAACAGGGCAAGTGGAAAAGCCGCGAGCTTGCGGGCGGCGAGAAGGTGACGGTCAAAGACGGCCGTGACATGTACGAGAAGCACGAGGTCCAAGCGACGGTAATCGAGCCCAAGCTTAAGGTCGAGGGCACGGGTGCCATCGAGTATGTCAAGACGTGGGGTATCCAGGGTCGCTCCGAGGTGTGGGTCGGCGAGCAATCGGGTAAGACACAGGACCGCGGCGAGGTCGTGCCCGCCACCGATTGCGTGGTCGAGCGCGCGAGCGTGGCGCCCAAGGGCAACGAAAAGTACGTAGCGCTGACGTTTGATGAGGGCCCGAGCGGAGCGACCAAGCAGATCTTGCAGGTGCTCAAGGAAAAGGGCGTCACCGCAACGTTCTTTCTGTCGGGCGATGCGGCCGAGGCCTCGCCCGCCACGGCCAAGGCGATTGTCGATGCCGGCTGCGAGGTCGGCTCCAACAGTTACAGCGACGAATCGCTCAAGGGCAAGGATCGCGATGCGGTGCGCGAACAGGTTTCGAAGGGCACCGAGGCGATCAAGTCCGCGACCGGAACGTCGACGATGCTTTTGCGTGCTCCCTACGCAGCCTTTGACGAGCAAAACTGGATTGATGCGATGGACCTGGTGTCTGCCGTGGTCTCGTGGAATATCGATTCGGGCGACTGGCTGCTCAACGGTGCCGACGAGCAGGTCTCGACGGTGCTCGATTCGGTGACGCCGGGCAATATTGTGCTGCTGAACGATAACGATGAATGTGCCGAGCAGACGCTCGAGGCGCTGCCGCAGATTATCGACGGGCTTATTGCCGACGGCTACAAAATCGTGACATTGAGCGATCTGGTCAAGACGGATACATCGCTGAGCAAAAAGCTCACCTCGCTGACGAAGGCCGCCATGCCCAAAAACGCCGTGTTCCCCCAGCTCGCCGAAGATGACGACACCACAGACTAGTCATGTAAGAACGTCTCCAATGACTATGTCACGGATACGTCAGCGTTTGATATGCCTGCGATGTTTGGAGCATAAATTTGACGCCACGGCGCGATGCTGATGCTATAGTTACTGCGGATAACAAGGGTCAAGAGAAAGGCTGCAGGTGAAATCCAAACCTCGACCATACAGTCGATGACCCCATGCAGGTGCTTCTTGCGCATGTACGGGGTGTGAGCGCCGAGCGGCGTGCCGCCCGCGCATGCGTATACATATCTAAAAGTCCACGGACGGCGTGCCGGCATGGCCGCAGTTCGAAGGGATAATGATGGGGAGCACCAGTGAATTATCTGAGTGAGATGCTCAAACTGCCGGTCTTGGACGTCGATGGCGAAAAGCTCGGCGTTGTGAACGATTTTGGCATTGCTACCGGCGAAGTTTTTCCGCACGTAACGTCGCTCGCGTTCCGCGGACCCGGCAAGACGCCGTTTATGATCAGCTGGCGCAAATGGGTCGACCGTATCGACGAGACGGGCGTACACCTTAAGTCGCCGGCCACCGAAATCCGTTTTTCGTACCTGCAGCCGACCGAACTCTTGCTTGCCCGTGACGTGCTTAACAAGCAGATTGTCGACACGCAGGGCATGAAGGTCGTGCGCGTCAACGACATCAAGTTTTCCATGTCGGGCGAAAATCAGCTGCGTCTGCTGGGTGCCGAAGTTGGCGCCCGTGGTCTGCTGCGCGCGATCAGCCCCGCCCTCGAGCATGTCGTCGAGAGCTTTATGAAGCACCTGGGCAAACCGCTCGGCGAGGACATCATCGCCTGGTCCTACATGGACCTGCTCGACCGTTCGACTAAAAACATCCAGCTTTCGGTGTCGCACAAGACGCTTGGCGAGCTGCACCCTGCTGACATCGCCGACATTATCGAGCAGCTCGACCCGCGCCTGCGTGCGCAGGTGTTCGCGCAGCTCGACACCGCCCAGGCCGCCGAGGCCATCTCGGAGTTCGATGACGACGAGCTTATGACCGAGATGCTCGAGGGCCTGTCCGACACCGATGCATCGTCGATGCTGGCCATGATGGACCCGGACGACGCCGCCGACCTGATCGACGAGCTCGATTACGAGAAGGCCGAGAAGCTCCTGCGCTTGATGGGCGTTCAGGAGGAGAAGGCGATTCGTAACCTGCTGGGCTATGAGGACAACACCGCCGGCCGTATCATGACCTCGGAGTTTGTCTCCCTGCCCGCCACGGCGACGGTCGGTGACGCCATCGAGGCGATCCGCAAGCTCGATGAGGACTTCGAGAGCGTCTACTATGTCTATACCGAGGACCCGAGCGGCATGCTCACCGGCGTCCTTTCGCTGCGCACGCTCATCGTGGCCGACCGCGATGCCACGCTGGGCCAGCTGGCCTATCGCGACCTGGTGTATGTGTCGCCCGACGATGACCAGGAAGACGTAACGGACGAGATGACCAAGTACGACCTGGTCGCCATCCCCGTTTGCGACGAGAACCGTCACATCTTGGGTATCGTGACCTTTGACGACGCCATGGACGTTATCGCCGAGGAGCACCAGGAGGACCTGCAGATCGCAGGCGTCGGTTCGGGCGATAGCGCGTCCGACGACTCGACGAATGTGCTCAGCTGGTTTGTGCATCGCCAGTACTGGGTTGTCGTGTGGGGTATTGCCTCGTGCATCATGGCAACAGTGCTGGGGACGGCGCTGGGCTCTGCGCATCTGGTGGTGTTCCCCATGTGCGCCATGCCGCTCGTGCTGCTGGCTGCCTCGCGTATGGTGTCGTTCGTCAAGAACTACTTCCTGGAGTACGACGGCCATGACGATGAGCCCAAGCCGTATCTGGGGTTCTTCTTCCAGAGCACGGGCATGGGCCTGATTCTGTCGCTCGTGACCTACCTGTGCGCCCAGCTGGTGCGCACCGCCGCATTCCCCGACGCGTCCATGTTTGAAGAGCAGCTCTTTACCGGCTGCTTTAACATTGCGGCCATCGTTTGCCTGATTGGCAACATGAGCGCCGTGATTTACCTGATGGTGCTGTTCTGGCGTGACGAGCACGACCTCAATACGTCGGGTACCGCCATGAACGTCATTGCCGTCATGATTTCATGCGTGGCGTACTGCATCGCCGCAGTGCTGCTCACCATGTCGGTCATGGGGTAGGTGGTCGCGTGCAAAACACGAAGCAAAAGGCGAGCACCAAGCAAAAGCTGACCATCGCGGCCGTCTTTGGCGCCATGGGCCCTGGCCTTCTGGCGGCGCTTTCGGGCAATGACGCCGGCGGCATCGCCACGTATTCCAGCGCCGGTGCCAGCTATGGCTACAAGATGCTGTGGATGCTTCCCGTCATGACCGTGCTGCTTATCGTGACGCAGGAGACTGCGGCGCGTTGTGGCTGCGTCACAGGCAAGGGCCTGGCTTCGCTCATTCGCGAGCGCTTTGGCGTGCGCAGGAGCGTGCTGGCCATGGCGGCGCTGCTGATCGCCAACACGGCCGTGACCATCTCGGAGTTTGCGGGTATCGCGAGCGGCCTTGCCCTCTTTGGCGTGCCGGCGAGCATCTCGGTGCCGCTCGTGGCGCTGCTGGTTTGGATGCTTACCATGTCGGGCAGCTTCCAGCGCATCGAGAAGATTCTGCTGCTGGTGAGCTGCGTGTTTGTGACCTACATCGTCGCTGCATTTATGGCTGGTCCCAGCTGGGGCGAGGTGGCGGTCGACCTGGTTGTGCCCAACATCCAAAATGACCCCAGCTACGTGTCGCTTGTAGTCGCAACGATTGGTACCACCATTGCGCCGTGGATGATCTTCTTGGCGCAGAACAACGTGGTCGATAAGAATGCGGGCGAGGACGATATCGTGCTGCAGCGTATCGACACCGTGAGCGGCTCGATCGCCGCCGATGTCATCGCCGGTTTTATTATCATCACGACCGGTACGGTGCTGTTCCCCGCGGGCATTCAGATTAGCGATGCTGCCGACGCCGCCCGCGCGTTGGAGCCCATCGCGGGCCAGTGGTCTACGGTGCTGTTTGCCTCGGGCCTGGTCGCGGCGAGCTTCTTGGCCGCCTGTGTGCTGCCGGGCGTTACGTCCAGTGCTATCTGCGAGGCATTTGGCTGGGAGCGCGGTGCCGATCGCAGCTGGGACGAGGCCCCGGTCTACCGCGGCATTATTACGGCCATCATTGGCATCTCTGCCGTGCTGGTGCTCATGCCCGGCGTCGACCTGTTCCAGATTATGATGACCTCGCAGGTCATCAACGGCGTGCTGTTGCCCGTGGTTTTGGTGTTCCAGGTGCTTATTGCCGCCGATCGTCACATTATGGGCGCTAATCGCAACGGCCGCGTGTGGAATGTGCTCACGTGGGCGACCATTGGCGTGATTACGGTGCTGACGGTTGTCATGTTTGTTCTGCAGGCGATGGGCTACAGCGCTTAACGCCCACTTTTGCTTCCGAACAGGCCGCAGCGATGGGCTGCGGCCTGTATTTTGTCTGCTATAGGGCGTTAGTTATATGGCAGTGGGCAAAAAATGCCAAATATGAGTACTGTTGCTAAGTGAATAGCATTTATATCCAAGAAGATAATGAACATAACCAATAGTATGTTCATTAAAATTGGCTCCAATACGCCCTAAACCAGTCAGGTTGGCTGCTTTAGGGGGCTGTAGGGGACGCTCGGACGTCATTTTGGGTGGTTTTGCCTGCTATTAAAATGGTAACAGTACTCATATTTGCCCTTTTTGCCCACAGACCTTTGAGGTTGCAGCGAAAAGGGCTTGTTTTGATTGTTTGGGGCAGGCGCGAGGCGCGGAAACGATGTCTGGAGCGGCGGAGCAGTTTGGAATTCATCCGTAGAGGTCTTCATTGGCTGCGCCAGGAGTGCCTCCAGGTGCCGGTACAAAAGGAGTGTCCTTAACTGCCGCAGGGGGCGTCGGCCGTGGCCGACGCCCCCTGCGGGTGTAAGCAGATTTGACTGCGCGTTACTTGTCGGTGCCTAGCTTGTGCGGTTTGTAGGCGAGGGCGCTGACGAGTGCATCGGCAGCGGATTTGACAGCTGCCGGCTGCGGATCGTTGACGTGATCCTCGGGATGCACGGGCAGGTCCTTCTTGACGGCATCGTGGATCAAATTGAGGTACTCAGTCACGCCAGTGGTCGATAGGTGCGTGCCATCGCCATCGAACAGATCATTGCGGTTGGCACTATATCCGTACCAGTCGATAACGCGTACATTTTTGTAGCGCGTGGCGGCGTTGGCGATAGCCTGGTTCGTGGACCCGACCCACGGCTGCGGGCTACGCGTGTTTACAAATACGACAATACGCTGCTCGCCGGCGTCGGCCATGATCGCATCGACCTGGGCGTCCGTTACCAAACCGTTGGTGCCCAGGGCAAAGACCACGATCTTGCCGGCAAGGTTCTGCTGGATATAGCCCTCAAATGTCGCGCGGCCCGCATCAAACTGGCGGCCCTTTTCGGCATCGATATGGCTGTGCGGGAACACGCCGTCAAAGGAATCAACGGCGCGCAGCGACACGGAGTCACCGATCATCAACAGGTCGTAGGAGCCATCGGGGAAGCCGTCGTTGTCCTTGTCGGTGTCGTCGGCCGCCTGCTGGTCGGTGGGCGCGGTGTTTTTGGCTTCCTTGTTTAGGATTTCGGCGCCCTCGCCGCTCAGCGCGGATGTGTCGGGCACAAAGATCAGGCCGCCCAGTGCAACGACCAACACGACAGTGCAGGCTGCGCAGACAGGGACGTGCGCGCGTGCCCAGTTGGCGGGCGTGGTGGTGCCATCGCGGAATTCGGCGACAGTGCGGCCGAAGGCGCCCTTCCTAAACGGTGTTTCGATAAAGCGATAGGAGCACTCGGCTACGGCGACCACCACAAGTACCTGCAAGATGTACTGCCACCAGGGCGTATCGCTGATGTTGGCGACCGGGTTCATAAGCAGCAGCAGTGGATAGTGCCACAGATAGATACTGTACGAGCGCTTGCCAACCCACACGAGCGGCTCGGCGGACAGCGCGCGGGCAACCATTCCCTGGGGCTGCACGCAGGCCGCGATGACCATGAGCGTGAGGATGGAGCATAACAGCGTGCCGCCGCGATACTGAAACGCGGTGTAGCCGTTGGTGAGCGCGACCATGGCGGCAAGGCCAACTAGACCCACGACGCCCAACACATCGATGGATGCGGGCGAGGACCAAAAGCGCACGAGGGCGCTCGGCTGTGCCGGGGTGGTATCGGCTGATTCGTCGACCTTCTTGCCAGGCTTGTCCTCGGCGTTCTTGCCATGCTTGGCGGCGCCAGCCAGGCGATTGAGTCCCAAACGATGAGCGAGACGCACCGGCGCCAGGTCGCGATCGGGGATAAAGGCCATCCAGGCACCCAGCAGCAGCGAGAACACGCGGGTGTCGGTGCCGTAGTACACGCGGCTGGGGTCGGCGGCAGGGTTGTAAAGCACCATCATGGCGAGGGCGGATGCCGCGGCAAGGCCCAGAACCACGCGGCGCGTGTTGGGCTTGCTCACATGCATGGATACCATGGCAAACAGCAGTGGCGGCCAAATCAGGTAGAACTGTTCCTCGATGGCAAGCGACCAAAAGTGCGTGAGCGGCGAGGGGTCGCCCAGAGCATTGAAGTACGAGACGTTTTGGGCAATCTGCCACCAGTTGTTGAAGAACAACAGCGACGGCAGGATGTCGGGGCGCATCTTGGTGAGCATCACGTGGTTAAAGATGGTGCACAGCGCGCAGGTCACGAACACTACCGTTACCACGGCGGGGACCAGGCGACGGATGCGGCGAATCCAGAAGCTCTTGAGGTCGATGCGGCCGGTCTTAGCGACTTCGTTGAGCAGCAAGCGCGTGATCAGATAGCCCGAAAGCACAAAGAAGATCGTGACGCCGAGCAGGCCGCCCTGAGCCCACGTGAGGTTGAGGTGATAGAGCACCACTGCGACGACGGCAAGCGTGCGCAGGCCGTCGAGGGCGGGGATATAGCGAGATTTGGGGCGCGTGGGCGCCTGTTCTTTTGCGGCGCTGTTGGTGCGGTCACCCTTGTTGGCGGCCACGCGATGAGAGTCTGCGGCGCGGCGCGGCTCGGTGGCTTGTCGGTTAGCGCGCGAACGTTCGTGCGGCGCTCGTTGATCGCTCGCGTGGCGTGAGCTGCGCGAGCTCGATCGCGGGAATTGTTCCATAAAACTTCATCCAATGACGAGAATAATCAGCACGCCTTCATTGTAGCCGCCTGCTCCTGTGAATGCTTGCTGCCGGTGCAAGCTCAAGCGCGCGTTCACATCAAAGTGAACTAAAGTTATAGAGGCGCGAGAGCGCACGATTGACGGCCAACAGCGGGTGCAGAGCTCGCGGACGAGGAGGTTTCCATGGCAGATTGCGGCATCGTTGCGGTGTTCGGCAGCATGAACATGGACCTTTCGGTGGCGTGCGAGCGCATGCCGCGTGCGGGCGAGACCGTCAGCGGCAGCGGGTTTATCACTAATGCCGGCGGCAAAGGCGCCAACCAGGCCGTAGCTGCCGTGCGCATGGGCGCGTGCACGCACATGATCGGCGCGGTCGGCTGCGACGCATTTGGCACGTCGCTCGTGGCGGGGCTCCAAGACGCCGGCGTGGACTGTGGCCTTATAGCGCGTCGCGATGATGTGGAGACGGGAACGGCGACCATCATTCGCTGCGAGGGCGACAACCGCATCGTGCTGTCACCGGGCGCCAACCATGCGCTTGCGGGCGAGGACGTTGCCTGCGCGCTGAGACGTCTGGTGGCCGATGAACTCGATGGTGACGCCAGCAAGATTGCCCCGGCTGCCGGAAGCGTCTTTATCGCCCAGGGTGAATGTGACCTTGCAGCGACGGCCGAGGCGCTTGTTTGCGCTCACGAGCTCGGGTTCTATACATTCTTTAATCCAGCGCCTGCCTGCGAGTTGCCTGCGGAGGCCTGGCCTGCGGTCGACCTGGTCTGCCCCAACGAGACTGAGTGCCAGATGCTGACGGGCATCTTGCCCGCGGATGATGCGAGCTGCGTCGCGGCACTCAACGCCCTGCTCGCCAAAGGTGCCGGAGCTGCGGTCATCACGTTGGGCGGCGCCGGGTCGGTTACGCTCGGCGACGACGGCGAGCCGCTGCGCATGCCGGCGCTTTCGAGCGCGGTGGTCGATACGACGGCCGCGGGCGATACGTTTATCGGTGCGCTTGCTGCGGCTCGTCTGGAGGGCCTGCCGCTCTTTGAGTGCATGGCGGCGGGTGCACGCGCCTCGGCGGTGACGGTGTCGCGCTTGGGCGCACAGCAGTCGATTCCCACGCGTGCCGAAGTTGATCGTGTGTTTGATTTAGACGATTTAGTACAAAACGGAGAAGCGGAGTAGAACAATGGCAATCAAGAAGCTGATCCTTGATCTGGATATGGGTGTGGACGATGCGATGGCGCTTGCCTATGCCATCGCGAGCCCCGAGGTTGAGCTCGTGGGCATCACCACGTGTTTTGGCAACGTGCGCGTCGACCAGTCGGCGCATAACTGCTTGGCGGTGCTCGACCTGTTGGGTCGCCCCGAGGTGCCGGTGTACCTGGGCGCCGATCGTCCCATAAAGGCGACCGAGCCCTATACGCCGCCGGCGTCCACCACGCTCATCCACGGCAAGAATGGCATTGGTGGCGCAAGCGTGCCCGCCTCGCCGTACGAGCCGGTGGGCGCGACGACGGCCGAAGGCAACGCGGCGGTCGATTACCTGATCGATGCCGCGCGCACCTATGGCCCCGACCTGGTCTACGTGGCAACCGGTCCGCTTTCCAACTTGGCGCTTGCCCTGGAGCGCGATGCGGCGGCGATGATGTCTATCGGTCGCGTGGTGGTGATGGGCGGTGCCCTGACCGTGCCCGGTAACGTGAGTGCGGGTGCCGAGGCCAACATGGCGAGCGACCCCGAGGCCGCTGACGCCGTGCTGCGCTCGGGCCGCAAACTCACCATGGTTGGTCTTGACGTGACGCATCGCGTGGTGCTGACGCGCCGCGACATTGCCGGTTGGACGGGCTCGGGCACCATGGCGGGCTGCGCATTTGCGAGTATGGTCGAGCACT
>CABQKL010000041.1 GCA_902464645.1 uncultured Collinsella sp.
AACTCGGTACAATGGCAAGATATGTCAATCGTTTTCATATGTCAAACGTTTTCACACCAATACGTCTTTTCGCAGTTCCAGTCGTCGGCAAACGGTTGACATATGCCGGCGAACGGTCATCAGAGGTGTTTGAGGAATTCTTTTGGCACGGGATGAACTACGCGGTTTTACCCTCAATGAGTTCAACGGGGAGCTTGATATTCGATTCGGGCTTTTCGCCGTTAATAAGAGCAATGATGGATTGCGCCGCGAGCTCTCCGATGCGATCGATATCTTGGCGAACGGTTGTTAAGTCAGGCATAAACGTCATAGTGCGGCGGGCACCATCCGCGCCCACGACCTTAATATCGCCCGGAGCGCTCAAGCCGCGCTGCTTCATCACGTTAAGACAGATAGCCGCCATCGTGTCGTCTCCCGCAAAGATGCCGTCAATATCGGGGTTCTCATCGAGGATCTTCGCAACGACCGCGCCCTTTTCGTCGTCGGGCTTAACGAACTCAACCTCACGGACAAGCGCGGACAAACCGGCCTGCTCAACAACATCGAGGTAGGCATCGGTACGCTTATTGGCAGGCATGCGCATGCGGCTATTGCTGCGCAGGCACAGGATACGCCTGCAGCCGTCATCAATCAGACGGCGCGTGGCGAGCTCGCCAATGCCATAGCTGTCACTTGCAATCTGGACAGAGCCCTCGCCAAGATCGCAGTCGATGCCAACCAGGCTCAAGCCCATCTCGGCATATGCCTCGGCACCGATATTGAGGGAGTTGACGATGACGCCGTCGACCATATTGCGGCGGAGCATGTCAATATAGGAACGCTCAAGATCGGGTCGATTGGCGCTGTTGCACAGCAACATCTTAAAGCCGTTTTCCGCTAACGTGCGCTCGACCGCCTGCACAACCTGAGCATGGAACGGGCTGCTCACAAAGGGAACGATCATACCGATAAGATTCAGGCGACCGTTGAGCATGGCACGGGCGATATCGTTGGGCGTATAGTTGATGCGCTCCATCGCGGCGTGGACCTTATCGCGGGTCTCTTGGCTAATATAACCGCGGTTATTAAGCACGCGAGATACCGTAGTAGGCGAAACCCCCGCCACCGCTGCAACTTCCTTGATGCCAGGCTTAGCAGAATCCTTAGAACGAGTGCCCTCGCGAGCCATAGCACCCTCCCCTATCAACATGTCATACGTTTACATACGAACAAAGCATACCCCAACAACAGCGGGAAGACGGTAACAGCACAAGTAAGTAAACGACTCATCCAAATTATTAGGAGAGTTCCGCCTAAAGGGTGACTACACAGGACCCCAGCCGGGCCGCTTTGGGTTACTTTCCAAAACACTCCGCAGGACGCAAAGGGCTCCGCCGCGCGAAGCGCGCAGCGGAGCCCTTTGCATGTCCGAGGACGTTTTGGAAAGTAACCCAAAGCGGCCCGGTGATCCTGCGGGAGTTAAATCCCTTTAGAACTTGTTGTGGAAGGTGCGCGCAATGACCTCGTCCTGCTGCTCCTTGGTGAGCGTGTGGAAGTTCACGGCATAGCCGGAAACGCGGATGGTCAGCTGCGGGTACTTCTCGGGGTGAGCCTGAGCGTCGAGCAGCGTCTCACGGTTGAAGACGTTGATGTTCAGGTGGTGGCCACCCTTCTCGGCGTAAGCGTCGAGCATGTGGACCAGGTTATCGGCCTGGGTCTCAGAAACTTCAGAAACCTTCATAATGTGTCTCCTTCGATTAATAGGCGCCGGCCGAAACCGGCGCGCTAATCAGTAATCGTTATTGTTAGTATAGCACTAACAATAGTTACTCGCCCAGCTGATCAAGGTCGATATCGCCAAAGAACACCTGATCCTCCTTGCCGAGCGCACTCGGGATAATGGAGAAGGTGTTGGAGATGCCGTCCTGAGCATCACGGAACGGGAGCTTAGAAACCGAAGACAGCGAAGCGATGGCGCCGTGGCTATCGCGCTTGTGCATGGGGTTAGCACCCGGGGCGAACGGCTGGCCAGCCTTGCGGCCATCGGGCGTGGAGCCGGTCTTCTTACCGTACACGACGTTGGAGGTGATGGTCAGAACCGAGGTCGTGGGCACGGAGTTGCGGTAGGTGTCGTTCATGCGGATGTACTCCATGAACTGATGCACAACGTCGTGAGCGATCTGGTCGACGCGGTCGTCGTCGTTACCGTACTTGGGGAACTCGCCCTCGGTCTCGAAGTCGACGATGATGCCGTTCTCGTCACGGACGGGGTGGACCTTGGCGTACTTGATGGCGGACAGAGAGTCAGCCACGACGGAAAGGCCAGCGATGCCCGTAGCGAACCAGCGGTGCACGTGCTTGTCGTGCAGAGCCATCTGGATACGCTCGTAGCAATACTTGTCGTGCATGTAGTGAATGATGTTCAGCGAGTTGACGTACACGCCAGCGAGCCACTTCATCATGTCGTTGTACTTGGCCACAACGTCGTCGTAATCGAGCGTATCGCCCTCGACGGCGCGATACTTGGGGCCGACCTGCTTCTTGGAGACCTCGTCAACACCGCCGTTGAGTGCGTACAGCAGGCACTTGGCCAGGTTGGCGCGGGCGCCGAAGAACTGCATCTCCTTGCCGATGCGCATGGAGGACACGCAGCAGGCAATGCCGTAATCGTCGCCGTGGTAAACGCGCATGAGGTCGTCGTTCTCGTACTGGATCGAGGAGCTGGCGACAGAAGTCTTGGCGCAGAACTTCTTGAAGTTCTCGGGCAGACGGGTCGACCACAGAACGGTCATGTTGGGCTCGGGGCTGGTGCCCATGTTCTCGAGCGTGTGCAGGTAGCGGTAGCTCATCTTGGTAACGAGCGTACGGCCGTCAACACCCATGCCGCCGATGGACTCGGTGACCCACTGCGGATCGCCGGTGAACAGGGCCTGGTACTCGGGGGTACGGGCAAACTTGACCATGCGGAGCTTCATGATGAAGTGATCCACGAACTCCTGGATCTGCTCCTCGGTGAAGGTACCGTTGGCAAGGTCGCGCTCAGCGTAGATGTCGATGAACGTGGAGGTACGGCCGATGGACATAGCGGCGCCGTTCTGCTCCTTAACGGCAGCGAGGTAGGCGAAGTACATCCACTGGATGGCCTCCTGCGTGTTGGTAGCAGGATTGGAAATATCGAAACCATAGGTCTCGGCCATCATCTTGAGCTCGCCGAGGGCGCGGATCTGCTCCTGCAGCTCCTCACGGTCGCGGATGTTGTCGGCGGTCATGACCGTCGGGGTGGAAGCCTTCTGGGCCTCCTTGTCCTTGATCAGGTAGTCGACACCGTACAGGGCGACACGACGGTAGTCGCCGATGATGCGGCCGCGGCCATAGCCATCGGGCAGACCGGTGATGATGTGGGCCGAGCGGCAAGCACGCATCTCGGGGGTGTAAACATCGAAGACGCCGGCGTTGTGAGTCTTGCGCTCGAAGGTGTAGCGCTCGACAACGCTCTCGTCGACCTTGTAGCCGTGCTGGCTGGCAGCCTGGCAAGCGATGCGGATACCACCGTTGACGTGCAGCGCGCGCTTGAGCGGCTTGTCGGTCTGGAGGCCGACGATGGTCTCCTTCTCGCGGTGGGCGTTATCGATGTAGCCAGCGGGGTGGCTCACGATACCCGTGACAGTCTTGGTGTCCATATCGAGGACACCGCCCTGCTCGCGCTCCTTGAGCAGCAGGTCGAGAACCTCGCCCCACAGCTCCTTGGTACGCTCGGTCGGACCGGCGAGGAACGACTCGTCGCCCTCGTAGGGGGTGTAGTTCTTCTGGATGAAGTCTCGGACGTCAACCTCTCCCGTCCAAATGCCTTCCTTGAAGCCTTCCCATGCCTCCTGCATTGTGTAACCACGCTCCTAGTTACGTGTAATGCGGCGCTCTCTCACACCGCTGCTTATTGAATTCTTGAATTTTCGGCTTGCACTACCGGCTTCTTCCGTTCTTCACCACATGTTGGTGCAGGGAAAAACGTTTGTCCACCTTGGAACTGCAACCCAAACCCAAGATTTCACCCGTTTGAGAAGGATAACATAGCGACCCTCTCCATCTGGGCTGTTATATGTTTCTTTTTTTATATCATAAGGGCGTTTTTTACAAACCCGCAGGAAATGCGAGCGTGAACAACTACCGTTCACCGATTTGTTTAGTTTTTTCCTTGCCTTTGTACGACGTTCACTCTAGCTGTTATGCCAGCTTTAGCAGGGTAAAGTGCCTCTGAGTGGGCTTTAGGACGTGCTCAGAGATCTACCCCTAACTTTGCTGATACCGACGGTGTACGGAGATCGCCTAAAGGTTGTTTTCTAGGCATGTCCCAAAATCTACCGTATAGGGTGCGCGTGCGGGGGTATCATCTTTCACCGAAAATAGTTTCTAGTGTTAGGGGTTTTCGGTGGAAGATACCGATTTCCGTGAACTTGGGCGTCAGCTCCTTACCGAGTTCGGCAGCATGCATCAGCGCATTTCGCGCTTTGCGGACAAAGCCCTCGGCGGCGAGATGGCCGTCATGCGCGCCCTTATGCTCGCTGGCGGTTCGCTCACGCCGAGCGAACTCGCCGATCGCGCCTGGGTCTCGAGCGCCCGCATCGCCAATATCCTACGCGCTCTCGAAGCCAAGGGCTGGGTCGAGCGCGAGCACTCAAAGACCGACCGTCGTCGCGTACACGTCACGGTGACCGACAAGGGATTCCAGGATCTCGAAATCAAACGCCGGGAATTCGAGGAGCGCACCGCGGCTTTCCTCGAGCAGCTCGGCGAAACAGATACCCAAGAGATGGTGCGCCTTCTAAGACGTGCCAACGAAATTATCGACCGCAATCAAGAAAGGAGAGATGCCGAGTGAGGATTCTCAAGCTCTTTAAAAAGCATGTCCTGGCACTGTTCGCAGCTATCGTACTTATCGTAATCAGCTGCAACGCCGACCTGGCGCTGCCTACCTATATGAGCGACATCGTCGACGTGGGCGTGCAGCAAGGCGGCATCGCCTCACCCGTGCCCGACACCATTCGCGCCGAATCGCTCGACGACCTCGAACTCTTTATGCGCGCCAAGGACGCCAAAGCTGTGGAGGCCGTGTTTGGCAAGGCAGACAAGAACGGCATTCGAACGTACAAGGGCACCGAGGAAGAGCGTGCCGACGGCAGCAAGATTGCCGACATTATGAGCCTGCCTGAGACCGTCGTGCTCGCCTTCAACCAGGGCATCGACGCCGACTCCATGGGCGACATGACCGGCACGTCCAGCGAGGCAAGCGATGGCGGCGCTGCCCAGGCCATGCCCACGCCCGAGCAAATGGCAGCTATGACGCCCGAGCAGCTCGCCGAGATGCAGCAGAAAGCCGCAGCCGCGCAGAACATGCAAAAGCAGATTGATGCCGACGGCGGTAAGATCACCATGAAGAGTCTGCGTCTGAGCGTTGAAGGCGGTCTGGTAGACCAAAGCAAGCTCGTCGAGGGCGCCAACGATATGGCAGACAAAATGGGCTCCATGTCGGGCTCCATCGTGACCCAGCGCGCCGTGACCTACGTACAAGAAGAGTACAAAGCGCAGGGCATCGACCCCGCCGACGTGCAGAACGCTTACCTGAGCCGCATGGCGACCACGATGTTTGGCCTGTGCCTGGTGTCGCTCGTCGCCACCATCCTGACCGGTGCCGTGGCGTCGCGCACCGCCTGCTCCATCGCCCGCGACCTGCGCCGCGAGACCTTCAACAAGGTTATGCACTTCTCGCCGGCCGAGGTGGGCAAGTTTAGCCAGGCCTCGCTCATTACCCGCTGCACCAACGACATTCAGCAGATCCAGATGGCCGCAACCCTGTTTATCCGCATGTGCCTGATGGCCCCCGTCATGGGCATCGTCGCTGTCATGCGTGTCCTGGCCAACCACACCGGCCTGGAGTGGACCATCGCCGTGGCCATCATCGCGGTCTCGGCCGTCGTCGGCGTGCTCATGGGCCTCACCATGCCCAAGTTCAAGAAGATGCAGAGCTTTGTGGACCGCGTGAACCTTACCGCCCGCGAGCTGCTCGACGGCCTTATGCCCATCCGCTCGTTCAACCGCGAAGAGCATGAGCTCGAGCGTTTTGACAAGGCTTCGCTCGACCTGATGACCACGCAGCTCTACACCAACCGCGCCATGAGCTTTATGATGCCGCTCATGATGCTCGTCATGAACTGCATCACCGTGCTTATCGTCTGGTTTGGCGCGCAGGGCGTGTCCGACGGCGTGATGCAGGTCGGCAACATGATGGCGTTCATCTCCTATACCATGCAGATCGTCATGGCGTTTATGATCCTCACCATGGTTTCGGTCATCCTGCCCCGCGCCGAGGTCGCAGCCGAGCGCGTGGAAGAGGTCATCACCTGCCCCACGAGCATCAACGACCCTGCCTCGCCCAAACTGCCTGCTGCCAGCGCGTCACGCGGTGAGCTCACCTTCCGCGACGTGAGCTTCCAGTATCCCGATGCCCGCGCCGATGTCATCAGCGGCGTGAACTTCACCACGCATGCCGGTCAGATGCTCGGCATCATTGGCTCCACGGGCTCGGGCAAGTCCACGCTCGTGCAGCTGATTCCGCGCCTGTACGACGTCACAGGCGGCAGCATTTCGCTCGACGGCATCGACGTGCGTGACATGACCCTTTCCGAGCTACGCCGCCGTATTGGTTATATCCCGCAGCAGGGTCGCCTGTTCTCGGGCACCGTCGAGAGCAACCTCAAGTTTGCCGGCGATATGGTGAGTGACGAGGATATGCGCCAGGCGGCACGCGTCGCCCAGGCGGAGGACTTTATCGCCGAGCGCGAGGGCGGCTACGACTCCCCCATCAGCCAGGGCGGATCCAATGTCTCGGGCGGCCAGCGCCAGCGCCTGGCCATCGCCCGCGCGTTGGCCAAAAAGCCCGAGGTCGTGGTGTTCGATGACTCGTTTAGTGCCCTCGACTACAAGACCGACGCGCGCCTGCGCGAGGAGCTGGCCAAAAACGTTACCGACGCCGCACTCGTGGTCGTGGCCCAGCGCATCGCGACCATCATGCACGCCGACCAGATCATCGTGCTCGACGACGGCCACGTGGTGGGCACCGGTACGCACGAGGAGCTGCTGCGCAGCTGCCCGGCGTACCTGGAGATCGCACAGTCGCAGCTTTCCGCCGAGGAGCTGGGGCTTACCCAAGAAGAAATTGCAGCCGTCACGGAAGGAGGCGAGCGCTAATGGCAGACGAGACCAAGACCCAAATTCCCAAGCCCACCCGTCAGCGTGGACCCATGGGCCGCATGGGTGGCATGCGCCGTGGCGAAAAGGCCAAGGACTTTAAAGGCACCATGAGGCAGCTGCTCGGCTATATCGGCCAGCACAAGATTGCCGTGTTTGCCGCCGTCGCCTTTGCCGTGTGCTCGGTCATCTTTAACATTGTGGGGCCCAAGGTGCTCGGCCAGGTTACGACCAAGCTGTTCGAAGGCCTGGTCGCCAAGGTCAACGGCACCGGCGACGTTGACTTTGACTGGATCGCCAAGACGCTCGGCTTTTTGCTCTGCCTGTATCTGGCGAGCTCTGTCTGCAGCCTGGTCCAGGGCTGGCTCATGACCGGCGTCACGCAAAAGATCTGCTACCGCATGCGCAAGGAAATCGCCGCCAAGATTGCCGTCGTGCCGATGAGCTACTTCAACGGTCACAGCAAGGGCGATGTGCTCAGCCGCATCACCAACGACGTCGATACGCTGGGTCAGTCGCTCAACCAGAGCGTGACGCAGCTTATTACGTCCGTCACGCAGATTATCGGCGTGCTCGTCATGATGCTGTCGATCAGCCTGCCGCTCACCGGCGTCACCGTGCTCACGCTGCCGGCAGCCGCAATTATCTTGATGGTGATGATTCACTTCTCGCAGCCGTACTTCCGCGAGCAGCAGCAGGTCCTGGGCGCCGTCAACGGCATTATCGAGGAAGACTTTGCCGGCCAGAATGTCATTCAGGTGTTCGACCGCGCCGAGGCCTCGATCGAGGAGTTCGACCGTCAAAACGACCGCCTCTTTATTAGTGGCTGGCGCTCGCAGTTCCTGTCGGGCCTGATGATGCCGCTTATGAGCCTGGTGGGCAACATGGGCTACGTGGGCGTCGTCGTGGTGGGCGCGCAGCTCGCGCTGACCGGCAATGCCACGCCCGGCGACATCCAGAGCTTTATCCAGTACGTTCGCAACTTTACGCAACCCGTACAGCAGCTGGGCAACGTGAGCAACACGATGCAGTCGATGGCCGCCGCCACCGAGCGTGTGTTTGAGTTCCTTGCCGCGCCCGAAGAGGAGCAGAAGTCCGACGCCCAGATTCCCGAGAAGCGCCCCGGCCACGTGGAGTTTGACCATGTCAAGTTTGGCTACACGCCCGACAAGACCATCATCCACGACTTTAGCTGCGAGGCACAGCCCGGCCAAACCATCGCCATCGTCGGCCCCACCGGCGCCGGCAAGACCACGCTCATCAAGCTGCTGCAGCGCTTCTACGACGTGGACGGCGGTTCGCTGCGCGTCGAGGGCGTCGACGTGCGCGACTGGGACCGCGCGGCACTGCGCGGCGAGTTTGCCATGGTGCTGCAGGATACCTGGCTGTTTAACGGCACCATCCGCGAGAACATCCGCTACGGACGCCCCGATGCGAGCGATGCCGAGGTCGAGGCCGCTGCACGCGCCGCACGCTGCGATCACTTTATCCATACGCTCGCCGGCGGCTACGACTTTATGATCAACGAGGAGGGCACTAACCTGTCGCAGGGTCAGCGCCAGCTCGTGACCATTGCCCGTGCCATTTTGGCCGACCGCCCGGCGCTCATTCTGGACGAGGCGACATCCAACGTCGATACCCGCACCGAGGAGCTCATCCAGCGCGCCATGGATGCGCTGATGCAGGGCCGTACCAGCTTTGTCATCGCGCACCGCCTGTCCACGATCCGCAACGCCGACGTGATCTTGGTAATTCGCGACGGCGACATCGTCGAAAAGGGCACGCACGACGAGCTGCTCGCCCAGGGTGGCTTCTACGCCGATCTGTACAACTCGCAGTTCGACGAAGCGGCGTAAAACTGGCGCCAAACAACCGCAATACCCAAAAACGGGGGCGCAGAATGAACTGCGCCCCCGTTTTGTGTCCTTTGGGCCTCGAAACGCCTCCCCTGAGGCCTGATTGACGCTCTCCCTCAAGGCCCCGTGGGCAAAAAATGGCAAAAATGAGTACTGTCACCTTTTTAGTAACAGCCAAAACTGCCCCAAACGACGTCTTTGCGGCCTAGATATTCCTTCAAATTGATCAAAACGCCCGTTAGCAGGCTTCTGCGTGCCAACGTTAATGAACATATTTATCACTTTGTCTATTATCTCGCTAGACGGATATGTTACTAGGTTAGCAACATTACTCATATTTGGCATTTTTTGCCCGCAGGGTGTTTCCTGGGGAACCGACAATAGCCTTAGGGTCCCGCACGACGCCACTCCCTCCCGGTATCCGCCGACGTTCCCCCATATAAAACCTGCCAAAATAAACCTGTCCCTTTTGGCAGGTTTCGGGGTGGCAAGGGCTTGCACTTTAGCATGCGACAGCGGATAATGCCGAACACTCGACAATACGCTTATTGCTCTTTCTATAGATTGAGGAGGCCCCTATGGCCATGGAATTCAAACGCAGGCTGCCGATCCCCATGGAGATCCGCGAGGAAATGCCGCTTTCTGCCGAGCTTACCGCCAAAAAGCAGGCATTTGACGCCGAGGTCGCCAAAGTCTTTACCGGCGAGGACGCACGCAAGGTGCTCATCATCGGCCCGTGCTCTGCCGACCGCGAGGATTCGGTCCTCGAGTACATGAACCGACTGGCCAAGACCGCCGAGGAGGTCAAGGACAAGCTCATCATCATTCCGCGCGTCTACACCAATAAGCCGCGCACCAAGGGCACCGGCTACAAGGGCCTGCTGCACAACCCCAACCCCGAGGCTCCCGACGACCTGCTCGAGGGCGTCAAGGCCATCCGCCATATGCACCTGCGCGTTATTAAGGAAACAGGCTTCTTCACCGCCGACGAGATGCTCTATCCGTCCAACTACCAGTACCTCGTTGACCTGCTGAGCTATGTGGCCGTGGGCGCACGCTCGGTCGAAAACCAGGAGCATCGCCTGGTGTCGAGCGGCATTTCGGTACCCGTCGGCATGAAGAATCCCACTGCCGGTTCCACCACCGTTATGCTCAACTCCATTTACGCCGCGCAGGCGCACCAGAGCTTCATCTTCCGCAACTGGGAGGTCGAGTGCGACGGCAACCCGCTTGCGCACGCCGTTATGCGTGGCTACATCGGTCTCGACGGTCGCACCTACCCCAACTACCACTACGAGCACCTGGAGCGCCTGGCCGAACGCTACACCGAGCACGCCGGCTATGCCAATCCGGCAGCGGTCATCGACTGCAACCACGACAACTCGGGTAAGCGCCCGCTGGAGCAGTATCGCATTTGCAAGGAGGTGCTCGACAGCTGCCGCCGCAACGAGTCCATCTCCAAGCTGGTCAAGGGCTTTATGATCGAGTCCTACCTGGAGGACGGCAACCAGCCGGTCGACGGCGGCGTCTTTGGCAAGTCGATCACCGATCCGTGCCTGGGCTGGGAAAAGACCGACTACCTCATCCACGAGATCGCGGAACGGATTTAGTTACGCGGTTTTACCAAACGCCGTAACGGCTCGACGCTGCGCGGGCCGCACCTGTACAATCTGACGTTCAACTTCAAGGGCGCGACCAGAAGGTCAGCGCCCTTTCGTTTCACGTCACCTTGTCTCAAATGCGACCCGCTCGCCGTCCGTCCTCTGAATGCGGCGTTGCCTTGCTCCGGATGCGGCAGTTAGGGACATTCCTTTTCTGCCGGCAGTCAGGGACATTCCTTGGGGTAGTTATTGGGGACGTTCTTGTTTGACTAGTCGTTTAAGAACGTCCCCAACGACTACAAGCTCTCCAACCGCGAGGCCGAGGTTTTGCGTCTGGTTGTGCTGGGCAAATCAAACCAAGAGATTGCTGACGAACTGTTCCTTGCCGTGGACACCGTCAAGACCCACATCCACAACATCTTGGTCAAAACCGAGCAGCAAAACCGCACCACGCTCATCCTCCACTTTTGGAAGCGATAACCTGCTAAAAAGGGACAGGTTTATTTTGGCAGGTTTTATCTGGGCAAACGCCAACCGCCGCAAGGGAGCCGCTTTCCCTCGCGGCGGTTTTCTGGCTCACGCTTTCTTTCGTCTCAATCTGTAACATATGGAGACCAAATCGCCGTCTTACTGTTACAGATCGAGACGAGTTACAGAACGCGCGTCGAATAATCTCAATCTGTAACAGGTAGAAGTGTTTTTGCCAGTCAGATGTTACAGATTGAGATAAACGAAGGAGCGGTAGCGTTAAACAAGTCCGCCACAAAGTTATTCGGAGAGATCCGATCCTAGAGTTGTCTACCAGGTACGATATGTGCACTGATATTTTGTCTCAAACCCGGGCATCCCGTTGCCGCGTGGGCTTAACGCTGCACCCGTATAGAGAATCGTTTGCCCCGTACGAGAATACGAAGTTTTGAAAGACAGCCTCTTGTATGTCTGGTCGAAACAATCAACATTCTCGCTCGGGTGGTTCGCAGTGGAGAACGACTTGTAAGTGTCCAAGACGTCCGCTGTCACAAGACGACAAGGCGCGACAGAACCTGCATCTGGTTTCGCCGTCGCACAAACGGGAATTGTGACCATCGACAGGGTAAGCATAAAACATGCGAACATTGCCTTCACAAAGTTCTTCGTTACATGGCGTTTCATGGTTATCTTCCTTTCCTAGTTTTACTGTCGTTCGTCTTGAAAAGCTGCGCGTATACATTACCGATCCACTTCGAATCACCTCCCATTTCTCTGGTAACGACACGCGAGTCATCCCCTGTGAGCAATACGGAGGCATCGCAGAGCGATTCGAGGTTTCCGATAAGATGAGAAGAGATAATGACATGTGCTCCTCTACCCGCTTCATCTCTAAGAGCATTCGAAACAATCGCAACGTGTCTCACATCAAGTGCATTCATGGGCTCATCCAAAAGGACGACTTCGCAATAGGACATATACGCCATCGCGACATTAAGTAATTGTCTATTTCCATCAGACAGCCTAGATACGGGCGTATTCTTCAACCCAGTCAAGTCAAAGCGATCAAGCACTTGGTCCAAAGTGCGAGGTGAATGCCAAATTCTCCTGCATCGGTCGAGATGAAAAGCGACGGTCATGTATGGAATCAATAGCGACGGCCTATTCGGAACCAAAAAGAATACCTTTCTCATTTCCTCACGGTCGACGCATACTTTTGCATGAAAACAGAGAGAACCTGACACGCGCACTGATGGCCCAGCATCTCCCCAAAGAGTATTCAGTAGCGTAGTCTTGCCATGTCCATTTGGCGCGACAAGACCCCATATCTGGCCAGCGGGCATATCAAACTGCAATCCCTTTACCAGCTGGTTTTTTCCAACCGTCAACGCATCCAGCGACAGAGAGAGCAAGCTTTTCTCGCCCAAACTATCCGGGCGAATATGGTTCCAGGCCCAGCGATTCTTGCTTTTTAGACACGAAAACGAAATGACCCCCAACGCGCAAACAGCAAACGCGCCCATCACGGCAAAGAGGCAGTGCGATGCACTGGCTTCAGGAACGAGAGATACCTCCGCTCCATTGGCGTAAGATGCGCCGCCGAGCGCAAACGAAGAGGCAGAATAGCTCGACACCATATACGGCAGCAACGCATGCCATGGAGCATCTTTGCTCGCATAAAACGGAAGCTGGCTTATGCCCCCCACAAGAGCGATCACCATGGACGAAATGGCCCTGTTTCTGCTTCCGGCGTACACGCACACGCCCAAGCAAGCAAACATCATCGACAGCACAGCTTCAAAGACGGCAAATAGCCCTAGCTGAACTAACACAGTTCTTTCGACTACGTCACCATACTGAATGAATACGACTGGGTACCCTGTCTGACCTACACCGTTAAACACCGTTGCCAATACAAAACAGGGAGCCAACGCCAGAACCAAAACCAGCATCGATGCAATACCAGAGACGAGAACGCGGCATGCATTCATCTCTAACTTTGACAACAACGCTCGATCGTAGAACCGCTTTCCATCCCCCTCAAGCGACATATAGAGGACGAGGACCGGGACCAAAAGCCACGCTATTGCAGGAACAGCGCCGCAATAATATGCGAGAAGAATCATCCCGGGCATTTTTGTTGTTGAGTCGTACGATTCCGGATGGGCCAGCATCGATATGGCTCGGGGAAGACGTTCTTGGGCTTCAAGCGATAACTCCGAATCAACACCATTCAAATAACCGAGTCGGTATTCCTTGAGCAATAGATTGTCGTAATCGGCAATCGCATCGTAATACTCTCTGGAGTCCGCCTTGCTTTCAAGCGCCCGATCAAGGCACGCCCTTTCGTCGGCAATGATGCTGTTGAGCTCCTGTGGGGCAGTGTCATAAACGCCGTCAGAGACTTGAGAGACCAAAAGGGCTCTCTGGTCTTCGATGGAAGCTCTACCATATAGATAATCTGCTCCCGTTGGAACGGATAGAAATACCGGGATGCAGAATACGAGCGCGAGCAGCGCCGTCAGCAACATAATTCCCCGGTTGCGCGCAAGAACTTCTAAATTAAGCCGTACATATGTGAGGCAATCACAGGTCTTCACAGCGAGCACCTCCGGTTCGCAACACACGAGTCGTCGGACCCGTTGTCCGGAAGTATCGCCTTCATCGTCAGAACTGTCTGTAGACGTGTAGGATGGATTTACAATCTTATTTGTCTACAGGCTTCTACCTGCTATTTTCTATAACATCTGCCATAAGACTAAAAACCCTATCTCTAAGTTCACGCTCCGAGTGAACTCCAAGCAAGGCATAGCTCTTGCTCTTGGCCTCTTTGACGGTTCCCCAAGCAACGTTAAGATGCGCGCAAATCTCGGTGGTTCTATTGCCATCAAAAACGCATGTCATGATATCGGCATAAAGCGGCGTGAAACCAAGCCTCAAGAAGGCCTCACGCACGGTATCGCGTCGATCACCCACCCGAACCGTATCTTTCGAACGCAAGAATAGCAGCGAATTAGCCATAAGGATAAGTACGACAAGGAACGCAGTCACGCGTAAGGCAGGCATAAGGCCGCCAACGGCCTCACCGCTCCCAACGGACTCAAAGAAAATGTACAGTCGACTTACCACATCGTGAACCCAGAACGCTGCTCCAGCACCCACAGACACCGAAGAAAGGGTGAGTTCAGGCGAAAGGCACAAGTGCATTTCAGACATCCACCGTATAGCCGCACGGCAACACAGGGCCACAAGCACTATAGCTATCGATAGGATTATCGCATCATGCTCAAAGCCGAAGCATACGAGGATTTCCTCGATGCCCATTCCAGACGCATACATAAACAGGAAGCAGACGAAGACTATCCTGCAGTTCTGATTGAACGATGAGGACCCCAGCGATTCTGAACGGTGATCATGGCCTTTTGTTGCGTCAAGATGCCACGCATCCTTTGACAAGAGAAGTCCAGCCGTCGCCTCTGAAATGCTTTTATATCCGGTTTTAGTCAAGGCCCGCGACAAATAGGTACGGGCAGTAGACGGGGAAATGTCCAAGGCAGAAGCAATCTCCTCGTACGTTTTTCCCTCTATCCTCATAGAGAAAACCGCGGACTCCCTTTGAGAAAAACCCGAAGCCGTAGGGATATCGGCAACTGCAGAGTGTTTTCCTCCTAATTTGGCGGCCGCAGAAAAAGCGCTCGTTAAGTCAGGGAAAAATCGCGTTATGGCCCTGGCAAGGATACTGCCCAAAACGGTAACCAGAAGCAATACGATCTCTTGATGCCCACCAAAGCTCAGGAGCACAGCTCCGATGTTTATATTGCGCGAAAACAAACAATCCGTATCGAGAATAACGGCGGCATTACCAAACGCAAGAGGTTCGACGAGCAAGGCAGCAACCCCCATCTCGGCGTTAACGGAAAGGAAAGAACCGATGGAGTCCATCAACGGGACGAGAAGAAACTGAAGGCCAACAAGCAAAGCAATCAAGAGCACAACGGGGCTGTAAAGTGCGAGCTCAGGATACCCGTGGAGAGCAGAGCCATCGGCCACATGTTTCCCCTTTAATCCCGCACGTATGTTTGCGAATTCACCGCCAAGCGCCCAAGAACAGCAAGCGACAAGCAAGGGGGCTAGTAACAACAAAATGAACGCGAACGCCGAAACCACAACATGAAATTGATGAAAGACATTAAGAGATATCGTGTACATCACAAGAAGTGCAATGTCTACGAGCATAAGTCCAAAAAGCCTTTTGGAAATACCCTGTCTCACAGGGCGAGAGATGAGGCCCACACAGAAGCCCGAAAGCAGATGCAGACCGATAAGAACGGTGCCAGAAAGGCCCGTATAAATACTTGGCGCCACACAATACAGACCAGCCGCCCCTATAAACAACATAATTGAATGCCAGAGGAACGAGCGCGTCACGCTTTGCAGGGTAGCTGCCTCGGTTGCCATAAAATCAAAGCTCCTAGATAGCATTTTGGTTATTTTAACATCGTTCCCGGCGTTAAAAAAAACTGGTACCCGAATTAATCAATATCCCCCCTCCACCAAAAGGCACCACGCTGATCCTCCACTTTTGGAAGCGATAACCTGCTAAAAAGGGACAGGTTTATTTTGGCA
>CABQKL010000042.1 GCA_902464645.1 uncultured Collinsella sp.
GAATTCGGTGAACGGTAGTAAATACCGTTCAAGCGTATGTATGTATCGGTCACCGAGCGCGGCACCTCAGTTGGGTTCGTCGGTAGGTAAGGTATATATCGTCCGCAAGTTGCGCGGGGGCAAGTCTAGGTGCCCCCGGGTAAGATTCTCTATTGATAGGAGAAGACATGGCCATCATCAACAAGGGTATGTCCAGGCGTTCGTTCCTCGGCCTCACCGGCAGCGTCGCTGCTGTCGCAGGGCTTGGTCTCACCGGCTGCGGTGGCAGCTCCAACGACGAGGGTTCCGCTTCCGGTTCCACCGATTCCGCCAACCGTGGCGGCGGTGTGATTACCGCTGGTTCCGCTTACGCTCCGTCCAGCTTCGACCCCGCCAGCACCGGCTCCGCTGTGGGCCTGGGTGCTAACTGGCACGTCGTCGAGGGTCTCTACGGCATCGATTACCACGACTACAGCACCTTCAACGAGCTCGCCACCGACGATCCCAAGTCCGTGGACGACACTACCTTTGAGGTCACCATCCGCAAGGGCGCCAAGTTCTCCGATGGCACCGAGGTCACTGCTGACGACGTCGTCGCTTCCTACACCGCTTGCGCTGCTTCCGCTACCTATGCTCCGTTCTTCCAGCCCTTCGAGTCCATCGAGGCCAAGGACGCCAGCACTGTAACGGTCAAGACCAAGGTCCCCAACTTCTCCCTGCTCAAGGATCGTCTGGCCATCATCCGTGTTACCCCGGCTACTCAGTCCGAGGAGGATCGCGCCAAGCAGCCGATCGGTTCGGGCCCCTGGATGTACGACTCTATCTCCGATACCGAGATTACCCTGGTTCCCAACCCCGAGTACAACGGTGAGTATGCTGCCGAGGATAAGAAGATCCAGTACAGCATCCTGACCGACCCCACCGCTCGCGTTACCGCCCAGCAGGAAGGCTCCACGCTCGTTATGGAGCTCGTCACCGCTGACGCCGTCGACCAGCTCGAGAGCGCTGGCTGCAAGATCGACAACGTCCAGGGCTTCGGCACCCGCTTCATCATGTTCAACGTCGCCAAGGAGCCTTGGAACAACGTCAAGGTCCGTCAGGCCGTCATGTACGCGCTCGACACCGAGAAGATGATCACCAACACCTTCGCCGGCCTTGCCACCGCTGCCAGCTGCTACCTGCCCAAGAGCTTCACCAACTATCATGAGGCTTCCACGGTGTACAAGACTGACGCCAAGAAGGCCAAGAAGCTCATCGAGGAGTCTGGCATCACCCCGGGCGCCATCACCCTGCGCACCACCGACAACGAGCAGATCAAGGGCATGGCCGCTCAGGTCAAGAACGACCTCGACGCTCTCGGCTTCGATGTGACCATCCAGACCGATACCTCGCCGGCCACCTACGCTGCCATCGACGGCGGCGAGGCCTACGATATCCTCCTTGCCCCTGGCGATCCTTCCTGCTTCGGCGCTGACCCCGACCTGCTGCTCAACTGGTGGTACGGCGACAACGTCTGGATGCAGACCCGTTGCCCGTGGAAGGAGTCCGCTGAGTGGGCGAAGCTCCACGGTCTCATGGACGAGGCTCTTGCCGCCGAGGGCGACGAGCAGCAGAAGAAGTGGAACGAGTGCTTCGACATCATCGCCGACAACGCCGTTCTGTACCCCGTTGTCCACGTCAAGACCGTCTCCGCTTCCTGGGACGATCCGTCCACCGCGCCCAACGGCGAGGCCCTCGATGGCTTCAAGGGCATCGGCACGACGAGCATGTCCTTCAGGGGCGTCGCGACCGTCAAGGCCTAAGACTCGCTTGAGTCATATGTGGGGCGTCGGTCGTAAGGCAACGTCCTCATAGTTGAAACAAAGACCCGGGCGGCCTCGATGTCGCTCGGGTCTTGTAATGAGTATCCATACTCATATACCAGTTGGTCCTACCGACAAAAGAAAGGGGAGAGAACGTGAACAACTTTCTACGTTTGATTGGAAGGCGTCTCGTGGCGCTGCCGATCATGGCATTGGGCGTCACCGTCCTGGTGTTCTTCCTTATGTCGTTCTCCAAGACCGACCCCGCCTATACGGCGTTGGGTGACGGTGCCTCGCCCGAGGCGGTTGCCGAGTACCATGAGAAGTATGGTCTGGACGACCCCTGGCCCGTGCGCTACGTGCGCTACATGGGCGATCTGATCCATGGTGACATGGGCACCTATGGTGCTGCTCGCAACTCCGTTGCCAAGCGCATCTCCACGGCCCTGCCCGTCACGATGCAGCTGACCTTCATCGGTCTTGCCATCGGCGCGGTCGTCTCGTTTTTGCTCGGCGTCATCGCGGCACTGTATCGCGATAAATGGCCGGACCAAGTGATCCGCGTCTTTTCCATCGCCGGCTTGGCAACCCCGTCGTTCTGGCTTGCCGTTCTGTTGATTCTGCTGTTCTCTTCCTACCTTAAGGTGCTCCCGGCGTCCGGTGCTCTGCCTCACTTCACCACCAACCCGGCTGGCTATCTGGGACGTATGATTATGCCCGCTATCGCTCTGGCATTCCCGCTGACGGGCCAGATGACTCGTATCGTGCGTACGGCCATGGTTGAGGAGCTCGATAAGGACTATGTCCGTATGGCTCGCGGCGCCGGCGTTCCCGAGAAGGTCGTCGTCGGCATCAACGTTTTGCGCAACGCGCTGATCACCCCGGTCACCACCCTCGGTCTTAAGATCGGTTACCTCATGGGCGGTGCCGTCGTCTTAAGATCGGTTACCTCATGGGCGGTGCCGTCGTCATCGAGGTTATCTTCAACCTCCCCGGCATGGGTACTGCGATTCTGCAGGGCGTTCAGGGCAACGAGGCGAACCTGGTTCAGGGCGTCGTCATCGTCGTTGCTCTTGCCTTCATCATCATCAACATCGTGGTTGACATGCTCTACCTGCTCATCAACCCGCGCATCAGGACGGTGTAGATTATGGTAAAGATTCGAGAGAAGCAAACCGAGCAGCTCGAGAAGGCTGCCTCCAAGGGGCTCAAGCTCGGTGGCTGGAAGAAGATGACGCTGTCTTCTAAGATTGCCGCCGTCGTGCTGGTGCTGGTCGCCCTGACTGCGATTCTGGCGCCCCTTCTTGCCCCCTATAGCCCGGTCGAGATCTTTACGGCTCGCCAGGCTCCCGGCAACGGATTTATCTTCGGTACCGACGATAAGGGTCGCGACATTCTGTCGCGCATGCTCTACGGTGGTCGTTACTCGCTGATCATCGGCTTTGGCGCCACTGCCATGGCTCTGGTTTGCGGCTCGGTCGTGGGCGCCCTCGCGGCGGTTTCGCGCAAGTCCGTTTCCGAGGCGATTATGCGCATCCTGGACATCATCATGTCCATCCCGGGCATCGCCCTCGCTGCCGTCTTCGTCTCCATCCTGGGCAATTCAGTGCCGTCGATCATCTTCGCCATCGGCTTTATGTACACTCCGCAGATTGCCCGTATCGTGCGCGCCAACATCGTGTCCGAGTACGGCGAGGACTATGTCCGCGCGGTCATCGTTTCCGGCGCCAAGGCTCCGTGGATTTTGATCAAGCATGTTCTGCGTAACTGCATTGCCCCGATTATGGTCTTCACCGTTACCCTGGTCGCCGACGCCATCATCTTCGAGGCCTCGCTGACCTTCATCGGCGCTGGTATCCAGGAGCCCACCGCTACCTGGGGCAACATCCTCGCCGACGCCCGCGGCGGCGTGCTCGCTGGCCGTTGGTGGCAGGCGCTGTTCCCGGGCCTGGCCATCATGATCACCTGCCTGGCGCTCAACATCCTCTCCGAGGGCATTACCGACGCCATGGCCGCTGCTCCCTCCGCCGCCCTGGATCCGACCGACTCCTCCAAGCGCCGCGAGGCCGACCTGCTGGTCTCCGACCCCGTTCGCGCCTACAAGGAGCAGGCTCAGTCCCTGTCCGCCCGTCTTGGCGCTCTGCGTGATGTCGAACTCAAGCGTAACGACCGCCATGTGCCCGATGAGTCCGTCGAGCCGATCCTTTCGGTCCGCGATTTCTGCATCCAGTTTGAGCACCACGGTGACATCAACGTCGTCGACCACGTTAACTTTGACGTCCGTCCCGGCCAGACCATGGGCCTGGTAGGCGAGTCCGGCTGCGGTAAGTCCATCACCACGCTGGCCATCATGGGCCTGACCGACGATGACGAGCATCTTTCCGGTGAGGTTCTCTGGGAGGGCCGCGACCTGCTCAAGATGAGCAAGAAGGAGTGGTTCGGCCTGCGCGGTACCGATATCGCCATGGTCTATCAGGACGCCCTGTCCTCGCTCAACCCCTCCATGCTCATTTCCGCTCAGATGAAGCAGCTCACCAAGCGTGGCGGCACCCGTAGCGCCGAGGAGCTCCTGGAGCTCGTGGGCCTCGACCCCAAGCGTACGCTCGAGAGCTATCCGCATGAGCTTTCCGGTGGTCAGCGTCAGCGCGTTCTGATCGCTATGGCCCTTACCCGCGACCCCAAGCTGGTCATCTGCGACGAGCCCACGACCGCTCTGGACGTTACCGTCCAGAAGCAGGTCATCAAGCTGCTTAACGACCTTCAGGCCAAGCTCGGCTTTGCCATGATCTTCGTTTCGCACGACCTGGCACTGGTCGCCGAGGTCGCTCATAACATCACGGTTATGTACGCCGGTCAGGTTATCGAGCAGGCGCCCACCAAGGAGCTGCTCACCAACCCGATTCACGAGTACACCCGCGGCCTTCTGGGTTCCGTCCTGTCCATCGAGAGCGGTTCGGGCCGCCTGCACCAGGTGCCCGGCGCCGTTCCGAGCCCGCGCGATTTCCCCAAGGGCGATCGCTTCGCGCCCCGCTCGAGCCATCCGCGCATTGGCCTGGACACCCGTCCGGTCTTCAAGCGCGTGCCCGGCACCGAGCACTTCTATTCCGAGCTCCCCGATGAGGTGCTCAAGGCAAATGGTTTGACCCCTCACGCGGAGGTGATGTAGATGAGCGAGACCGCAGTCAACGGCGTCGAGCCGATCATCTTCCTTGATGACGTCCATGTCACCTTTAGGACCCGTACCGGCTCGATTCTGCACCCCAACCTGGTTCACGCCGTCCAGGGTGTAACGATTAAGCTCATGCCCGGACAGACCATCGGCATCGTCGGCGAGTCCGGTTGCGGAAAGTCCACCACCGCCAACGTCATGTGCGGCCTGCAGGCCCCCACGAGCGGCAAAGTCTACTTTAAGGGCAAGGACGTTACCAAGCGTACCGCCGAGGACCGTCGCCACATGGGCCGCGTCATCTCGGTCGTGTTCCAGAACCCAGCCACGGCGCTCAACCCCCGCATGGTCGTTCGCGAGCAACTGCTCGACCCCATGCGCGTCCACAACCTGGGTACCGAGGCCGAGCAGGAGAAGCGCGTCAAGGAGCTCTTGGAGCTCACCGGTCTGCCCAGCTCCGCCGCCGAGGTTCTTCCCGGCCAGCTTTCGGGCGGCCAGCGCCAGCGCGTCGCAATTGCCCGTGCCCTGTCGCTGAACCCCGATGCCATCATCGCCGACGAGCCCACCTCGGCTCTGGACGTTTCGGTCCGCGCGCAGATTCTGAACCTGCTGACCGACCTTAAGAAGGAGCTCGGCCTGGCCATGGTGTTCATCAGCCATGACATCCAGACGGTCCGCTATATCTCTGACGACATCATCGTTATGAATGGTGGCAAGATTGTCGAGCAGGGCGAGGCCAAGCAGGTCTTCCAGCACCCTCAGGACCCCTACACCAAGATGCTGCTCGGCGCTGCGCCGTCGCTGCTACATCCCAAGCTCGGCGAGTAGCCTCGCTTTCCCTCCCGTGCGCCCGGTTCCCTTGCCGGGCGCACCTCCGTTGCGATTTCGAAAGGCTGGGTTCACGAGCCATGCCAAGTGCTCAAGAGCTACAACAGCAATTTGGTGAATATCGAGGCGCTATGCCCCGTCCATCGGACTTCGATCTCTTTTGGAAGGACCGCATGGCCGAGGCCGACGCTGTCGAGCTCGACTACGAGATTGAGGCGGCTTCGGTTGCGGATTCCGCGACCTGTCGGTTTTTCGACCTCTGGTATACCGGCATGTGTGGTGCACGCCTGCATGCCAAGTATCTCAAGCCGGTTTCGGACGAGCCCGTGCCGCTGGTGCTACAGTTCCACGGCTATCCGGGTGCGAGCCGCAGCTGGTTTGAGCAGGCGTCGTTTGCGGGCATGGGCATGGCGCTCATTGCTCTCGATTGTCCTGGCCAAGGAGGCCCTTCCGAGGACATTGGTGGATTTGAGGGCACGACGGTCGCGGGCCATATCGTCGCCGGTATCGACGGCGACCCGGCCAACCTCTACTATGTCCGCCTACACCAGGATATCTGCATTCTGTGCCGTATCGTTCGCGAGCTCGAGGGCATCGATCTTACCCGCGTGTATGTGAACGGCGCATCGCAGGGCGGCGGGTTGGGCATTGCGACCTGCGCGCTTAACAGCGAGCTTATCAATCGTGCCGCCATCCTCTATCCCTTCCTGTCGGATTTCCGCCTGGTTTGGGATCTGGACGCCGACGATATTGCCTATGAGGGCCTGCGCTATTGGTCGCGCTGGTTTGACGAGGACTCGACCCGTATCGAGGAAGCCTATGCCAAGCTGGCGTACTTCGATTCCAAGAACTTTGCCCCCATGGTCAAATGCCCCGTTCTGTTTGGCACGGGCACAGCCGATATCGTCTGTCCGCCGGCGACGCAGTTTGCGGTGTACAACAACCTGTCCTGCGACAAGCGTCATGAGTTCTTTGAGGGCTTTGGCCACGAGGAGATTCAGGACTTTGATGATTTGATCATTCCGTTTTTCTGTGAGGGAGGGGAGGCTCATGTCTAAGTGCGAGAGCAATATCGATGAGCTGATAGTCCCCGGGCTCGTGGGAATTCCTGGAACGGTTTCGTCAAGGCTCGCAGACTATCGGGACTGGCACGGTGATGTCCAAGCAGATGTTTCTGATTTAGAGACATGCGCTTCGAATCTTGAGATTCAAGGCCTGGCCATTACGGCGATTGACTTTGTTAACCCCTGCGCCCGTTACTCGGAGGTTTCCTTTGAGCTCGGTGACCATGCGGTCCACGCTCGTTTGATTGAGCCTGTTGGTCGTGCCCGAGTATCTGAGCGCGTGCCGCTGTGCCTGATGTTCCACGACATCGATCGGCCTGTGCGCGGCTGGCATCACATGACGAGATTTGCCGCCATGGGATATGCCGTGCTTGCACTGGACGACGGTGTTGCTGGTACGGACGACCTGCAGCGGGGGATTGCTTCGCCCGCTTTTGTCGAGCGCGTCCGTTGGGGCTGCGCGTTGGCGAAGGTTGCGCGCAATCTTGACGGCGTAGACTCCGATCGCATTTTTGCGTGGGGCGAGGGCCTTGGCGGCGGCGTCGCGCTGGCGGTTTCCGCTCTGGACGAGCGGGGCCTTGCCTGCACGGCGGTTGCCAATCCAATCCCCGGTGGCCTTGAGGCTCTGTCGTCTCGGGTGCGCGGATCGGTGCTCATGGGCACATCGCTTATGGACGCCGTGAGCGATCCCAAGGGTCAGTTTGCCGTATTCAACGGTCTTGAGTGTGACCGGAGGCATATCATCTATGCCAAATACGCTCACGAGCGCATCAATGCGTTCGAAAACGAAGTCGTCGACTTTTTTAACCAAACGTTCTACTCGTGTTCTTTGGCCTAGACGGCCTGGACACTGCCAACAAGAGTGGGCGGCATAGGGCCGCTCGCCAGACAACTAAGGAGATTCTTGTGGCAACTCAGAAATTCACCGGCGTTATCCCTCCCGTCGTTGTTCCCGATACCGAAGACCACCAGCTTGATGTTGCCTCCTTTGAGCGCAGCATCAACCGCATGATAGATGCCGGCGTCGATGGCCTGTTTTTCCTGGGATCCTCGGGCGAGGTCGTCTTCTCTACCGACGAGCGCCGTCGCCAGATTGTCGCCGAGGCCGTGCGCATCGTCGACCACCGCGTGCCTGTTCTGGTCGGCATCATCGACACCGAGACCGAGCGCATGATCGAGCACGGCAAGGTCGCTCAGGAGCTGGGTGCCGATGCGCTTGTCGCCACCTGCCCGTTCTATGCCCTGCAGGGCATGACCGAGGTCGAGGAGCACTTCCGCATCCTGCATGAGGAACTCGACCTGCCCATCTTCGCCTATGACATCCCCGTGTGTGTCCACACCAAGCTCCCGTGGAAGCTCCTTGCCAAGCTCGGTGCCGAGGGCGTTCTGGCCGGCGTCAAGGATTCCTCGGGTGATGACATCTCGTTCCGCTACCTCGTTCAGGAGAACGAGAAGAACGGTCATCCGATGAGCATCCTCACCGGTCACGAGGTCGTCGTCGACGGTGCTTACCTCGGCGGCGCCGACGGCTCCGTTCCGGGTCTCGCCAACGTTGAGCCCGAGGGCTACGTGCGTCAGTGGAAGGCCGCTCAGGCCGGCGACTGGGCTACCGTCAAGGCCGAGCAGGATCGCCTCAACGAGATCTCCCACATTTGGGATGTCACCTCGGGCGTCCAGGGCTATGCCGGTGGTGTCGGCGCCTTCAAGACCGCTATGAACCTCATGGGCATCTTCGACAGCCCGACCATGCCGCGCCCGGTGAAGGCCATGACCGGCGAGAACGTCGAGGCGATTAAGAAGGTCCTCCAGGACAACGGTCTCCTGTAAAGCTTCCCCAGGCACCCGATCTTGGGGCTCAAGTGGTCGGGCGTGACCCATTAGGTCAACGCCCGACCACTTTCACCCCAACCTCGGGCACCTGGAAAACCTTTACCGCGCTGTGACGGCTAGCCTGACGGCGCATTTCCTGTAGTTGTTTTTATCTCCTAAGGAGAACGACATGGAGAACAAGTACGTCTGCTCTGTCGATATCGGCGGAACTAAGATCGCGACCGCCATTATGGAGTACCCGGCTGACGGCAGCGTGCCCCATCCCGTATTTGAGGCCGAGGTTCCTACTGAGGCCCAGGAGGGCGGCGAGGCCGTCTTCCAACGTATCGAGGCGTCCATCAAGGCTGCTCTTGAGGCGAATCCCGATGTCGAGGTCCTCGGTGTCGGTATCGGTGCCGCAGGCGTCGTCGATCCCAAGACGGGTGCCATCGCGTATGCCAACGAGATTATGCCCGGCTGGTCCGGCGTTCAGTTGGGGCCGCGTCTGCGCGAGGACCTTGGTCTTCCCGTTGCCGTTGTGGGCGACGTGCAGGCTCATGCTCTGGGTGAGGCCCACTGGGGCGTCGGCAAGGGCAAGTTCTCCGTCTTGTGCCTGGGCATCGGCACGGGCATCGGCGGCGCATATGTCGAGAACGGCCGCGTGATGCAGGGCTTCCATGGCGCTGCCGGTCATATGGGCCACATCGAGTGCTCGGCTGCCGCCGGCATTCCCTGCGCCTGCGGCCGTTCTGGCCATCTAGAGTCGGTTGCTTCGGGCACTTCCATTGGTCGTATGTACGATGAGCGCTTCGGTCGCGTCGACCCCAGCCGTCCTTCGGTCGGTCGCGACGTGAACGACCTGTGCCGTGCGGGCGACGCAAAGGCGACCGAGGTCATCCATGACGCCGGCTTTGCGCTGGGTGCCAGCTTGGGCTCGCTCGCTAACATTCTGGACCCTGAGGTCATCGTGCTTTCGGGCGGCGTGATTCACCAAGGTCCCGATTGGCGTTCGCAGACGTGGAAGGACTCGGTGCACGAGGGCTATGCCAGCCAGGCGCTCGATCCGCTTCAGGACACGCCGATCCTTATCGGTTCTCTGGAGGGTGATGCTCCGCTCATCGGTGCCGCCGAACACCTTCTTGCATCGTTGAAGTAAACATAACTACCAAGTGCGCCTTCTGAGGTGCCGCAGATTGACGTGAAAGAGGAGCGAAGCGTACTTCGGTACGCGAGCGACGGTTTGAACGTCAAGGTGCGGTGTCTCAGAAGGCTGTTTTTAGAAAGGTTGAGTCGAACATGACCGTCGATCCTTTGATTCAATCCCTGAAGGGCAAGCTCGTCGTGAGCGTTCAGGCGTATATGGGCGAGCCGCTTCGCACGCCCGAGACCATGGCTCAAATGTCTCGCGCTTGCGAGCTCGGCGGCGCCGCCGCCATTCGCTGCCAGGGTCTTGCCGACATCGCCGCCATTAAGGGCCGCTGCGAGGTCCCCGTCATCGGCTTGTGGAAGGATGGTCACGAGGGCGTCTACATCACGCCGACGCTGCGTCACGCTCGCGCCTGCGTTGCTGCGGGTGCCGATATCGTGGCGATTGACGCCACCGATCGCCCGCGTCCCGATGGCAAGACCGTCGAGGACACCTTCCGTCCGCTGCACGAGGAGGGCGTGCTCCTGATGGCCGACTGTGCCACCATCGAGGATATTCGTCGTGCTGTCGACATGGGCTTCGACCTGGTGTCCACCACGCTTTCTCATGGTGTTGCCGCTATCGACTGCACCATGGCTGATGGCCCCGATCTGCCGCTTCTGCGCCAGGCGACCGAGGAATTCCCCGGTCTTCCCATCATCTGCGAGGGCCGCGTGCACACGCCCGAGGAGGCCCGCGCCGCGATTGATGCGGGCGCCTGGGCCGTTGTCGTCGGCACCGCCATCACGCACCCCACGAGTATTACAAGTTGGTTCAAGGCTGCGCTTGAGGCGTAAGACAGGCCTCGTATCCGCTTGGGGCGGTATACTCAATAAAGGCAATTGATCGCGCGGGATCCGCTGGCCGGGTCCCGCGCTTGTTTTAGGAGGCACACATGCAAAAGGGAGATGCCATGGATGCGGCGGAGCGCTCGGAGCGCATCCCCGATATCGTCATCATCACCGGAATGTCCGGATCGGGCCGAACGCAGGCCATGCATGTGTTCGAGGACATGGGCTATTTTTGCATCGACAACTTGCCTCCGCGTCTGATCGCCCAGCTTGCCGAACTCGTCGGCATCAATACGGGCGTGGGCAGGCATCTTGCCGTCACCTGCGACCTGCGCAGCCAGGGCTTGTTCGATGAGCTGCTCGATGCCGTTGCCGCGCTCGAGGAGCGCGAGATGAGCTGCGACATCGTGTTTCTCGAGGCCTCTGACGAGGTGCTGATCCGTCGTTATAGCGAAAACCGCCGCCGCCACCCCATTGCCAAGCCGGGGGAGACTACGGCCGATGCGATTCAGCGCGAGCGCCTGCAGCTGCAGGGCGTGCGCGATCGAGCCGATATGATCATCGACACGAGCCGTCTGCGCACCTCTGCTCTGCGCAACAAATTGCGCATGGCGTTCTCCGAGCTGTCCGACCAGCAGCTCATGGACGTTCACGTGTTCTCGTTTGGCTTTAAGCACGGCATGCCCGTCGAGGCGGACATTATGATCGACGTTCGCTTCCTGCCCAATCCGTTCTACGATCCCGAGATGCGCACCATGACCGGTCTCGATAAGAAAGTTTCCGACTTTGTTCTGGACCATCCCAAGACCCAGGAGTTCTGGAAGGCCTGGACGCAGCTGCTCGATACGGTCATGCCCGGCTATATCGCGGAGGGCAAGCCACAGCTTTCTATTGCCATCGGCTGCACGGGCGGTCAACACCGCAGCGTTGCCATCGCCGAGGCCACGGCACGTTATTTGGAAGGCGCCCAATATCACGTGAGCATTTCCCATCGCGACCTGTCGCGCGCCAACACGAAAGCATAGGTCTGCATGTCGTTTACCGCCGAGGTGCGTGACGAGCTCGCGCGCTGCGAACCCGAATGTGAATACTGCGATTTGTCGACGCTTGCCGCCCTGACGCGTGTGAGCGGTACACTTTCGCTGGCCGGCTCCGGGCGGTATCGTTTGACGGTCGCGACCGAGACGGGTGCCGTCGCGCGCACGATGATCACACTGACGCATCGCATTCTTAAGCTCAAAACGGAATTCACCGTTCGTAAATCGGTCTTGCATAAGGTCCGTAACTATCTCATTACCCTGCCCGATCAGCCCGACCTGGACAAGGCTCTGGTGCTGCTGGGCATTCTCGACCGCAGGGGAGGGCTCGTCGCCGGTGTTCCCCGGCACATCGTTGCCCGTCCCTGCTGCAGGCTTGCCTACATCCGCGGCGCGCTCATCGCCGGCGGTTTCGTGGCCGATCCACGCGGCGATTTTCATTTGGAGATTGCGGTGCAGGGCGAGCAATATGCCAAGGGACTTTGCGATTTGTTGGAGCAGATTGGGGTCCATGCGCGTGTTAATGCACGGCGCGGATCCTTTGCTGTCTACATTAAGAGCGCCGAGGAGATCGAGCAGCTCCTAAAGCTGGTCGGCGCCAAGCGCAGCGTTGCCGAGATCGAGGAAGCGCGCGCGGTCAAATTGGTTAAGAACGACGTAAACCGTCGCGTGAATGCCGAACTGGCCAATCAGACCAGAAGTGCGGGTGCCGCCCAGCATCAGCTTGCGTTGATCGATGAGCTCGAACAGCGGGGTTTGCGCGACACGCTTCCGGATGCCTTGGCAGTCTTTTGTGACCTGCGCGAGCGCTATCCCGATCTTTCGCTGCGTGATTTGGGGGAGATGGCTGACCCTCCCTTGTCGAAGTCTGCCCTGTACCATCGCGTTTTGAGGCTTGAAAAGCTCATTGAAGCAAACAGGTAGTTTGAAGTATCGACTTATATACGGATTTAGCTGCTATTTTATTCTTTAAAACGTTTTAACGTAAATTTGATTTTCAATTTCGAGCATTCTCGTGAAATTCAAGTCAAAAAAAAGGTATATTAGGCGAGTGGTTAGTTTGTGGGCCTCAACGGCGGGCGCTGTAGCTCGCGGGGGCCTTACGAAAGGAGACACAATGGCAGTAAAGGTTGCTATTAACGGCTTCGGTCGCATCGGTCGTCTGGCTTTCCGTCAGATGTTCGGTCATGAGGGCTCCGAGATCGTCGCTATCAACGACCTCACCTCTCCCGATATGCTCGCTTACCTGCTGAAGTACGACTCCACGCAGGGCAACTACGCTCGCGATCACGAGGTCGTTGCTGGCGAGGATTCCATCACCGTTGACGGCAAGGAGATCAAGATCTACAAGGAGGCCGACGCCAACAACCTGCCTTGGGGCGACCTCGACGTCGACGTCGTTCTCGAGTGCACCGGCTTCTACACCAGCAAGGCTAAGGCTCAGGCCCACATCAACGCTGGCGCCAAGAAGGTCGTCATCTCCGCTCCGGCCGGCAGCGATCTGCCCACCATCGTGTACAACGTCAACCATGAGACGCTGACCGCTGAGGACAACATCATCTCCGCTGCTTCCTGCACCACCAACTGCCTTGCCCCGATGGCCAAGGGTCTCAACGACTTCGCTCCCATCGTGTCCGGCATCATGACCACCATCCACGCCTTCACCGGCGACCAGATGCCGCTCGACGGCCCGCAGCGCAAGGGCAACTTCCGTCGCTCCCGCGCCTGCTCCGAGAACATCGTCCCGAACACCACGGGCGCTGCCAAGGCCATCGGCCTGGTTCTCCCCGAGCTCAACGGTAAGCTCATCGGTGCCGCCCAGCGCGTCCCGACGCCGACCGGCTCGCTGACCAACCTCTACGCCGTCGTTGACAAGAAGGTTACCGTCGACGAGGTCAACGCTGCCATGAAGGCCTACGCCGAGACCATCCCCGATACCTTCGCCTACAACGAGGACCAGATCGTCTCCCGCGACATCGTCGGCGAGACCCACGGCTCCATCTTCGACGCCACTCAGACCATGTGCTCTGACCTCGGCAACGGCCAGACCCTCGTTCAGGTCACCTCTTGGTACGACAACGAGAACTCCTACACCTCTCAGATGGTCCGCACCATCAAGTACTTCGAGAAGTTCGTTGCTTAATTTAGCTTTTAGCGAATAGCTCGTTGAGCGTCTAAAGAAGGGCGCGGCCTCATAGGGCTTACACCCTAGGGTCGCGCCCTTTTTATAAGAAATCGTCTGCCGTAATGGGAGGCAGACACGTACGAAAGGTAGAAGCAAACATGGCCTTTACCAAGAAGACCGTCCGCGACATCGATGTCGACGGCAAGCGCGTTCTCGTCCGCGTTGACTTCAACGTGCCTATCAAGGATGGCGTCGTTGGCGACACCACCCGTATCAAGGCTGCCCTGCCCACCATCAACTACCTCGTTGAGCACAACGCTCGCGTCATCCTCATGAGCCACCTCGGCCGTCCCGATGCGTCATCCTCATGAGCCACCTCGGCCGTCCCGATGGCACCGGCTTCCAGCCCGAGCTGTCCCTCGAGCCCGTCGCCAAGAAGCTCGCCGAGCTCTCTGGTCTCGACGTTGCCTTTGTCGCCGACACTTACGGCGAGAAGGCTGCCGAGGCTGTCGCTGCCGTCGAGCCGGGCAAGGTTCTCGTTCTCGAGAACGTCCGCTTCGATAAGCGTGAGAAGAAGAACGATCCCGAGATCGCCAAGAAGCTCGCTTCCTATGGTGACGTCTTCGTTCTCGATGCCTTCGGCACCGCTCACCGCGCCCAGGGTTCCGTCGTGGGCCCCGCCGCTTACCTGCCTGCCGTCGCTGGCTTCCTGCTTGAGAAGGAGGTCGACACGCTGACCGGCATCTTCGCCGAGCCCGAGCGCCCCTTCGTCGCTATCGTCGGCGGTTCCAAGGTTTCCTCCAAGATCGGCGTTCTCGATCACCTCATCGACTCCGCTGACACCCTGATCATCGGTGGCGGCATGGCCTACACCTTCTTCCTGGCTCAGGGCCTGTCCGTCGGTCAGTCCCTCAAGGAAGAGGACTGGGTCGAGCGCGCCGGCGAGATGCTCAAGAAGGCCGAGGAGAAGGGCGTCAAGATCCTGCTCCCCATCGACAACCGCGTTGCCGATCACTTTGGCGAGGATGCTGTCCCCGAGGTTGTCGCTTCCGACGCTATCCCCGACGACCGCGAGGGTATGGACATCGGCCCCAAGACCGAGGAGCTTTACGCCGAGGCCGTCAAGGGCGCCAAGACCGTGTTCTGGAACGGCCCCATGGGCGTCTTCGAGTTCGACAACTTCGCTCACGGCACCCAGGCTATCGCCGAGGCTGTCGCCGAGGCCGACTGCACCTCGATCATCGGCGGTGGCGACTCTGTCGCGGCTGTCAACAAGTTCAACCTGGCCGACAAGATGAGCTGGATCTCCACCGGTGGTGGCGCTTCCATGGAGCTCGTCGAGGGTAAGGCCCTGCCCGGAGTGGAGGCGCTTCTCGATGCCTAATCGCACCCTTCTTATCGCTGGCAACTGGAAGATGAACAACGACGTCGCCGAGGCCGCCAAGCTCGCCGACGAGCTGGCTCAGGCTCTGCCCGAGGTTCCGGCTGGCGTCGAGGTGCTCGTCTGCCCTCCGACCATCGACATCACTACGGTTCATGACCGCATTCAGGCTGCCCCCATTGCCCTCGGTGCACAGAACGTGTACTGGGAGGCCAAGGGTGCCTTCACCGGTGAGTCCTCTTGCGACATGCTCAAGTCCGCTGGCTGCACCTACTGCATCATCGGTCACTCCGAGCGTCGCGACTACTTCCACGAGACCGACGAGGATCAGAACAAGAAGGCCAAGGCCCTCGTTGCCGCCGGTCTTGTTCCCGTCTTCTGCTGCGGCGAGTCCCTCGAGGTCCGCGAGGCCGGCACCTATGTCGAGCACGTCGTGAACCAGGTCAAGGCTGGCCTTGCTGGTCTTGAGATCACCTGCCCCAAGCAGGTCGTCGTCGCCTACGAGCCCATCTGGGCCATCGGCACCGG
>CABQKL010000043.1 GCA_902464645.1 uncultured Collinsella sp.
AGCTTTTCGATGATCCAGTCGTTGGCTTTGATGACCGGGCGGCGGAAGACGACGCCCAGGGCCAGCGACGGAATCAGATAGCTCGCCAGAATGCCCAACTCAACCCAGTACTCCATATGGTAGGCACCGGCCATGGCGGCGTGCATGGCGTTGATGCCGTGGGTAAACGGCAGGAACGGATAGATCGCCTGGAACACGGGACCGGTCATCTCGATGGGGAACGTACCGCCCGAACCGCCGACCTGCATGACCAGCAGCACGACGGCGAGGGCCTTGCCGATATCTCCAAACGATACCGTGAGCGTGTAGACGATATTGGAGAACACGAGGCTCGCGACCCAGCCGGCAAGCACAAACTGCAGGGGGTTGTCGCACTGGATGCCAAAGAACAGAATGTCGCCCGCGCACACGAGCGTTGCCTGCAGCAAGGCCAGACCGCCAAAGAACAGATAACGGCCCAGGTAGATCTCGTGCAAGCGCACGGGAATGAGTTCGTTGATGAGCTCATCGTCAACCGAGACCTTCATCATGGCCGCCAGAACAATCGAGCCCACCCACAGCGACAAAATCGTGTAGAACGGCGCCATGGCCGAGCCGTAGTTGCGGATCGGATAGACCGGCTTGCGATCGAGCGCAACGGGGCCGGAAAGCGACACGGCGAGGCCATCGGGGTCGTTGCCGATCATCGTCTTGATCGTGGCCAGATCGTCCGACATAAGGGCACCGTCGAGCTCGTCCTTGAACGCGCTAATCTTGTCCGATGCCTCACCCAGCTGATCGGAAGCCTTGTTGACGAGCCTTGCAGCCTTGGAGAGACCCTTCGCGAGCGAACCAGAGGCGTCGGTCAGACCGCTCACGGCGCTATCTAGGTCACCCGAGATACCGTTCAGGGAATCCAGAACGCCCGAAATGGTCTTCTTGAGCTCTTTGGCCTTAACCGAGAACGTAGAATCGTAGTCGGACTTGGCACCCGAGATACCCGCCTTGGCATCGGCGATGGCCTGGTCGACCTCGGCACGCGAGCTGTTGACCTCGGCCATGCTCTTCGTGAGCGACGTCGCGATGTTCGTCAGCTCATTGGCATTGTTGCGGTACTCCGTCGCGGTTTTGTCAAGCTCAGCAGCCGCGTCCTCAAGCCCTGCCTTGAGCTTATCGTTACTCACCTGGCCAGCAAGACTACGGAGCTCATTCGCCGTGGCATCAATCTCGTCGGCACGGTTCTTGAGTGACACTGCACCATCGTTGAGCTGAGACACCGTAAGATTGACATGCTTGTTTGCAGCGTCGAATGCCTTTGCGAGCTCGGTAGAAACGTTATCGAACGAACCTGCGCTCCCATCAATAGCGGCATCGATCGCATCGCTGGCAGACTTGAGCGCTTGCTCGGAATCGGCAATACCGCTCTCGGCATGCTGCATGAGCTGCTTCACCGACTCCTCGGTCGATCCGGACTGTTTGAGCATGCCGCCCGCCGATGTCAGTGAATCGGACGTAGAACTCAAAATGCCCGCAAGCGACGTTGCACTGGCCTGAACGTCCTGCAGGTCCTGGACCGAATCGCCCAGCGTCGAGGACAGATTGGCGATAAAGTTGCTCACCTGGTCGGTGCTCATATAGTCGAGCAGGCTGGACACGGTCTTAAGGCCGATGGTCGTGATGGTCTTGGTAAAGGTCTCGTTGACCTGACTCTGGACGGCGCTCGAACCCTTTTCAGTCACGATCTGCGCGATGGCGTTGGCCTTCTGGTTCTCATAGAACTCGATATCGGCGTGCTTCACCTCGGTCGAGAAAAGCGTCATCATGTCGGCGCTAAACGTTTTAGGGATAACGACGGCAGCGTAGTACGCGCCCGACTTAACGCCCTCAATCGCCTTATCACGGTCGTTGAGAACGACCCAGTCGAAGTTCTCGTTGCCGCGCAGGGTGGCGGTTACGTTTTCGCCCACGTTGACCTCGACGGGAATCAGATCGCTCTCGTAGCCCTCGTCGGTGTTGACCACTGCAATTTTAAGGTTGCCGGTATTGCCGTAGGGATCCCAGCTTCCGGCGATGTTAAACCACGCGTACAGGCACGGCACGATGATCAGGCCCATCACAACAACCAAGCCGATCACGGAGCGAGACACGTTTTGGACATCGCGCTTAAACAGGTGCAGGATGTTTTTCATTTATGCCTCACCTCCTTTGGAGTGCTTGCCAAGCGGGGTGGTATCTCCATCATTTGTGGCTGTGCTGTCGCTGCCCTGAGATTTATGGTGCGAGCCTATATGCGGCAAGCGGCCCGTGGACTGATCGCCACCCTTGGCATCACGCTCGCTGGCGTTGAGGCCAAACATGCGGCGGGCGGCAGGAATGGCGGCCGTGTGCTCGCGCATCTCGCGACGCAGGTCCTCATCGGAAAGCGCCGAGATGCGCATCTGGGTATTGAGGCTCGCGCGGATATATTCGATATTGATAAGCCAGCCGCAGATGGCAATAACCGAGATGATCCAAATGACAAGCAGGATGATCTTGCCGTTATTGTCGATATCGAGAACCGTCGACAGGACAAAGAGCAGGACCTGAACGCCCACCACGGCGGCAAAACCGCCCTTGATGTAGTACGGGTAGCGATGTTCAAAGGCGACCGCATGATCGAGCAGTTCGCGACGGTACGAATCGGAATCGAGCACGACGCGCATGGCCGTTCGCAAGGAGTAGCGCTCGCGCGGCAGGTCGTTAGACTCGCAAATCATCATACCGGTCGTGGAAAGCTGTTTATCAAAGAGCAGGTTGAGGTTGAGCAGCAGCGGACGCAGCTGCAGGCCGATAAAGAGCGCCACGATCAAGAACACGCCCAGAATGCACAGGTTAAACAGGTAGTTGAACGAATACATGCCGCCGACCGTCTCACGCAGCAGATTGATGCCATAGGTAAAGGGCAGCAGCGGGTGCAGCCACCGGAAGAAGCCGGGCATCATCTCGATGGGGTACATGCCCGACGAACCCGGGATCTGCACGATGACAAGAATGACGCCGATTGCCTTGCCGATATGCTTAAACGTAGTGGACAACGCGTAAATGATGTTGACGTACGTAAATGAGATGGCGATGCCGCCCAGCACAAATAGGAGCGGACTGACGCACTGTACACCAATGACAAGATCTCCCACCGTAACGATAATGGCCTGCAACGCGCCCAGGATCACCAGGAGCAACCAGCGGCCAAAGTAGCCCTGACGCGCGGTAAAGCTGCCAACGCCTTCGCGATCGACCTCGAGCTTGTAAATGGCGATGAGCACGTAGCCGCCCACCCAAAGCGCCAGATTGGTGTAGAAAGGAGCAATGCCCGAGCCGAAGCTCTTAACCGGATAGATCGACTTGGAGGTCAGCTCGACCGGAGATGCCATGAAGTCAGCAACGTCATCGACGTCGACGCCCATCAGGTCGGCCAGCTCGCCCATGGACTCGGAGGTCTGCAGCGCCGCGATGTCGTTGGCGGCGGTGGCGAGCTTGTCCTGGACCTTGGCAAGCGAGGCGTCGGTCTGGGACAGCGTGGTCTTGGCCTGACCGAGCGTAGCGTTGAGTTGCGAAAGTGTACCGCGCGCACTTGCAATAGTAGGCGTGAGGCCAGACACGATTCCCGTCAGATCACCCGAGACGGCGGCAAATGAATCAAGCGCGCTCGAGGCCTTCGGCAGCGCGTTTTGACCCAGGTCCGTCTGGGCCTGGCCAAGGTTGGTCGCACCGGTCTGGATTGCGTTATTGATAGCGTCGCTGGCACCCGAGACAGCCGCGGCGTCATTCGCCATGGCGCTCGACTGTGCAGACAGACCGTCCTTGATGCTCTGAAGCTTTTCATTCTGCTTGCGGAGCAAATCGATGGTCGATACAATGCGCGCGTCAATTTCCTTGGAACCTGTCGACGTGTCATTGACGAGAATTTCCAAGTGCCCGATAACGGCCTTATTGTGGTCGATCGTCGCCTGGAGAGACTCGAGCGAGTTGTCGATGCGGGTGGTCGTAGATGTGATCGTGCCCGTCAGCTTGCCAATCGCAGCGTTCGCGGAGGCTGACGTCTTGGTGAGCGCAAGGCTGCCTTCCGAGAGCGCCTTGGAGAGCGAGGCGACAGAGTTACCCGCCGTGGCGCGAGCCTCGCCCAGCAGGTCGTTGCCCTGGGAGATCGCCTGCGTCAGCGACGGCGCCTGACCCTGCAGACCGGCAAGTGCTGCATCTGCCGAGGCAATGGAACCACTCGTCTTATCGATGGCGGCATTCATGTCGCCAATCGAATCGCGCACTTCGCCCAACGTGTCAGAAGCCTCTGATACCGAACCGGCCAACGAATCCTGAGCCTGGGTTGCCTTGTCCTTTAAATCGACTCCGGCATCCTTGGCAATACTGGCAACGGTCTCACCCACCGTGGAGACGAACTCCGAGTTAATCTGCTGCTCGATGGTGTTTGCACCGGTGTCGGTAACCTTGGGTGCAATAGCGCTCTTTTTCTCATTGACGTAGTACGTAAGCTTGGGCTGATGGTAGTTGCCGTCGAGCATCGAGACCAGGTTATCCGAGAAGTTCTTGGGGATTACGATGGCCGCATAGTACTCACCGCTCTCGACGCCCTCCTTGGCGTCGGCCGCCGAATCGACGAAGGTCCAGCCCAACTGATCGTTCTCCTTGAGCTGATCGACGACCTTATCACCCGCGTTGAGCTCACCCACCAGGTCGTTTTGGGTGCCCTGATCGTTGTTGGCGATGGCAATCTTGATACCCTGAGTGTTTCCGTACGGATCCCAGTTTGCCACGATGTTGTACCAGGCATACAGCGAGGGAATAACGCACACGCCGAGGGTAACCACCAAGGCGACGGGGTTCACAAGTAGTCGCTTAATGTCGCGCTTGAATATCGCAAAGGAGACCTTTGCATCGGATAGTTTGCTGCCGAGACTCACGCTTGGGCCATCCATCCTGTCGTTGAATCAAATCGTACTATCGACAACCATTGTACGTAGGCGCTTTAGCGTCTCAGAGCACAATGGTATTGAGTTTTGCGGGTAGCAATATACTACGAAGACGAATTAACGTACAGTTGTACAGTATCTTTAATTTCAGCATGTCACAAAACCACAACCCGCACAAATTAGCAATTCAAATTGCATCGGGGACGTTCTTAAACGACTAGTCAAACAAAAACGCCCCCAATGACTACTTAGGACCACGAAAGCGTCGCTGGTTGAGCATAAGTCAGCGAAAACGCCCCTAAGCGAGCAAGGTGACGCGAAAGAGGAGGGAAGCGTACTTCGGTACGCGACCGACGATTGAACGTCAGATTGCCGCTTAGGGGCGTTTGCAGCGTCGAGCCGTTACGCGGTTTGGTAAAACCGCGTAACTACCTAACTACATCAAGTTGCAAACAGATGCCGCGAAGGCCACGGGGTCCTCGGGCAGAATACCCTCGACCAGCAGGGCCTGGTCATAGAGCAGGCCGGAGTACTGCTTGATCTTGTCGGTGTCGCCCGCCTTCTGGGCAGCGACGAGCTTGGCAAAGACCGGGTGCTTGGCGTTGAGCTCGAGCACGCGCTGGCTCTTGGGCATACCGTCGGGCGCGCCCTCGGGACCCTTCTGGAGCACCTTCTCCATCTCGAGCGAAAGCGGGCCCTCGGTGGTGATGCACGCGGGAGCATCGGTCAGGCGCGCAGAGACGGCGACCTTCTCGACCTTGTCGCCGAGCGCCTCCTTCATGGCGCTAAAGAGGTCCTCGTTCTCCTTGGTGGCGTCCTCGGCCTCCTTCTTCTCGTCCTCGGTCGCCAGGTCAAGATCACCGGTCGCGACGTTCTTGAGCTCCAAGTGACGATCCTCGACCTCGGGCTCAGCACCGTCGGCAACGGCCTTCTCGGCAGCCTCGCGGGCAGCATCGTCCTCGTAGATCTTGGGCATATCGGCGGCAGCGTACTCACGCATGGCCTGGAACGTGAACTCATCCACATCCTGCGTCAGCAGCAGCACGTCATAGCCGCGGTCGAGCACGCCCTTTACCACGGGCATCTTGGCCAAGCGCTCACGCGAGTCGCCGGCGGCGTAGTAAATGGCCTTCTGATCCTCGGGCATGCCCTTGGCATACTCGGCCAGGGTAATCATCTTCTGCTCCTTGGCAGACCAGAACAGCAGCAGGTCGGCGAGCTCATCGGCCTTCATGCCATAGCTCGAGTAGATGCCGTACTTAAGACCGCGGCCAAAGTTCTCAAAGAACTTCTCGTAGGCCTCGCGGTCGTTGTCACGCATATCCTCAAGGTCGGCGGTGATCTTCTTTTCCACACGCTTGGCGATGGCCTTGAGCTGACGGTTCTGCTGCAGCGTCTCGCGCGAGATGTTGAGCGACACGTCGGCGGAATCCACGACACCGCGGACAAAGTTGTAGTAGTCGGGCAGCAGGTCGTCGCACTTCTCCATGATCAGAACGTTGGAGCTGTAGAGCGCCAGGCCCTTCTCGTAGTCCTTACTGTACAGATCGAACGGCGCGCGGCCCGGCACAAACAGCAGGGCGTCATACTCGAGCGTGCCCTCAGCATGGAAGCTGATGGTGCGCGCCGGATCGTCAAAGTCGTGGAACGTGGACTTGTAGAACTCGTTGTAATCCTTCTGTTCAACGTCGGAGCTGCGCTTCTTCCAGATTGGCGTCATGGAGTTGATGGTCTCGAGCTCCTGGTAGTCCTCGTACTCGGGCTTGTAATCGTCGCCGGCGTCCTCGGGCTTGGGTTTCTGGCGGCTCTTGCTCACCATCATCTGAATCGGGTAGCGCACATAGTTGCTGTACTGCTGAATCAGGCTCTTGAGGCCCCACTCGGTCAGGAAGCGATCGTAGGTCTCGGCCTCGCCGTCGGCGTCGAGCTTCTCGTTCTCACGCAGCGTCAGAATGACATCGGTACCGTGCTCGGCACGCTCGCCATCCTCGATGGTGTAACCCTCAAGACCGTCGGACTCCCAAACGTGGGCGGTATCCTCGCCATAGGCGCGGCTCACGACCTTCACATGGCTGGCGACCATAAAGGCCGAGTAGAAGCCCACGCCAAACTGACCGATAATGTCCACATCGGAGCCCTGCTGCTCGGCGTTCTCGGTCTTAAACTCCTCGGAGCCGGAATGGGCGATGGTGCCCAGGTTGCGCTCGAGCTCCTCGGCGGTCATGCCAATGCCGTTATCCGAGATGGTAATGGTGCGGGCGTCTTTATCAAAGGAGACGCGAATAGCCAGGTCGCCCTGATCGAGCTTGACACTCGGGTCCTGCAGGCTCTTAAAGTTGAGCTTGTCGACGGCGTCGCTCGCGTTAGAGATAAGCTCGCGCAGGAAGATTTCCTTATTGGTGTAGATGGAGTTGATCATGAGGTCGAGCAGTTTTTTGCTCTCGGTCTTAAATTGACGCATGTGCAGTCCTTTCGCGCTACCCCCGTCCGCAAAAACGGCCCGGTTGCCCGAGCCGCATCGCAGACCTGCTATGTTCAGACTTAGATTTTATAACCCATTAGCGCGCATATATACATACGGAATCGAAAAACTGTATGTCAGAGCGCTCTGATGCGCCAATTGCCAAGGAGTGCCCCAACTGCCGGCAGAAAAGGAACGTCCCTATCTGCCATCAACGCGCTTGGCCATCCAGACATGGGGCTGTCCCTCGTCTTCGTAGTCTACCGGGGCAATTTGCGTGTAGCCCGCCTTTGCATAGAGCGGCAACACGTATTCCTGCGCATGCAGCTTAATAAGTTTAGCGCCGGCATCGCGTGCACACGCAGCGCTGGCCTCGACGATCACACTCGCCAGTCCGCGACGACGCATAGCCGGCAGCACGGCGACGCGCCCCATAATGTAGGTCTCCCCCGCCGCAACGCCTTCGTCCATGTCGCATGCCGGCGACACCGGGGCTTCCGCATTTGCCGCGCGCTCCAGCTCCTCGGGAAACACGCGCGAGCAGCCGGCGAGTTGACCATCAACACACAGCGTCACATGAATGCAGTCAGAAGCCTCATCGATCTGGTCGAACTCGTTTTCGTAACCCTGTTCGTCCATAAAGACGGCGCGGCGCACCAGCGCCGCGCCGTCAAAGCATCCCGTCTTAATTTGAATATCCATGGTCGCCCCTCCGTTCAAAGCAAACGTTAGGGACAGATTTTAGCGAAAGTGAGCGCCTCGCACGCTAAACTTGGCCCGCGCCTTTGCTAGGTAATCGTAGTGGCGAACATTGTGGGCGTCGCTTGCGATAAAGCTGTACAAGCCCTCGTCAAACAGGCGCTGCGCCGGCTTTTTCTCGCGACCAAAACGCCCGCCGGCAATAAAATCAGCCGAAGCCTGCAGCTTGCAACCCATATCGACCAGACGCTCCGCCACGCTCACATCCTTTTGAACAGCACGATATCGCTCGGGATGAGCGATGATCACCTGGTAGCCGCGGCATTGCAAATCGTAAATCGTACTCTCGTACTCTCTAAACGCATAGGGATCAGCATGCGTCGAAAGCTCAAGCAGGAACTCATTGGTGCCATCGAAATGCAGGTATTCCGCGGCGTCGATGCCCAGCTCGACAAGCTTTCGGTGGTTGACCTCAAAGCCCATCTGAAGCGGAAAACCATCTGCGTTATCCCGCAATAGCTCAAAGGCATCCCACATCTTGTCGTAGTCAAAATAGGGATCTCGGCAGTGCGGGGTGCAGACAATTCTGGTTACGCCAGCCTGTTTGGCAGCCGCAAGCATCGCCAAGCTCTCATCGAGATCGGCAGCACCGTCGTCTACACCCGGCAAGATATGACAATGAATGTCGCGCATAGGTCGGCCTTAATCAACTAAACGTTTGCCCGGTTGGTAAAGATCCCCTTTTTAGAAGCACCCTGAGCAGCGGAACCGTTCTTTACCTTCTTACCGTCCTTGGTGTAGTAAGAATAGTAATACTCGCTGGTCTCGGTCTCACAGTAATTCATGACGGTACCGATGAGCTTGACCTTCTCGGACTTCTTAAGCTGGGCGATAGCGTTGAGCGCCTCTTCGCGCTTGGTAAAGTCCTCGCGCACCACAAACAGTGTGCCGTCAGTCAGGCTGGCGATCTCGGCAGCATCGATGAAGGTGCCGACCGGAGGAGCGTCAAAGATGACATACTGGAACTTGGCAGACAGTGCCTTAACCAGCTTGGCAAAACGGTGAGACACGATGATGTCAGCAGGATTGGGAATGTGAGGCTCCGCATCGAGGAAATAGAAGTTCTTCTGACCCGTCTCGACGATTGCCTGGTCGATGGAAATCTGCTCGGACAGGACTGCGTAGAGTCCGCCATGCGAACGGACACCAAGCATGTCGGAAAGAGACCTGCGACGCATATCTCCCTCGACCAGAAGAACGCTCTTGCCGCTGGTGGCGATAGCCTGGGCCAAGTTGATGGAAACCGTAGTCTTTCCCTCGTTGGGAATCGAGGACGTAACGGTAATGGTGCGGATGGGGTCATCCACGCTCGCAAAGCGAATGTTGGCCAGAAGGGTCTTGGCGGCATTCTGTACAACGAGCTTATCGGTGTTCTTAGCCCTAGCCATGCCTATTTACCACCTTTCATAGCCGGAATTCGGCCAACAACGGGAATACCAAGGAGCTCTTCTGCCTCTTCGACACCGCGGATGCGCGTGTTGAGCATATCTGCCAAAACGACATAGGCAATTGCGATAAAGACGCCGGCGAGGAACGCGACGGCGACGTACAGCGTGCGCTTGGGACCACTGGGGGATTCGGGGGTCTTAGCCTTATCGATAACGTTGATGCTCTGAGCGGCACCGACGTTCTGGGCGACCGTGCTCACCGAGCTGGCCATGGCCCTTGCCACCTCTGCCGTCTCCTCGGCATCGGTGCCCGTCACCGAAAGCGTGATGACGCGCGTCGTGGTCTCGGAGGAAACGGAAATCTTGTAGTCGTCCAGATCGGCGAGGCCCAGATCCTTGGCAGCACCACCCTTAACGCTATCGCTATCGAGCAGCGTGGCGATATCGTTGGAAAGCATCTGGCTCGCCGAAAGATCGGTGTAGCTCATTTGACTGCTATCGTCGGTCTTGGCGAGAACGTACATGCTCGTCGTGGCGGTGTAGGTGTTGTCCATCATGGTGAAGGACACGATGCCCATGGCGACCGCGCAAATCACCGGAAGGGCGATGACCAGCTTGAGGTGCTTTTTAAGCAGCTGGAACAGTTCGAGAAGGGTCATGCAGCTTGCCTTTCATTTCCCTAGTTCATATCGACAAAACTGCTCGTATCATATCGCATCTTTCTGCCAAGTCCGAACTCTATACATAAGATACAGCACATACGGCAATGTTGCGCAATAATAACGCCGCATCGGCAACCCCGGTGCGGCGTCAAAACAACACGTTTGCTGCATTGCTACGCAAATGATTCGTCCTGCTGTACGGGAAACGTCACCGTGATGGTAGTCCCCACACCCAGCTCGCTCGATAGGTCGAGCGAAGCATGATGATACACGGCGGCATGCTTAACGATGGCCAGACCCAAGCCTGTTCCGCCACGTGCCTTGGAGCGGCTCTTGTCCACGCGATAGAAGCGCTCGAACACCTTGCCCTGCTCCTCGGGCGCGATGCCGATACCTGTATCGGCAACCGTCAGGTACGGATGGCCCTCATCATTGGTCCCACATCGAAGCGTAACCGTGCCACCGGGCTGGTTATAGCGAATAGCGTTACTGGCCAGGTTATAGATCAGCTCATCGATCAGGCGCGACACACCTTCGATCACCACGGGCTTCGTCTCGTGCCCAATGGTCACATTCGACTGCCGGGCAACCTGCTCAAGACGCTGTTCCACCGTCAAAATGGCGCGAGAGAGCTCGATGGGCTCTGTGGACCCAATAGGCACCGCCTCGCCCTCGGATGCTCGCTCCGCCTCATCCAAGTTGGAAAGCGTGAGGATGTCGTTAACGAGCGCTGCCAGGCGGCCCGCCTCGCGATAGATGCGACCGCCAAAGTTGCGCAGATCGTCCTCGCCCTCAACCATGCCGTTTGCAATAAGCTCGGCGTAGCCCGAAATCGCGGTAAGCGGGGTCTTGAGCTCATGAGTGATATTGGCCGTGAACTCACGACGCATGCGGTCGTTATCGGCCAGCACCGCCATCTGGCGTTTAAGCTCCTGGCGCTGCGACTCAATGCGCTCGAGCATGGGAACCATCTCGGCGTAGGCATGTTCATAGCTACGGCGCGGATGGTCCAAATCGACCTCCTGCAGCGGCGCAATGATGGCACGGGATTCGCGACGCGCAAGGAAAAACGAGAGCACCGCGCCCGCCACCGCGATAAGCAGCATCGGCGCCACCAACGAGAGCAAAATCGCCGCAACGCCAGGCTGAGCCTGTGCCAAACGAACGACCTGACCGTTATCAAGGGCGACGGCGCGATATAGCATAATCTCGTCGAGCGTGGCGCTCGAGCGCTCCGCGGAGCCCGAACCGCTCTCAAGGGCCTCAACGACCTCGGGGCGATCGCCATGGTTGGGCAACGTGGAAGGAGACGCCTCGTTGTCGTAGGCGACCGATCCATCCTTATTGATCAGCGTGATACGAAGGTCCTCGCGATCGAGACTTCGCAAGAATGCGATGGGTTCCTTCTGCTCGTTTAAGGCGGCGGCAATAAGCTCGGTTTCTTGCGAAAGGTTGGCACTCGTGGCATCTGCCAAGGTGTTTTGCACGAAGAACGCGCCCAGCACCGTAAACGCCAAAATGACGGACATAGCGCAGACAAATATCGTCGCAAACACGCGATGCGAGAGCGTGTGTTTTCCCTGAGGGGCAAAGACCACGGACTACTCCTCCGATGCTGCTGCCGCAGCGACGGCATCTTCAGTATCGCTACCGGCGGAAGGCTCCGCCAGGCGATAGCCCACGCCGCGCACCGTCTCGATAGCGCCGGCACGCTCGCCGAGCTTTTGGCGAAGCGTCTGCACGTGCACGTCGACGGTACGCGAGCCGCCATCGAAGTCCCAGCCCCACACGCTCTGCAGCAGCGACTCGCGGGTAAAGACCACGCCGGGCTTGCGCATAAGATATTCGAGCAAATCGAACTCGCGCAAGGTGAGTTTGAGCGGCTCGCCGGCAACGGTCACTTCGCGATGGCTGGGCGAAAGCACGATATCGCCCACGCTGAGCACATCGCTTGCCTGTTTGACCATGCCGCCGCGGCGCAGCAGCGCACGGCAACGGCTGGCAAGCTCCATGAGCGAAAACGGCTTGGTCAGATAATCGTCGGCACCGCCATCGAGCGCCATCACCTTATCGAGCTCGGTATCCTTGGCAGTGAGCATCATGATGGGCACCGTCGCCGTCAGGCGGTCGGCGCGCAGGCGACGCATAATTGCCAAACCGTCGGTATCGGGCAGCATGATGTCGAGCAAGACGGCATCGGGTACCCGTCGCACCACGGCGGCCTTAAACTCGCCATCGCACGAAAAGCCTTCGGCCTCGATCCCCTGCTTGCGCAGCGCATAGACCGTCAAATCCCTGATGTTGTCATCGTCCTCGACGTAATAGATCATGTTGAACCCCTTTGCGGCCGGCATGACCGCATCTTAACCCTAAAGGTACCTTTACTAGATGGTATCAGCCAAAACGTCCCGTCAAATAATCCGCCGTGCGCGGGTCGGTGGGATTTTTGAAGAGCTGAGCGGTGGGCGCGTGCTCTACCAACTCACCCAGCAAGAAAAACGCGACCGAGTCGGAGATGCGCGCCGCCTGCTGCATATTGTGCGTAACGACCACGAGCGTGCAGGTCTCTTTGAGCTCGCAGGCCAGCTGCTCAACCACCAGCGTCGACACGGGATCGAGAGCGCTCGTGGGCTCGTCCATCAGAAGAATATCGGGTTGCACGGCAAGCGCGCGGGCGATGCACAGACGCTGCTGCTGCCCGCCCGAAAGGCCCAGCCCCGACTCCTTGAGCTTGTCCTTGACCTCATCCCATAGCGCAGCGCGACGAAGAGAGTCCTCGACCAGCTCATCCAGAACGGCGCGATCGCGCACGCCCATGCCGCGCGGACCATACGCGACGTTGTCGTAGATGCTCATAGGAAATGGGTTAGGGCGCTGGAACACCATGCCCACGCGCTGGCGCAGACGGCAGATGTCGTAGTCGCCCAGGATATCCTGGCCGTCGAGCGCGATCTTGCCCTCGATGCGACAGTCCTTGATGCCGTCGTTCATGCGGTTAAAGCAACGCAGCAGCGTCGACTTACCGCAGCCCGAAGGACCGATAAACGAGGTGATCTGCTTGTCGCGGATCTTGATGGACACGTCCCTGAGCGCGTGGTGGTCGCCATAGAACAGGTCGAGGCCCTTGACGTCGATGCGCGTCGGCGAGGCGGCAAGATCCTGCGCCGTGGGACGAGTCGCGTCCCCGACTTCGCGCTCGTGCGCAGCCTCGGCTTGCGCCTCCATTAGCTCCTCGAGCTCCGTGGGCTCCATGGCCGCAGCAGCCGTCATACCGCATACCTCCACATCGATATCAGTTCAGCAGTATCGATAGTAGAGATCGCGGCTCATATGCACGTGAACGCATTGTCAGGTGTTTGTAAAGGCGCCTACGCTACGCGGCGGGCAGCTCGATGGTAAAGACGGTATGCTCGGACGTCGATTCGCACGCGATGGTACCGCCATGCGCGCATACAATCTCCTTGGCGATGGCAAGCCCCAGCCCAGCACCGCCGCGATTGGTCGCACGCGCTGCATCCAGGCGATAGAACTTCTCAAAGATTACCTTGAGCTTTGGCTCAGGGATCGGATCGCCTTGGTTTACAAATCGTACGCGTACGCCACCGTCGCCCAAACGCCTGGCCTCGATCGTGATCATCGAGCCTTCATAGCTATAGGCAACGGCGTTTTTCATGATGTTGTTGAATACGCGAGCCATCTTGTCGCCGTCCACGAGCACCGTCAGGTCCTCGCAGATATCAACCTGGGCTTCCTTGTGCTGTTCGTTGAGAATGGGATAGAACTCGTCGGCCACCTGCGCCAGCAATAGCCCCAAATCGACGTAGGCGCGGGTAAGCACGATATCGTGGAAATCGAAACGCGTGATGTCGAAGAACTCCTCGATGAGCGCGTCGAGCCGGTGGGCCTTGTCGAGTGCCACGCCTGTAAAGCGCGCACGCTGCTCAAGCGGCAAATCGGGAGCCTCCTGCAGGAGCGAAAGATAGCCCACCACACTGGCGAGCGGCGTACGCAGGTCGTGCGCCAGGTACGTAACCAGATCATCTTTGCGATGCGATTCGTCGCGCAGGGCCTGTTGAACCTTGCGCTCACAATCGCGCGCCCGATTGAGCGCACCCTCGACCTCGAGAAAGTCGCCGTCGATGGTATCCCACGTGTCAGGGCTATCGATCAGACGGTCCTGAATACGGGCGGCGACCACGCGGTCGGCATGCTGCTCGCCTTGCTCATAACCCTGGTAATACAGGGCGCGCCCGCAAAAGAACAGGACACAGACGGCGAGCGCCAGCACAAAGCCGAGCATGTTGAACACAAAGGCGGCATCAAAGAACACGGGCTCGCCAATACCGCCAAGCGCCATGGCCCCGATCGCCAGCGTAATCGTCCACGCGGCACCGCCGATTACCACGCAGCGGCGAACGATTTCGAATCGATCGATCAGCAAGAAGCCAATGAGCAGAACTGCCAGGATGCCAACAATATTGTCAATGCCGATGAGTAGCAGACTCAGCAAAAAGAGCAGCACCGTCGCAAGCGCGCGGTTGTCGACGACCGCCCTTATGTATTCAAAGAGTCGATCGGGCACCTCGAATACCCGTCTATCGTCTTTTGTCATATCCACTTCCCCACCACCAAAGGCGTTATTCGATTATGTAGCCGACGCCCCAGACGTTTTTGATAAAGCGCGGCTTTTGGGCATCATCGCCGATCTTTTCGCGCAGATGGCGGATGTGCACCATCACCGTATTGTTGGAGCCGGGCATAAAATCCTCGTTCCACACCGCGCGGAACAGGTCCCCCACGGCCACCACGCTGCCACGATGCTCGACCAGATACAGCAAGATGGAATACTCGATGGGCGTGAGGCGCACCGGTGCACCGTCCACCGTCACACAACGAGCATCGCGGTTGATCTCGAGGCCATCGAGCTGGATGGTCGGCGATTCGACCGCCTGTGCGCGGCTGCCGTAGCTGGTGTAACGACGGAGTTGAGCATGAACGCGCGCTATGAGCTCCAGCGGACGGAACGGCTTGACCACGTAATCGTCTGCACCCAGTGAGAGGCCCTCGATCTTATCCTGCTGGGCATCGCGCGCCGTCAGCATAATAACGGGATAGGTATGGCCAGCGCGGATGGTGCGCAGCAACTCAAAGCCGTCGATATCGGGCAGCATGACGTCCAGCAGCGCCAGATCGAACTCCTGCTCCAAAATCGCCTTGGCAGCATCTGCTCCGCTATAGGCAATCTGAACATCAAAGCCCTCTTTTGTAAGGTAGATACCGACCAGGTCGGCGATGGCCTTCTCGTCATCAACTACCAAAATGCGCTCATTCATGCGTGCTCCTCTCGCGCTCCATTATGCCCGAGG
>CABQKL010000044.1 GCA_902464645.1 uncultured Collinsella sp.
TGTTCGAGCTGAACGATGTCGATGTCGTCGCGTTTTTGATTGATGCCACCAAGCCGATCGGCAGGGGAGACGCCTGGGTTGCCGAGCGCGTCAGATGCGCCCGTTGCAAGAAGGTCCTGGTGCTCACCAAGGCCGATGAGGCCGACCCCGCACAGGTCATGGAGCAGCTTAAGGCCGCCCACGAGCTTATGGAATATGACGACGAGATCGTGACGTCGTCGGTCAAGAACTTCAACGTCGATGCCTTTATCGAGACCGTTGCGCACTTTTTGCCCGAGGGTCCGCGTTGGTTCCCCGAGGACATGGGTACCGACGCTTCCGATGAGACGCTCGTTGCCGAGTTTGTGCGCGAGAAGGTCTTGCGCCGCACCCGTGATGAGATCCCGCACTCCGTTGGCGTGATCTGCGATGCGCTCGAGCAGACCAAGAAGGTGCTGCGCGTGCACGCTACCATTTACGTCGAGCGCGAGGGCCAAAAGGGCATCATCATCGGCAAGGGCGGCGAGATGATCAAACATATCGGTATCGACGCTCGCCGCGATCTTGAGCGCATCTTTGGCACGCAGGTCTTTTTGGAGCTGGACGTGAAGGTCAAGGCCGGCTGGCGTGACGACGAGGCCCAGATTCGCCGCTTTGGCTACAACGCCGAGGACTAAGGACGCGCGGCGCGCATGGCAGGCTCCCGGACATATCGCACGAAGGCGCTCGTCCTCGACAAGACGAAGCTCAAAGAGACGGACCTGATCCTGACGATGCTTGACGAACGGGGTCGGCAGGTTCGCGCAGTGGCAAAGGGCGCCCGCAAACCCGGTGGGCGCCTGGCTGCGCGCTGCGAGCTGTTCTGTACCGTCGATATGCTGCTCGCGCATGGACGGTCGCTTGACGTGGTTTCGCAGGCCGAGCTTATGGAGGCGCCGCTCGGCGCAGCGCCCGATTACGAGACGACTTGCGCCGCAAGCGCAATCGCCGAGGTCGCGCGCGTGTGCTCGTTTGAGGACGCCGAGGACCCGTTTACCTTTGCCATCACGCAGCGAGCGCTTGCCCTGGTGGGCAGCGGGCTCGACACGGCGCACATGGATCTACTTGTGGCGGCATATGTGTTTAAGCTGCTGTCGCACGTTGGCTACCGACCCGATTTTTCGGCCTGCGTGCTGTGCGGAGACCCCATGCTGTCGTATTTTTCGCCCCAGGCGGGCGGTCTCATGTGCGGGTCGTGTGCGTCGAGCGTTCCGGGTGCCGAGCTGGTGTCGACCGGTGAGGTCGCGTGGCTGCGCGCCCTCATGTCCATGACCTTCGATGCGCTCATGGCCGAGAGGGTTGATCCCCATACTGCCGCTTTTTTGTTGGGGCTTTCGCATGTCTGGGCGGCAACTCATACCGATCAGCGCCTCCGTGCGATGGAATTCATGTTGGGTCGGTGATGATGCGCAGGCGTGGGCTGCTTGTGGTAACATACCGACCTGTTGGTACCTCGATCTTGGATGCTCGCTCCACCGGCGGCTTCCCAGTCCGAGGCGAATAGCGTCGCCCGAGGGCGATAAGAAACGAAAGGTGAAACAATGACTGTTTCCAAAGAGCGCAAGGCGGAGCTGACTGCCCAGTTCGGTAACACCCCGGTCGACACCGGCAACCCCAAGGTTCAGGTCGCCATCCTGTCCGAGCGCATCAAGGAGCTGACCGAGCACATGAAGTCCCACCAGAAGGACTTCCACACCCGTCGTGGCCTGCTCATGCTCGTCGGCCGTCGTCGTCGTCTTCTCTCCTACATTAAGAAGAACGACATCGTCGAGTACCGTGAGCTCATCAAGGCTCTGGGCATCCGCGACAACATCCAGTAAGGATTTGTACATGCTAAGAGCGTCCTGCGCAGCGGGGCGCTCTTTTTGTGTAAGGGCGCGAACAATCACGCTCTGAAGCGTGGCGGGGGCAGGGGGCCCGCGTCACATGAGAAGCCCGCAGGCAAGGGGCCTGTGGGGTAAAGGAGAACAATGACACTCGTATCCAAGACCTTTGAGCTGTACGGCAAGACCTACACCTTTGAGTCGGGCGAGCTTGCCAAGCAGGCCACCGGCGCCTGCCTGGTCAAGCAGGGCGACACCACGATGCTCGACACCGTGGTCGTCTCCAAGGAGCGCAAGAACTACGACTTCTTCCCGCTGACCGTCGACTTCAACGAGAAGATGTACGCCGCTGGCCGCATCCCGGGTGGTTACCTCAAGCGTGAGGGACGTCCCAGCGAGAAGGCCACGCTCACCGCGCGCATGATCGACCGTCCGATCCGCCCGAGTTTCCCGGACGGCTTCCGCAACGAGGTGCACATCGTCGCCACCTCGCTCGTCGCCGACCAGGTCAACCCCTTCGACGTCATCAACGTCATGGGTGCTTCCCTGGCCATGACGCTCGGTGGCGTGCCCTTCGAGGGCCCGCTTGCCTGCGTGCGCATCGGCCGTAACGTGGAGACTGGCGAGTTTATCGTCAACCCCACCTACGAGGAGCGCGAGAACTCCGATCTGGACCTGGAGCTGGGCGGCTCTGCCGACTTCATCTCGATGGTCGAGGCCGGCGCCGAGGAGATCTCCGAGGACGACATGCTCGCCGCCATGAAGTTTGGCCAGGAGGCCCTTGCTGCCTTCTGCCAGGCCCAGGACGAGTTCGTCGCCGAGTGGGAGCAGGTCAACGGCCCCATCGTCAAGAAGGAGTACCCGCTCGACCAGCCCGTCGAGGAGGTCCAGGAGCGCATCTTTGCCCACTACGACGAGATGGCAGCTGCCCTTCGCGACGCCGACAAGCTCTCTCGTATCGGTAAGGTCGAGGCTCTGAAGGAGTCCATCCGCGCCGAGTTTACCGAGGAGGAGCAGGCCGCTTGGGAGCGCGAGATCCCCGTGGCGCTCAAGAAGCTCGAGAAGAAGGCCATGCGCACCATGGTCGTCGAGACTGGCGAGCGCGTCGATGGCCGTGCTGCAGACGAGATCCGTCCCATCATGGTGAAGGATAACTACCTGCCGCTCGTTCACGGCTCCGGTCTGTTCCAGCGTGGCCAGACCCAGGTGCTCTCCGTCCTGTCGCTCGGCATGCTCAACGAGGGCCAGCGTCTGGATACCATCGAGCCCACCGAGGGCAAGCGCTATATGCACCACTATAACTTCCCGCCGTTCTGCACCGGCGAGACCGGCCGCATGGGCAGCCCCAAGCGTCGCGAGATCGGTCACGGCAACCTTGCCGAGCGCGCTCTGCTCCCGGTGCTCCCCGACGAGAACGAGTTCCCCTACGCCATCCGCGTCGTCTCCGAGGTCATGGAGTCCAACGGCTCCTCTTCGATGGCTTCGACCTGCGGCTCCACGCTCGCCCTTATGGACGGCGGCGTGCCCATTAAGCGCCCGGTCTCCGGTATCGCCATGGGTCTGATCCAGGAGGAGGGAAAGACCGTGGTCCTGTCCGATATCCAGGGTCTCGAGGACTTCTTGGGCGACATGGACTTTAAGGTCACCGGCACCACCGAGGGCATCACCGCCCTGCAGATGGATAACAAGGCCACCGGCCTAACCTTCGACATCCTGGCCCGCGCCCTGCAGCAGGCCAAGGAGGGTCGCGCCTTCATCCTGCAGAAGATGCTCGATGTGATTCCCGAGCCGCGCCACACCACACGCAGCACCGCTCCGCGCATCGTCTCCATCCAGGTTCCTACCGATAAGATTCGCGACGTCATTGGCTCCGGCGGCAAGGTCATCCGCGGTATCCAGGACGAGACCGGCGCTTCGGTCGACATCCAGGAGGACGGCACCGTCTTTGTCGGCGGCACCGGCGAGTCCGTCGACCAGGCCGTCGAGCGCATCAAGCTCATCATCAAGGTTCCCGAGCCGGGCGAGGAGTACACCGGTCGCGTGGTCTCCATCCAGCCCTTCGGCGCCTTCGTCAACCTGCTGCCTGGCAAGGACGGCCTGCTGCACATCTCCCGCGTCGCCAAGGGCCGCGTGGAGAAGGTCGAGGACGTTCTCAACGTGGGCGACGAGGTCAAGGTCGTCGTCATCGAGGTCGACGATCGCGGCAAGATCTCGCTTGATCGTCTCGACAAGCCCGAGGCCCCGGCTCGCTCTGAGGGTTCCTCCGAGGGCGATGGCGAGCACTTCCAGCGCCGTGAGCGTCCGCGTCGCGAGCGCTCCGAGCGCAGCGACCGTCCGCGCCGTCCCGGCGACAACGGAGGCCGCAAACCCCGCCGTCACCACGACGCCGAGTAACGGCTACGCATAAGCAGCTCAACAAGGGCGACTCCGGACAGGGGTCGCCCTTTTGCTTGCGCCCGGGAGGGACGCATATGAAGTTTCCTGCTCTACAGTCCTGCGCAAGACGGAAAGCACATTAAGTGCTTTCCTTTGCGTGCGGAACTCGCGATAAACTTCATATACGGCCCTCCCGGGCGCAAGCAAAAGGGCTGGTTAATGCCGCTTGCTATTTAGTTAGACGGTCTATTCAGTAGTCAGATTTCAGATCTGTAGATAGCCGCAGCAGCATCTTCCAGATAAAACCGACCAAAATAATCCTGTCTTGTTTTGGCAGGTTTCCCGTGGGGCGGGCACTGATGAAGTTTATCGCGAGTTCCGCACGAACAGGAGGCCACTTAATGTGGCCTCCGTCGTGAGCAGGACTGTAGAGCAGGAAACTTCATCAGTGCCCGCCCCACGGGAAACCGGCGGGATAGACCGGTTCAGATGGGGCTTTGATGCATGGGTGGTCTGTTGGTGGGCAAATGGGTATCATACTGTGGTTACTGCATCGACTCTGTGATGCATGTTTGTACGTTCCCGGCGGTCGGTTTGCCAGAAGCGCCCCGTCGGTTGTTCCAGACCCGTTTCGAAGAAAGGAAACCACACGAACCTATGGCAGCTAAAAAATCATCTCCCTTGAAGATCATTCCGCTCGGCGGCCTTGACGGCATCGGCAAGAACATGACGGTCTTCGAGTGCGGCGACGACATGGTGCTCGTCGACGCCGGCCTCATGTTCCCCGACGACTCCCAGCCCGGTATCGACCTGGTGCTTCCCGACTACACCTATGTCCTGGAGAACGAGGAGAAGCTCCGCGGCATCGTCGTCACCCACGGCCACGAGGACCACACCGGTTCGCTTCCGTACCTGCTGCAGGACCTCAACAACAAGGTGCCCATCTTCTCGAGCAAGCTGACGCTCGGTTTTATCGAGGGTAAGCTCTCCGAGTTCCGCATTCGCGCGCCCAAGTTCCGTGAGGTCAAGGGCGGCAGCCACGTCAATCTCGGTGGCATCTCGCTCGACTTCTTCTCCATGACGCACTCCATTCCGGGTGCTTTGGGCGTGTTTATTCGCACCAACCAGGGCACCGTTATGCACACGGGCGACTTTAAGCTCGACCAGACGCCCATCGACGGCGTCACGCCCGACTATGCCGCCATCAGCCGCTTTGCCAAGCAGGGCATCGACCTGCTGCTTTCCGACTCCACCAACGCCACGGTTCCTGGCTTTACCAAGTCCGAGGCCGAGGTCGGCCCCAACCTGCTGCACGCCATCAAGAACGCGCCGGGCCGCGTGTTCGTCGCGTCGTTCTCGAGCCACATCCATCGCCTGCAGCAGATCTGCGATGCCGCCCGCAAGTGTGGCCGCAAGGTCGTCGTGACCGGACGTTCCATGCTCACCAACACCCGCGTGGCGCGTGAGCTTGGCTATCTCAACATCGACGATGCCGATATCATCGATGCCTTCGATATCGATAACCTGCCCGACGATAAGATCGTCGTCATGTGCACCGGTTCTCAGGGCGAGCCGCTGTCGGCCCTGTCCCGCATGGCCAACGGCGAGCACAAGACGCTCTCCATCCACGAGGGCGATACCGTCATCCTCTCGGCAACTCTATCCACGAGGGCGATACCGTCATCCTCTCGGCAACTCCCGTTCCCGGCAACGAGAAGGCAGTTCAGCAGGTCGTCAACAGCCTGGCCAAGCTTGGCTGCGACGTCTGGGATAAGTCCCGTGCCCTCGTCCATGTCTCGGGCCATGGCAGCCAGGAGGAGCTCAAGCTTCTGATGGCCATGGCCAAGCCCACCTACTTTATGCCGGTTCACGGCGAAGCCGTGCATCTGCGCGCCCATGCCCAGCTTGCCCGTAAGATGGGCATCAAGGACGATCACATCTTTATCCTTGATAACGGCGACACGCTCGAGATGCGTGGCGGTATCGTCAAACGCGGTGCGCCCGTCGAGTCCGGCGTCGTCTACGTCGACGGTTTGCGCATCGGCGATACCGACCCCATCGTCCTTCGCGATCGCCAAAAGCTCGCCAACGACGGTATGGTCACGGCTGTTGCCATCGTCTCGCTCAAGCACAAGAAGATCGAGGCTATCGAGTTTTCGGGCCGCGGCGTTTCGTTTGCCATCGACGACCAGTTCTCCGAGGATGCCTCCGCAGCCATCATGAAGACGATCGAGAAGGGCAAGTTTAGCTTTACCAGTAGCGGCTCCGATGCCATTCGCAAGGCCGTGCGCGATTCGCTCTCCAACTTTATCTGGAGCCGCACGCGCACCCGTCCGATGATCATCCCAGTCGTCATGGAGGTTTAGTTTGGCGCGCGGATCTGCACAAAACGCCAAAGGCAACAAATCCAACAACCAACCGGCATCTGCTAAGGGTGCCGGTTCCCATCTGCGTGCCAATAAGGGCCACGAGTCCGAGTTCGATGAGTTCGAACCCCTGGTCGAGCCTTCGGCCAATCGCGATATCGCCGGCGTTATCATTGCCGTTTTGGCGATTGCGTCCTTCATTGCCGTGATTTCTCCGGCAACGGCACCCGTGACAGCTGCGGTTGCCGGTTTCTATCACCTCGGCTTTGGTCTGGGCGCCTACGTGCTGCCGATCGTCATCTTGCTGTTTGCCGCCACGCTCTTTTTGGGTGAGGACTCGCCGCTCAACATTCGCTCGGTCGCGGGTGGTGCCGTGGTCTTTGTGGCCATTGTTTCTATCCTATCGTTGATGGTTCCGGGTACGACCGACTCGTGCGACCTCATGTTTACGCCGCAGAACCTTTCCGCCTCGGGCGGCTACATTGGCGCCTTTATCGCAAGTGCCTTGCAAAACGCCCTGGGTAAACCTATCGCTATGGTTGTCTTGCTGGGCCTTGTCGTCGTTGGCCTGGTCATCATTGGCTTTTCGGTGGGTGGCGTTTTGCGCTCCGCACGTGATCGCGCTGCCGATTTTGCCGAGCGCCGTCGTGCCGATGTCAACGCGAGCCCGTGGGGCGATGAAGAGGCCCTGTCGGTTCCCGGCGTTGCCCGTCCGCACCTGAGCATTCTGCGCCAGAAGGGGGCTGACGCCGCGGTGACCACGTTCATGGGTGGCGATGCCGACCCGGTTTTGGATGACGACGAGGACGATGACCCGTTTGTCGACGTGTCCGAGGCCGTGGAGGCCGAGCGCGCCAAGACCACGCTGCTGCCGCGTCGCCATGCCAAGAAGGGCAAGGCCGCGCCCAAGCTCAACACGAGCGAGCCTGACCCGTCTTGGTCCGATAGCGAAATTGAACTCACTGAGGGCGATGACGATTACGACGAGGCTCCGCTCGAGACCGCCAAGACCACCTTGCTGCCGCGTCGCCGCGCCAACGCAGGACAGGTCACCGGACAGTTTTCGATGGAAGACGACCCGGACAAGGCTGACGAGTCAGAGCCGCCATTTGCCGTGAATCCCGTTTCGGCAGCTCCGCAGATCCCTGACTTCCTAAAGCATCCCAAGGTTTCCGATGCCTCCGCCCCCACGGCTTCCGCTGCTCCTGTTGCAGCCGGCGATGGGGGAGCGGACGGTACCAATGCCGATGCCGAGGGCGACCAAGAGGACGGCCTCAAGCTTCCGCCGCTCGAAATCCTGCATGCCAACCCGCAGTCGGCGTCCTCCGCGTCTTCTGACAAGGAGCTGGAACAGACTGCCGAGTCGTTGCAGTCCACCTTGCTTGAGTTTGGCCGTAGCGCCCGCGTCGTCGGCTGGATTGCCGGCCCCACGGTCACGACTTTTAAGCTGCAGCCCGGTGAGGGCGAGCGCGTGAGCAAGATCTCGAGTCTCGAGGACGATATCGCGCTTTCGCTTGCCGCCCAGTCGGTGCGCATCTTTGCGCCGATTCCCGGCACCTCGCTCGTTGGTATCGAGATTCCCAATCGCAAGCGTCAGAACGTCAACCTAGGCGACGTACTTCCCTATGTGAAGGGCGGTCCGCTCGAGCTTGCCATCGGTCGCGATGCCGAGGGCACGCCGGTTGTCGCCGACCTCGCCAAGATGCCCCATCTGCTGATCGCCGGTACCACGGGTTCCGGTAAGTCGGTCATGATCAACTCCATCATCACGACCCTGCTCATGCGCGCGCTTCCCGAGGACGTTCGCTTGATCATGGTCGACCCCAAGCGCGTCGAGCTCGCAGGCTATAACGGCCTGCCGCACCTTTACGTGCCCGTAGTGACCGAGCCCAAGCAGGCCGCGAGTGCCTTGCAGTGGGCGGTGTCCGAGATGGAGCGCCGCCTGAAGGTCTTCGAGCGCCTTAACGTGCGCAAGATCTCGACCTATAACGAAAAGCAGGCCGCCGGCGAGTTTGAGCATTACGATAACCCGCCGCAAAAGATGCCCTATCTGGTCATCATCATCGACGAGCTTTCGGACCTGATGATGGTAGCCGGCAAGGATGTCGAGGCCTCGATCGTCCGTATCGCCCAGCTGGGCCGTGCTGCCGGTATTCACCTTATCGTGGCTACGCAGCGCCCCAGCTCCAACGTGGTGACGGGCCTTATTAAGGCCAACATCACCAACCGTATCGCCTTTAACGTGGCTACGGGCATCGATTCCCGCGTCATTATCGACCAGATGGGCGCCGAAAAGCTTACTGGTTTGGGCGACATGCTGTTCTCAAAAGTCGACTGGGGCAAGCCCCGCCGTATCCAGGGCTGTTTTGTCTCGGACGACGAGATCAACGAGATCGTCGAGTTCGTTAAGTCGCAAAGCGAGCCCGACTACCACGAGGAGATCCTGTCTGCCGTGGCGCCCGCTTCCATGTCCATGGCTGGTGGCGGCGTTGTTCGCACGGGCGTTGCCGAGCCGCAAGATGACGACCCTCTTATCTGGGAGGCCGCCCATATTGTGGTGGAATCGCAGCTGGGCTCCACATCTGGGCTGCAACGCCGCCTCAAGGTTGGCTATGCGCGCGCCGGGCGTATTATGGACATGCTGGAAGAAAAGGGTGTTGTCGGCCCGCCCGATGGTTCCAAGCCGCGCGAGGTCCTGCTGGACGAGGAGGGGCTTGCCGCGCTGGAGTCTGTCGACGCCGAGATGGCACGTGAAGATCGTGAGTTTGGAGGATTCTGATGGCTGCACGCTTTGGTGACATGCTGCTCGAGCAGCGTCGCCGGATGGGCCTTTCCATCCAGCAGGTCGCCAACACCATCAAAATCAGGCCGCAGATCATCGAGTTTTTCGAGACCGGTAACTTTGCATCGATGCCCCCGCGCGGCTATGCGCAGGGCATGATTTCGAGCTATGCTCGCTTTTTGGGGCTTAACCCGCGCGAGGTCGTCAACGCTTATTTTGATGACCTCATGGCATATGAACGCGAGACCTCGCAGCAGGGCGGTCGTTTTCAGGATGCTGCCGGCTACGTTAACTCGCGTTCGTCGGTCGATAACGGACGCTTTCTGATGGTTCAGGGTGGTCGCTCGACGCGGTACGGCCAGCGCCCTCCGCAGGCGGGCTATATCACCGAGACGGGCTCCAGCGAGGAGATTCGTTCTCAGCGAGATCGCTTTCGCAGTACGCCCATGCCTGATGACCGTGCGCTTCCCGCCGCTCGCGGGTTGAGTCGCGATCCCCGCGCCGGTTACGGCGACGGTGGCTACTCCGGTCGTGGTTATCGCGGAGTTTCTGCCGGGCGTTCCCACGGTGGTTACGCCGACGCCGATACCACGCAGGTGACGCCGCGCCTCCGTTCGCAATCGCAGCCTTACGGGCAGCGCTCTTCGGCGCCTCGCTCTGGCCAGCGTGGCTATCAGAACCGTGGTGAGCTTGCGCCGCGTTCTGGCCAGCGCGGCTCGCAGAGCCAAGGCGGCTATCGTGGTCGTCCCGATAGCGGTCGCGGCCGTATGCCGCAGGGGAATGGGCGTGGCGGCTCCAGTCGCGCACGCAGCGGCGGGCGCGTCTCCCAGAACAACGGACTCGATCCGCGTATCGTTTACGCAGGCATCGGTGCCGTTGCGCTGCTGCTGATTTTGCTCATCGTGGTCCTCCTGCGTGGCTGCGGCTCTTCTGCACCCGAGTCGACGCCTGAGACGCCCGCGGCCACCAAGACGACGACCAAGAAGTCTTCCAAGAAGACCGAATCTGTTGACGAGGATGAAGGCACCGACGAGGCGACGGATTCTGCCGATTCCGATGCCGCCAAGGCGACGGTAAAAAAGGAAGAGGACGAGGTCATCAAGGTCAAGGTTTCCGTTGCCAAGGGCAAGACCGCCTGGATTGAGGTCAAGGTCGACGGTAAATCGGTCTACGGCGCCCAGGCGACCGGTCCCTTTGAGCAGGAGTACACGCCCGAGTCCTCGATCGAGATCACCACGTCCAAGCCCTCCGATGTTACGGTTACCAAGAACGGTGAAAAGGTTCGCTACGACACCAAGACGTCGGGTGTGGCGCGCGTGACCATTACCGTTCCCAAGAAGGAGACCGAAGAGTCCGAGGATGGCGAGAGTACCGACGGCACTGATGCTGCCGACGGCACCGACGCCCAGTCTACCGACGGTACCGACGCCCAATCTGCCGACGGTACCGACACGGCATCCGATGGCCAGACTGCAAACGATTCAGATGACTATTCGTACGACAGCTACTAAGGCTCCCCGTACCGAAAGGAAGAACCATGGCTAAAGATTCCAGCTTCGACGTTGTGTCCGAGGTCAATATGCAGGAGGTCGATAACGCCTTCCAGCAGACCACCCGCGAGATCTCTCAGCGCTATGACCTCAAGGACTCCGGCGCCACCATCGAGCTTTCGAAGGGCGACATGCTCTTTACGATCAATGCCCCGGCCGATTTTGTCTCCAAGCAGATCATTGACGTGTTGAGCTCTAAGCTCATCAAGCGCGGCATCGACCTCAAGGCTGTCTCTTGGGACGCGCCGCAGGCGGCTTCGGGCGGTACCGTGCGCGTGTTTGGCCATATCGTCGAGGGCATTGACCAGGCGACCGCCAAGAAGATCAATAAGGACATCAAGGATCAAAAGCTCAAGGTCAAGGTGATCATCGAGGCCGATAAACTGCGCGTTACCTCGGCCTCTAAGGATGCTCTTCAGACGGTGATTCAGTTCCTGCGCGACCAGGACTACGGCCAGCCGCTGCAGTTTACCAATTATCGCTAATTTACTCGAAAGGACCGCTCTCCAACATGGATACTCCGTTGGGTTCTGTACTCTATATCACGCTTGGCTGCGCCAAGAACGAGGTCGATACCGACCGCATGCGTTCGCTGCTGACCGCTGCGGGCTACGAGGAGGCATTCGATCCGCAGGATGCCGATATCGCTATCGTCAACACGTGCTCGTTTCTCGCCTCGGCGACGTCCGAGAGCATCGAGACCACGCTCGAGCTCGCTAACGAGGTGCAGGACGGCGTTCGCGCCTGCCCCATCGTCATGTGCGGTTGCGTGCCGTCTCGTTATGGCGATGACCTGCCCGATGAGCTCCCCGAGGTCGCGGCCTTTGTGAAGGCCGATGAGGAAGACGGTATCGTCTCTGTCATCGATGACGTACTGGGCGTGGAGCGCGAGATCGCAGCCTATATCCCGCAGGTCAAGCGTACCGTCGAGGGCGCCGTTGCCTACGTCAAGATTTCCGATGGCTGTAATCGTTTTTGCAGCTTCTGCATGATCCCCTACATTCGCGGTCGCTATCATTCGCGTAGTGCCGAGAGCATTATCTCCGAGGTGCGCGACCTGGTTGCCGGCGGCGTACGCGAGATCGTGCTGATTGGCCAGGACACGGGCATTTGGGGCACCGACTTTGCCGACGAGGACGTCGCCGAGGGCTCGCCGCGCAATCTGGCGCAGTTGCTGCGTGCCGTCGCCGAGGCCGTGCGCCCGCACAACGTCTGGGTCCGCGTGCTCTATCTGCAGCCTGAGGGCATGACCGACGAGCTTATCGAGACGATTCGCGATACGCCCGAGGTGCTTCCCTATATCGATATCCCCGTGCAGCACTGCGACGCGCGCATCCTCAAGGCCATGCGTCGCTCCGGTTCGCGCCAGGAGCTCGAGGATCTGTTCCGCGACCTTCGCGAGCGCATCCCCGGCATCGTGATTCGCTCCACGGCCATGGTCGGCTTCCCGACCGAGTCCGACGAAGAGTTCCGCGACCTTATCGACTTTATGGACACCGTTGGCTTTGACTACACGAGCGTTTTCGCCTACTCGCGTGAGGAGGGCAGCCTGGCCGCCAAGATGGAAGGCCAGGTCGATGAGGAGGTTAAGCTCGAGCGCGCCCAGGAGGCCATGGATCTGGCCGAGTCGCTCGGTTTTGCCGCCACGGCAGCCCATGTGGGTGAGCGCGCCCAGGTGATCGTCGATGGCATCGAGGAGACCGAGGACGGCGCCGAGCTGATCGGTCACGCCTGGTTCCAGGCGCCCGATTCCGATGGCGCGGTGCATCTGGACGCCAGCGAGGCGTCCGTGGGCGATATTCTGACTGTCGAGTTTACCGATAGCTTCTGCTATGAGCTTATCGGTCATGTTGTGGAGTAGGAGAGCGTCGTGGCAAACGAGAGTAATAAGGAACTGACGAGTGTTTGGACGCCCGCCAACATCGTGACGTGCGTTCGCATCGTCTTTATCCCGGTGTTCATGATCGTCTCGGCCCTGTCTCACGCGAGCGTTGCCGGTACGGACTGGAGCACCTTCGACGGCCCGCTCGCCGCCGCTGCCTTCATTCTGTATGTGATCCTGTCGTGCACCGATAAGGTCGACGGCTATCTGGCGCGCTCGCGCAACGAGATCACTGATTTTGGCAAGTTCTTGGACCCCATCGCCGATAAGCTGCTCGTGTTTTCGGCCCTGCTGCTGTTCCTTGATTTTGGCGCGGTGACCGTGTGGTCCGTGTTCATCATCCTGTTCCGTGAGCTGCTGGTGAGCGCCCTTCGCATGGTCGCGAGTGCTGCCGGTGTAGTCGTTGCCGCCGATAAGCTCGGCAAGTACAAGACGGCGACCACGATGGTCTCCATCTGCGGCTATCTGTGCGTCTTTGCGATGGCCGGCCTTCAGCTGGGGCCGGTGTCGCTGCTGCTCGGTGTCTATTCGGTGTCGCGCTTCCTGTACGTCATCGCCGTGATTTTGACCATTGTCTCGGGCGCCCAGTACTTCTGGAACTGTCGCAAGATCGTCTTTTCGGTCTAGGTCCTGGTGGGTATGACGGAGTCTTATTTGCAGATCGTCGCAAACAACGAGGAGCTGGCGCGCGACATTGTCGAGCGCGCGAGTGCCCGTGGTGTGACGGTGTCGACGGCGGAGTCGCTGACGGCGGGCATGATCGCCTCGACGATTGCCGATATCCCGGGTGCCTCGGCGGTGCTTCGTGGCGGTGCGGTGACCTACTGCGATGAGATCAAACATCGCGTGCTCGGCGTCGAGCAGGAAACGCTCGATCGGTTTAGCGCCGTGTCGCACCAGACGGCGCGCGAGATGGCCGTGGGCTCGCTGGACCTCTATCAGAGCGATGTGGCCGTGAGCGCAACGGGCTACGCTGGGCCCGGTGGCGGCACTGAGCAAGACCCCGCCGGTACGTTCTATATTGGGTGGGCGTATCGTGCGGCCGATGGGGGAGCGCCGGTTGTCGAGTCTGCGCGCTGTCATTATGAGGGCGATCGGTCGTGCGTTCGTGTCCATGCGGTCGCGGAGGCTTTGGAGCGTATTGTCCGCGTGCTCAATTCTATGGATTAGACGTGGTTTAAGGGGCCTTAGGGCCCCTTAATTGTGGAGATAGGGACCTTTGACCGGAATTACGTTTGCGCTGGTACATGGCATAAATTTGTTCGCGCACTCGTATTTGTGATTGACGTGGTCAAGCGTTTGGTCGGTGATTGGTTGGCGTTTGGCTGGGTTTTGGAATGGTCGGGTGCATATGATGAATCTGAACGGTTGACCACGAACAGCCGTTCGTTTATTATCGTTTCAGGTTGTTAAGAGGAGGGCTATTCATGGCCAAGAATTCAGGTCCCGTACGTACCGTTCATGCACGCACGACGGGTAAAGAGCGCGACGAGATGATCGCCACCACCAAGGCCGAGATTGAGAAGAAGTTCGGCCAGGGCTCTATTATGAGGTATGGCGACGGCGGTCCCGAGCTCGAGGTCGAGGCTATTCCGACGGGCTCTCTGGCGCTCGATGCCGCCTTGGGTATCGGTGGCGTTCCGCGCGGCCGTATCGTCGAGATTTATGGCCCCGAGTCCTCCGGTAAGACGACGCTTTCGCTTGAGATTCTTGCAGAGGCACAGGCCATGGGCGGCGTTGTGGCATTTATCGATGCCGAGCACGCGCTTGATCCCACCTATGCCGCGCGCATCGGTGTCGATATCGATGAGGTCCTCATTTCCCAGCCCGATACGGGCGAGCAGGCGCTCGAGATCGTCGATATGCTTGTGCGCTCCGGTGCCATCGACGCCATCGTCGTCGACTCTGTTGCCGCCTTGACTCCGCGTGCCGAGATCGAGGGCGAGATCGGTGACACGACGGTGGGTCTGCAGGCTCGTTTGATGAGCCAGGCACTCCGCAAGCTCGCCGGCTCGCTTTCCAAGTCCAACACGACCTGCATCTTCATTAACCAGCTGCGCGAGAAGATCGGCGTCATGTTCGGCAACCCCGAGACCACCACGGGCGGCCGCGCGCTCAAGTTCTTCTCTTCCGTGCGAATCGATATTCGCAAAATCGATACCATCAAGCTCAAGGACGAGGTTATCGGCAATCGCGTTCGTGCCAAGGTCGTTAAGAACAAGGTGGCCGCTCCGTTCCGCTCGGCCGAGTTTGACATCATGTATGGCACCGGCATCTCCAAAGAGGGCTCGATTCTGGATATGGCCGTCGAGTGCGGCATCTGTAAAAAGATGGGGTCCTGGTTTGCCTATGGCGAGGATAAGCTCGGCAACGGTCGCGAGGCCGCCAAGACGTTCCTGCGCGAGCATCCCGATTGCGCCGACGAGATCGAGCACAAGGTTCGCCTTGCCTGCGGTCTTGAGTATGACGACGATGCCCCCTCCGAGGTTGAGTTGACCGACCAGGCTGCCCCCGAGGAGTTTGATGAGCTGTACGCCATCGATGGTTCCGCGATGCTCGACGATGACGACGAGTAGCGGATGCCGACATGTCGTATACGGTGACCGAGGCCACGGTCGTCTTTCCCGATAAGAAGGCGGCCTCCTCGTTCTCGAGCGG
>CABQKL010000045.1 GCA_902464645.1 uncultured Collinsella sp.
CAAGGCAGCCGCGCTTATGCTCAAGCACGTCGTCCTCATCGGAGCAGGTCGAAAGGCCACCCCAGGGTTCAACTGCCACAAAATCGCCCTCGGGCTTACTCCACACAATGAGATACGGGAAGCCCTCGAAGCTCAGGCGAACACCCTTGTCCTCGCCCTTCTTGGAAAGCGTGACCTGACGACTCTCGAGTACGTCAAAGATGGTCTCCGCAAAATCGAAGAGCTCGTGCGACAAAGGCAGCGTCTTTCCCACCATGGGGTTCTTGGAGCGGTTGGTAACGTCAATCAAGCCAGTCGAAGGGACAGCGGTGCAGAGCTCCGCAGCCTCGTCCTTCTCAAAGCGCAACTCGTAGTCCGTATAGGCCTCGCCCTCATCGAGCGGGCACCTAAAGCCGGGATGGCCGCCGATAAAGAACGGCATGTCCTCGGTGCCCTCGTTGGTAACCTCATAGGAGACGCGCACGGCGGCGTCCTCGAGCGTATAGCGGGCGACAAGTTTAAACGGATACGGATAATCGCTCAGCAGCGCGGCGTTATCCTCGGATGCCAGGCACATAGCCAGCTCGGTTGCGCTTTGGCTCAACAGCTTCCACTCCTGTTTGCGCGCAAACCCATGGCGGGCGAGCTTCACATGATGTCCGGCAAACGTCATGGCGCTGTTATCGCGCAAACCTCCGCAAATCGGGAAGCAAATCGGTGCCTGGCCGGACCACACGGCGGGATCGCCCTGCCACAAGTACTCGCGACCTCCAGCCTCAATCGAGGTAAACGAACCACCGGCCGTGGAGACCTTAATAGAAATCGAATCGTTGGAGAGAGCGTATTCCATTGTCCATCCTTTCGAACAACTGCTTTTTGCTCGCAAGAACCCGTCTCGGCCCTGACCAAAGGACAAACCCGCACGTTCATCGATGCGTCCGGTTTCCCAGCCATGCAACGGGGTACCATACAGACATTGATGCAATTACAGCTGAAAGGCCTTCTTATGCGAACCATCATCCTTTATGCCTCACACCACCACGGCAATACGAAAAAGCTCGTGGACGCCATCGTCGAGGCGCACCCCGAGATCGATACCCTCGACGTGAAGTCACTCGGTAAAAACGAGTACCCCGACCTGCACGAATACCATCTGATCGGTGTCGCCACGGGCATCTATTACTCCGAGATCGACAAGGACATGGCACGCGTGCTCACGAACGTGCTGCAGCCGCAGGACAAGGTGTTTGGCCTTATGACCTACGGCGGCAAAAACAAGTGGTACGGCAAGGATATCGATGGCATCTGCCGCATGAGGCAGGCCATCTTTATGGGTGTCTACGGCTGCCCAGGCTTTGATACGTGGGGGCCGTTCAAACTCACCGGCGGTGTCCAAAAGGGACACCCAACCGCTGAGGAAATTAAGGGCGCTGTCGACTTCTTCGACAAGATCGAAGACGAGTACGGCGACATCATCGTCGAAGAGTATGCCAAGCGCGAGAAGCGTCTAGCCTACGAGAAGGAGCATCCTGCAGGAGGCCTGGTGGCCGGCGTCAAGCGCACGGCAAAGAAGATCGCTAACAAGCTGTAACTGTAAAGGTGCTTTTGAGCGTTTAACCCATACGGCGGGTCCGAGCAGATTCGGGCCCGCCGTCTTTTTCTATCGCTACTCGGTAAAGGCGTTGCCGACGCTCTGGCCGCCAACATACGTCTCGACGAGGGTGAGCTCATGGTCGAACACGACAAAGTCAGCGTCGCGACCCGGCATGATGCTGCCGCACTTATCCTCGATGTGCGCGGAGCGTGCCGGCACCTCAGTTGCCATGCGAATGGCGATATCGGCGCTGGCGATGCCCCAGTCGACGATGTTCTTGACGCCCTGGGCAAGCGTGAGCACCGAGCCGGCAATGCTCTTGCCGTCGGCGAGCCAGCACAGGTTGTCCTTCATGATGACGTCCATGCCACCACTGGTGTAGCTGCCCTCGGGCATGCCGCCGCAGCCCAGGCAGTCGGTGATGAGCACCGTGTGCTGCCAGCCCTTTGCCTGCAGCAGTGCCTTGATGGCGGCAGGGTTTACGTGCTTGCCGTCACAGATGATCTCGGCGTAGGTCTCGGGCGTGGACATGGCAGCGCCCACGACACCGGGCTCACGGTGATGCAGCCCGCGCTGGCCGTTATAGGTATGCGTAAAGCAGCTGGCACCGGCGTTGATGGCGGCGATGCACTCATCGTAGGTGGCGTCGGAGTGACCGATGCTGGTCACCACACCCTTGGCGTTCAGAGCAGCCGCATAAGCAGCGGCACCGTCGCGCTCGGCCGCCATGGCGCTCTTAACGATGCGACCGCCCGCAGCCTCCTGCCACTGATCGAAGACCTCCTCGGAGGGGTCGATAAGATAAGCGGGGTTCTGCGCGCCCACGTGCTTCATGGTAAAGAAGGGGCCCTCCAGATAGATGCCCTGAATGCGAGCACCGCAGAAGTCAGGGCCGCGACCCTCGTCCGCCTGGGCGATGGCGGCGCAGGCATCCTTGATCTGCTCGACGCCATCGGTGAACGTCGTGGGCAGCCAGCTGGTGGTACCGCGACGGGCGAGCTCGGTCGAGCTGATATCAATGCCCTCGGGATCGTTATCGGTAGTCGAGTGGTTATAGAAGCCATGGATGTGAGTATCGACCATACCCGGTGCGATCCACGATCCCGTGTAGTCCTTGATCTCGCAGGAGGGCTCGTCGGCCTGCCAGGCGCCAAAGACGCCATCCTCGACCATAAGATAGCCGCCCAGTTGCGGGCCTGCCGGCAAGAAGAACTTGTCAGCCTTAATTGCGTACGTGCTCATATGCACTCCTTGCTTCTAAAGCAGTTGACTGTAGTGATGCTTATACCCAGCTCACGTAAAACAAAAAGCGCCCGCCCGCCGTTATGAGCGGACGGGCGCCCTTACAGGGGGACGCGATTAAGCGGTGAAGGGGTGAATCGTCACGCCCTTAACCACGCGGTTGACCGTGCCGGTGGGGCTCGGCGTATCGGGCGTGTTGCCCACGCGCACGGAGTTGAGCAGGCTGATAGCCTGGGCAAACATCACGAACGGCAGGGCAAGGTAGCCCTCGGGAAGCGCCTCGTAGCCCTTAAAGGTGAAGGACTCGCCCTCGTAGACGGTAGCGCCATCCTGCTGAACGGCAACGGTGTGCTGAGCGATCTTGTCGCCACCGATCTCGTTGAGGATGTCGATGTCGTACTGACGGGTGTAGGCGTCGTTGTTGACGAACACGAAGACGAGCGTCTTATCGTCGACGAAGGACTTAGGTCCGTGACGATAGCCCATGGAGGTGTCGTAGGAAGTAGCAACCAGACCGTGAGCGAGCTCGAGGATCTTGAGCTGGCTCTCCTGGGCAAGGCCACCGAAGGAGCCAGAACCCAAGTAGGTCACGCGGTTGAAATCGCCAGCGAGGTAAACGGCGATCTCGGGCTCACGGGAGATGACCTCCTCGCCCATCTTGGCGATGGTCTCGACCCACTCGGCCTTCTGCTCGTCAGAGGCAGTGTCGAAAATAAGGGTGGAGAGCAGGGTCATGCAGGAATAAGAACCGGTCATGGCGAAGCCCTTGTCGTTGGCGCGCGGAATGAGCAGCGTCAGCGCGTTGGGATCATCGGCAGACTCGACGGCGAGCTTGCCCTCGGGAGCGCAGGTGATGTTGAGGAACTTAACGTTGTGGACGAGCTCCTTGGCAACGGCAACGGCGGCAAGGCTCTCGGGGCTGTTGCCAGAGCGGGCAAAGGAAACCACGAGCGTGGGATCCTCGGCGCGCAGGAAGTCGCGCGGGGCGCTCACGATGTCGGTCGTGGCGATGGGCTTAAAGTCGTAGAGATCAGTGTTGCCAGCGTGACGCAGGTACGGGGCGCAGGTATCGCCAACGTAGTCGGACGTACCGGCACCGGTGAAGACAACGGACAGACGACCCTCGCCCATAGCGCGAGCCTCGGCCAGGAAGGCCTCGATGGCCTCCTTGTTCTCGCGATAGATGTTGAGCGTATCACGCCAAAGCTCGGGCTGCTGAGCAATCTCGGCCGTGGTGATCTGGGCGCCGAGCTCGGTGAGCTCCTCGACACTCTTCTCGAACATTTCTAATACCTCTCTCTAGAAGTAATCCTCTGACGTGCAATTATACACTTCGGTTGGTTATCTGGTAGTAACCAGTTAAATGCAAAGAATCACCATATGGAAACGATGCGAGCACTAGTTACTGCGCTGGTGGTAAACCTTGTATTTAAACTGATCGGCACGAGCAACCGAGAGTGTGTACTCCACTACCTCGTTTGACTCGTTATACGTAGTCCTGACCAAATCGAGCACAGGCGAGCCCTCGACAATTCCCAAAAGGTGAGCATCGGTGGGACGGGCTATGCTCGCATAGAACTCCTCTTCGGCCACGCGAATCTTTTGCTGAAAGTCCTGCTCAATCACATCGTAAAGCGGCTTACGCTCCAGCAGCGGTCGCTTTAGGGACAGAAATTGACGAACCGGTAGATAGCTGCGTTCGACCATCATGGGCATGTTGTCGGCAGAACGAAGGCGCTTGAGCTTAAAAATGCGATCACCGATGCGCAATCCCATATGCTCGGCCAGATTCTTATCGGCCTCCATCTCGCAAAACTCGAGAATCGTGGTCTCGGGTTCTCGACCCATCGCGCGCATCTGCTCGGTAAAGCTGTAGGACTGCATAAGATTGGTTGCTTTTGCCGAACGGTCGGTCACAAAGGTACCGCGACCGTGCTGCCGAACCACCAGTCCTAAACGCTCCAGTTCCTGCAGAGCCAGGCGTACCGTAGTGCGCGAGAGACCATAGCGCTCCGAAAGTTCGCGCTCGGAAGGAATCATGTCACCGGCGCGATATTCATGGTCAATCTTTTCGGTCAGAATATCGACCAGCTGATCGTACAGCGGTTGCTTACGCGCTCCGATCGCCATCCTATCCTCCCTTTTGCTCGAATTCGGCTAACTACCTAGGGCGTTATGCATTATCTGTCTGCCACACCCGAATCATTAAGAAAACAAAAGCCGCGCGCTCTTTCGAGCACGCGGCTTTTAACATACACATGGCTTAAGGGGTCGGGGTGTGAGCCGCGTAGGGACACACCCCTCAAGCTAGAGCCTTACCAGATGCTCGGCCAGAGACCAAGCGGGCCAGCGCCCAGGATGCCAAGGACGAAGAGCAGGAGAATGCCCTTGGTCGGGGTCCAGCTATGCTTAGCGAACATGTAGTAAAGCAGCAGCGTAAGCATAAGCGGGACGAGCTTCGGGACGATGGTGTTGAGGGTGTCGGCAACAGAGAAGTTGACCGGATCCTCGGTAACGGTGCCGTAGGTCACGGACTCCATGCCGTTACCCAGATCGGTGACGCCGCACTCGACAGCGTTGCCGTCGGCATCGGAAGCGGTAAGGGCGTTGCCGTCCTTATCGGTCATGGCGATGGTACCGGCCTCAGCGGTCTCGGTATCGATGCCCTCCATACCGGTGAAGTTCTCGGCCTCCTTCTCGGAGACGATCACGGTAGTAGCGGAGAGACCACGGGTGGTGCCGTTGGGGATCTGGAGGTTGATCTGGGTGCCACCCATGGTGACGACCAGGCAACCGACGACGAAGACGCCCATGATGGAAGCGGCACGCGTGAAGGCCTGCATGTTGGCGGTCAGAGCGTCAATAGCGCTGGTGCCAAGCTTGTAGGACCAGTTCATGAGCCAGAAGCGCAGAGCGAACTGGACGACGTTGAAGATCACCAGGAAGATGATCGGTGCAGCGGCGTTGCCGTTGATGGCCATGTTGGAGGTGATGCCGGCCGTGATAGGCACGAGCGTCAGCCAGAACAGGGCGTCACCGATACCACCGAGCGGGCCCATTGCGGCGACGCGGACGGCGCGGATCGTGGGGATGTCAACCTTGTTCTGCTCGAGCGAAAGCACGATGCCCATAACAAAGGTGACAAGGAACGGGTGGGTGTTGAAGAACTCCAGGTTGTGGCTCATGGAAGCCGCGAGGTCGTTCTTGTTGGTGTGGATCTTCTCCAGACCGGGGATGATGGAGTAGAGCCAGCCAGCGGCCTGCATGCGCTCGTAGTTGAACGATGCCTGCAGGAAGCAGGAGCGCCAAGCCATCTTGTTGAGGGTCTTCTGGTCGAGCTGCGGAGCAGGAGTGAGATCCTCGTAGTGCTCCGGGATCACATACTCATTAGATGCCATCTTCGAAGTCACCTCCGTCAGAAACAGCTGCACCCTTCAGCTCGGTCTGCTGCTGGAAGTCCCAGAAAGCGATGCCGAAGCCGATGAGAGCGAGGATGAGCAGAGCAGGGGTTGCCAGCGAATCGTTGGCAACGGTGATGAGCGCGAGGCCAAAGCCCATGAGGAAGAAGCCCCACATATCGCGGTTCATCATAACCTTGAGCAGGACGGCGAAGCCGACGAAGCGCATCATGCCGCCTGCAGCGGACAGACCGGTCTGCAGCCAAGTCGGGATGGCGGAAGCGATGGTCTGACCAATGGTAGCGCCAGCGATGAAGAACAGGGTGACGACGACAGCGAAGATCAGGCCGAGCAGAGCCATGGCGAAGTAGTTCAGGCGCTCGATGCCCTTGGTGTCCGCGTTATGAGCCATGTTATCGGCCGTGGACATAAGCGGGGACATAAGCGTGAAGACCAGGGTAACGCCGAGCTGACCAAGCAGGGCGAACGGAATGGCAAGGCCGACTGCCGCGTTGGGCTCGAGATCCGTAGCGATAGCGAGAATGGCTGCCATGATGCCGCCGATGACGGCGTTAGGCGGCTGAGCGCCTCCGATCGGCATGTTGCCGATCGTCATGAGCTGATAGGTACCACCCACGAGAAGACCGGTGTTGAGGTCGCCAAGGATAAGACCGATGACGGCGCCGGTGACAATGGGCTGATAGAGAGACTCGAGGAAGTCAAACTGGTCGATTGCCGCGATGAACGTGACGACGAAGACCAGAGCGATCTGGATGATCGAGTATTCCATCTTGCTCCTCCTTTCAAAATGAATGTACGCACTTTGGATATCACGTACAGAACGTCAGGGTTTCACTCCTGACAACGTGGATCACGAGGATTACGAGAAGAGCTTGCTCGTGTCCTCAACAGGCGTGCTCGGAACGCGCCTGATCTCCAACTCCACCCCCAATTCCTGCAGCTCTTTAAACGCAGCGACATCCTCGTCGTTAACTGCGACGGAGGTGGCGACTTGGCGCTTTCCTTCCGACATGTGCATGTTGCCGATGTTTACCTTCTTTATAGGCACACCGCCCTTGACGAGCGTAAGCACGTCTTCCGGTGTTTCGGCCACGATGAAGATCTTCTGGCGCGGGCTCGCCTTGCCAATGACGTCGATGGTCTTCTGCAGGGAGAAGAAACGCGTAGCGACGCCGGCGGGAGCGGCCATCTTCATGAGGTTCTGGCGCATGGTGTTGGACGCCACGTCGTCGTTGGCGACGAGGATGAGGTTGGAGCCCAGAGTGGAGTTCCACTGGGTGGCAACCTGACCATGAACCAGTCGGTTATCGATGCGGGTAAGAAGAATGTTGGGTTCTGCCATGTTGATCAGCTTCCTTTCGTTATTTGCTGACGACAGTTACTTAATCTCCTGAATCGCGTAACGCGAAACATCTACGACGGCTCCGGATCGGACTTTGATCTGGACCTTCTCGCCTTCGATGCCTTTGACGGTTCCGTAGATACCGCCGGCGAAAAGAACCTCCTGACCCGGCTTGAGCTCGGTGTGCAGCTCCTTGAAGTACTTCTGCTTCTTCTTCATGTTGATTTGCGACCAGATGGTGTAAATCAAGCCCATGATGACAAGCAGGCCTAAAAGGGCGACCGAGGAGCTCAGGACGTTGGCTCCGAAATCGGCCATTAGATGCCGTCCTCGTCGCCGAAGATATCCTCTTCGTCGGAGCCGGCAACGGATGCGACCGTCTGGGCGGTGATGCCCGTCTGGCCAACGGTCACGGCCTGCTCGCCAAGCTCGGCGAGCGTGGCGTTGCCGCGGAGGAACAGAAGCTCAATAACCATGGGAAGGTTGGTGCCAGTCAGAACCTCGACGTTGTCGACATCCTGGGCAATCATCATCGCCTGGTTGAACGGGGTGCCACCAAGCAGGTCGGTAAAGACGAGCACGCCATCGCACTCCTCGCGCATGGCGGTAATAGCGGCGCGGAGATCCTCACCGTAGGAAGCAGCCTGGTCGCCCTCAAAAGGAACGACGGTAAAAGCGGGCTGGTCGCCAGCAACCATAGCGATAGCGCTTGCGAGGCCGGGTGCGAACTGTCCATGACCGGTAAGAATAAAGCCAACCATTCAAATTTCCCTTCCGAAGGTGTGTACGATCTGAGTCCGATGATTTTCGGAAGCCAGCGGGCGCTCGCCCTTAAAGCTTCTTAGAAAGCGTACTTTGAAGACCAGTGGTTTCTAAACTGGTAGTAACCACGTGACGTGTTGTTGTCACTATATCACCCCAGAAGAGGTCGCTTTCGTTGATTCATACGGTAAAACGTTTTTGCACCGCTCACGGTGATAAATCGACCGTTTACCGGTCGTTAGCACTTCTACCTGCGGTTTTGAAACCGTTTTGAAATGTTTTGGCAAAAGATCGGACCTTTTCCTGTGTCTAAACAACGCAGGGCGGCTAAAAATAGCGTGTAGAAAAATTGCAGGTCATTGTGAAGATATGTGAATTGGTCTTTTTGACTTAATACCAGTTAGAACCAGTTTTGAGATTATCGGTGAACGGTAGTTTTCGACCGTTCACCGGTTACTTGCAATCGTTTGCAGTTGTTTTCCCAGATGAATTAGGGAAGCGCGATGGAGCGCTTGCGCGGGCGCGAGGCCTACTCCAGTGGTTTCGGCAGCAAAAAGCCCGCTAGAACGTTGTCCGTTCTAGCGGGCTAAATCAGGCAGATCGGCTAGCGCACAGTAGTGCAGGCAAACCTTACGCAAACAGGCCGTAGATGCTGATGTTGGCCTTGGCGTAGAGGCCGTTAGCATACTCGGTCCACTTGGAGCTGGCGCTCGAGGCCTGCGAAGAATACTGCTGGTAGGCGGTGTAATAGGCGGTCATGGCCTGCTTATAGGTCGCACTATCGGCCGTAAAGGCATCGTCGGCAAAGGCTTTAGCGTAGGTGCCATCGGCGTCCTTCCAGGTGCCCTTCTCGCTATCCCACTCGTCAGCGGCAAGGTTGATGATGTAGTCGGCGTAGTCCTTGCTCGCGGTCTCCTCGTTGCCGTCAGCAGGCTCGGTCGGGGCGGTCGGCATGCTTGCGGAGCTGTCGCCCACCTTCTTTTTGTAGAGCTTCTGCAGCGTCGCGGACTGGCGGACGATCTGCTTGGCCTGGTCCTTGGACACACCATACTGCGTGGCCATGGTCTTGTAGTCGGAGGTGCCAATGGAATCCTCGGCGTACTGCTTCATCTCCTTAGAAGAGACGGTAATGCCCTCGTCCTCGGCAGCGTCCAGCAGAATCTGGTTGCGCACGTAGGACAGGATAACGTCGGCAGACGGAGCGGTGTAGTTGCCGTCGTCGTTCTTGACGGTGTCGAGGCTATACTGGCTCTCGATGGCCTCACGCGCGGTGATGTCGCTCTTCTTGCCGTTGTAGCTATAGCTTGCCACGGTCGAATCGAGCTGGTCCTCGGTCAGGGTCGCCGAGCCGACGCCCTTGCCGCCAAAACCACCATTGCCAATAAAGAAGCCAATCACGGCAGCAATCACGACTGCAACCACAAAGGCGGCAATCATCGTCTTCTTGTGCTTGCAAGCGTGGTCGTCCACGTCGGAGTCGTCGTCCTCATCCTGAGCCTCGGGCATGAGGTTCTCGTCGGCGGCGTCCGCGGCGATCTTTGCCTCCAGGCGAGCGTCCTCCTCCTCGGCGGTCGTGCCGGCGGCAATATGTTCGGCAGACGTGCCGGCGACCAGGTCGATCTTCTCGTCCTCGTCACCGTCGGGGCCTTCGCCGCGCTCGATGATCTGGATGCCGTCGATCTCGTCCTTCTCGTCCTTCTTTTGAATCAGACCCATATCAGTTACTCCTTGTTAGGAAACATAGTCCGCAATAGAATACGCCCGACAGAGCGCCGGGCGTATTGATTCTCAGGTTATACGCAAACACTTAAGTACTATTTAGGCGTTTGCAGTCTGCATGCCTTAGGCCAGGTGCGCGATAACGGCATCGGCAAAGGCCTGCGTGCCCACAGCGCCCTCAACGGAGCCGGTCTGGGCACGACGAACGTCGCCGGTAACCTGCTCACCCTCGTCGAGCGTGGCAGAAACGGCGGCACGAATGCGATTGGCCGCGTCGTTCTCGCCCAGGTGATCGAGCATCATAGCCGCAGACAGAATCTCGGCCGTGGGGTTAGCGATATCCTGGCCAGCGATATCGGGCGCGGAGCCGTGCGTCGCCTCGAAGATGGCGCAGTCGGCACCGATGTTGGAGCCGGGGGCCATACCCAGTCCACCTACCAGACCGGCGCACAGGTCGCTCACAATGTCACCGTACAGGTTGGGCAGCACCAGGACATCGAAGTCGTTGGGGTTCTGGACCAGGCCCATGCAGGTGGCGTCGACAATCTTGTCGTTGAACTCGATATCGGGATAGTTGGCGGCCACCTCGCGCGCCACGCGCAGGAACAGGCCGTCAGTCGCCTTCATGATGTTGGCCTTGTGCACGGCCGTCACCTTTTTGCGGCCGCAGCGACGGGCATACTCAAAGGCATACTCCACAATGCGGCGGCTCTTGGCGATAGAGATCGGCTTGATCGAGATCGCGGAATCGGCGGCGAAGGTCTTTTGACCCGAGCGCTCGACGAGCTGCGAGAGCTCCTCGACCTCGGCAGTGCCCTCATCGAACTCGATGCCGGCGTAGAGGTCCTCGGTGTTCTCGCGCACGATGACCAGGTCAACGTCGCGGAAGCGCGAGCCGTCACCCGGCTGCGACAGGCAGGGGCGCACGCAGGCATACAGGTCGAAGTGCTTGCGCAGGGCCACGTTGACGCTGCGGAAACCCGTGCCGACCGGCGTGGTGATGGGGCCCTTGATGGCAACCTTGGTCTCGGCGACCGCATCGAGCACGTGCTGGGGCAGCGGCGTGCCAAACTCGTCCATGACGCCGGCACCGGCCTCCTGGACGTTCCAATTGATCTGGACACCGGCAGCCTCGACCACGCGGCGCATGGCCTGCGTAATCTCGGGACCGATACCGTCACCGGGAATCAGGACTACATCGTGCGCCATAATCTGTTACTCCTCGTCTTCGGCGTCGTCAGATTTTTTAACGCTAGCACGCTTCTTCTTTTTGGAGAGATCCAGGCCAAAACGTTTAACAAGCATTTCGCAAATCTCGCTCGAACGGGCCTTGAGATAGCTGCCCTTACCGTTCTCGGCATCGAACTTAAGGCGCAGCGCAAGCTTCTCGGCAACCTCGGCGTCGATCTCGCCCTGGCAAAACTCGTACAGGCAACCGAGCATGTCGCGATACTCGAGGTCGCCGTGGTAGCACTGGATGGCCTCGTCCAGGATGGGCCAAGCCTCGCGCGAACGCTCGACGCTCGTGGCACCCCACACGCACAGCAGGCGGAAGGCGGCATAGCGCAGCGTGGAGGAGATCTCGTCGAACAGTGCAGTCTCGGCGCCCTCAAAGGCATCGCCCAGCTGCTCGGGGCAGGTGGTGGCGAGCGCCGTCAGGGCATCGAGGGCCTCCCAGCGGGTCTGCGCCTCGGGGCGGTCGAGCGCCTCGATCAGCGCGGGCACGCAGGGCACGACGCGCTGCGGATCGCGCTCGGCAAGCAGGTGCAGCACGCGGGCGGCAAACTGGCGGATGCGGCGCGTGGGGCAGCCGAGCTCCTTGACCAGACGGTCGACGGCGTTCTCGTTCTCCTCTGCCAGCTGAAGCTGTGCCAGCTCCTCGTCGGTGAGCTGTTCGTCTTTGTTTTCTGCCATAGTTACCTCTTCTTACTATTTCTTAGCGTGCTTGCCAGCACCCTTGCTGTCATCGGTGACCGAGATGAGCTGTCGGTCGGCCGCGCCATTGCGACGCGCACGGCGGCGTTCCTCAGCGTCGCCCGCGTCGGCGGCGGCGCGATGAGCCTTGTTGACGTTAAAGACCTCGTCGTGCTTGCGCCACGGACCGACGGACTCGCCAAAGCTCATCTTAAGGCCGGCGATAAAGCCGCCGAGCCAGCCGATCGGCGCAAACTGCACCAGCGGGAACAGTGAGAACACCCAGGTCAGCAGGACGACTGCCGCCGCTCCCGCAAAGTTGGCAATCCAGTAGTCGCGCTTGGTGATGACGCGCTTTTCGCACGCCCACTGGCCGCACAAAAAGCCAATGTAGATCGCAAAGAGAAAGAGCACCAGCGCAAGCACCACGAACGTCCAGCTCATGGGCGCTACTCCCCGTGATGGTGGCCGCAGCAGCACTCGTGGCCGTCATCATGGCCGTGGCCGCCGCAGCACTCGTGGCCCTCGTCGTGGTGGTGGCCACAACCGCACTCGTGATCGTCGCCATGCTCGCCGCAACCGCAGCCTTCCTCGTGAGCGCCATGCTCCTCGGGACGATACTGCGACCAGTCCAGACCGGCGGCGATGGCGTCGGCCTCCTCCTTGTAGAGCACCGTGATGGCCTGGGTGCCCAGCTTGGCGCCACCGATGGCATCGAGTATGTCGTAGAGCGTAAAGGCCACGTCGGCACCGGGCAGCGCAAGCTCGCGGTCGTCGGCATAGGCGAGCGCCAAGCGCAGGTCCTTGATAAAGTGCTCGACCATAAAGCCGGGCTTGTAGTCGCCGTCGAGCGCCTTGGGAGCCAGGCTCTCCATGGCGCCGGACTTGCCGGTGCCGCCCAGGATCATCTGACGGGTCTTTTCCAGATCGAGGCCGCTCAACTCGGCAAATGCCATGGCGTCTGCCATGCCGACCATGCAGGCGCCCAGCGACACCTGGTTGGCGAGCTTGGCAGCCTGGCCCTTGCCGGCGCCGTCGAAGCAGCAGATGTTGGCCGCAAAGGTGGCAAGGATGTCGCGGACCGGCGCGATGTCGCTCTCGGTAGCGCCCACGATAGCCGTGAGCGTACCGGCGATAGCGCCCGACTCGCCGCCGGTGACGGGGCAGTCAAACGCCATGCGACCGGAAACCTGGGCGGCCTCGGCAATGTCGCGCGCCAGCTCGGGCGAGCTCGTGGTGAGGTCGATCAGGACCGCGCCGGGCTTAGTGCACGCGAGCAGGCCGTCGCCCGCCAGGTAGAGCTCCTCGACCTCGGAGGGATAGCCCACCATGGTAAAGACGACATCGGCGTTAGCCACGGCATCGGCCGGCGTATCGGCCCAAGCGGCACCGCGCTCGATAAGCGCGGCAGCCTTGGACTTGGTGCGGTTGTTGACCGTGACGGGATAGCCGGCGTCCAGAATGTGGCCGGCGATGGGGGCACCCATGATTCCGGTGCCGATGAATGCGACGGAGAGCTTGTTTGCCATGAAACCTTTCCTTTTGGGTTGGGTGTTGTTACCAGGTTGAATACTCGGTGCCAGCGTTTGGGCTGTGAGTCGAGGGCGATTACGGACGCAGCGCTTGCCTACTGACCGCGCACGCGGCGGGCGATACGGTCGGAAAGCGACGCCTTGTCGGCGCGGTTCTTACCCCAAAACGCGCAGCCCACCATGCCGGGGCCCACGTGCGAGCCGATGGTGGGACCCACGGAGCCGCGAATGATCGTGACGTCGGCGCAACCCTCCTCCTTGCGGATGGCGGCTTCGAGCCAGTCACCATCCTTTTCGGCATCGGCCGTCATGATGGCGATGGGCATGGTGCGATCGGGCACGTAGTTCTCGCGGAACGACTTGAGGATGGACTTGAGCGCCTTCTTGCGGCCGCGGTTGACGCCGATCAGCGACAGCGAGCCGGCCAGGTCGTAGGAGAGCTCGGGCTTGACGTCGAGCTTTGCCGTGAGCTGCGCCGCCGCGGGAGGAATGCGGCCGCCGGCAGCCAGCGCGTCGAAGCTCTCGAGCGTAAAGTAGCCGTGCACGTAGGTCTTGGCCTCGTTTGCCCAATCGACCAGCTGCTTGGCGTTCAGTCCCGCCGAACGCTGGCGCACGGCCTCGAGCGCCAAGAGCGCACCGGTCGCGCAGGGCAGAGCGTTGTCGACCACGTAGAGCTCAAAGTTGGGATACTCGGCGCGCACGACATCTGCCGCCTGGCACGCGGAGTTGTAGCTCGACGACAGCGCCGAGGTAAAGCACAGGTAGACCGTGGGCGTGCCCTCTTTGGCGCACTCGGTAAAAAACTCGATATAGCGACCGAGCGACACAGCCGAGGTGGACACGCGGGCACCGGCGCGCATGCGGTCGTAGAACTCCTTAGGGCTCATGCTCGACCAGATGTCGTCTGTGCGCTCCTCGCCATCGATAATGAAAGGGAAACCCAGGATATCGATATCGAGGTTCGCGGCGACCTCGGGGCTAAAGTCGCAGCAGGTATCGACGACGATGCGGCAACGGTTCGAATGACCGGCGGATGCGGCCTTGTCCATCAAAGCGACTCCTTACGTAAAAAGGCGGCCACCCGCATGGGATGGCCGCCAACCGTTAACTCATGCAAGTTAACGTATTTTACTCGTCAAGTGTTTCGATGCGGGGCTTGATGATGCCATATCCACCATTCTTACGGTGATACACCACATTGATGAGACCGGTCGTCGCGTTCTCGAACACGTAGAAGTCGTGGCCCAGCAAATCGGTCTGCACCAGCGCCTGCTCCTCGGTCATCGGGGTGACATCGATGACCTTCTCGCGGACGAGCAGGTCGTCGTCCTCCTCGGGCAGCAGCAGGTCGGCCAGATCCTCAACGCGCTCGACCGGCGCGACATCCGCGGCACTGGCACCACCCTGGCGGTTGTCCACGACCTTGGTCTTGAACTTGCGCAGCTGGCGGGTGACCTTATCGGCGGAGAGGTCGATGGCAGCATACATATCTGCGCCGTGCTCGGCAACGCGAATCACCGAACCGCGGGCACGAGCCGTGACCTCGACGATTGCCGGGTTGGGGTTCGAGGGGTTCTTCTCATAACGAAGCACGACGTCGACTGTCATGGGCTCGATGTCGAAAACCTTGAGCGCCTCGCCGATTTTCTCATCCACATGCGCACGCAGAGCATCGGTTACCGTCGTCTTGCGTCCAGAAACCTTGATATCCATACGTGGCTCCAATCTGCCTCGGGGACTTACTGTACTGGCTATGTACCCATTGCCGTGCATTTAATCACGCGAATTCCCAAAGACCCGAATAACGACTGCTTGATACCGCATACCGAAGTCTCGCACTTTTC
>CABQKL010000046.1 GCA_902464645.1 uncultured Collinsella sp.
TCGCGCGCCAGTTCTCGATCACGATAAACAGCACGCCGTACACAATGAGCGCCAGCGCCACGACGGGAGCATTATAGAAATGCTCCTCCATCCAGTCGTTAAGCGGCAGACCGATCGCCGCGGCGGGAATGCAGCCAAGCACAATCTTGCCCCACAACACCCAGGTGTCACGACGGCCCTCCTTGCCCTTGCTGGGAGAAAACGGATTAAGGTCGTAGAAGAACAGGACGCAGACGGCCAAAATGGCGCCAAGCTGAATCACGACCAGAAACATATTCCAGAACGTCTCGCTCACGTTCATCTTGACGAACTCGTCCACCAAGATCATGTGACCGGTCGACGAAACAGGCAGCCATTCGGTGATGCCCTCGACCAGGCCCATGAAGGCAGATTTTAGAAGCTCAATGATATCCAAAGGGACCCCCTCGTTAGACACCCGCCGATATTGTTCTGCGGACGGTGCGGGCGATGTCCCATTATCAACCGTTGGCGGCGCGCCTGCGCCTACCCTTACCAAAAAACTCGCCCGTTCACAGAATTGCGAGCGGTCAAACCCAAATCCTTGGGTATAACTGCAACAAGATAAAGTGTCCGGCGGCCACGCATCCGCGCCCGCCCGATGCACGAGCCCCACGCCCGTGCGATAGACCAAGGAGGAAACCATGAACGAGGGCTACACCAAGGTATTTGTTTCACTCGACGGTACTGAGCAGCAGGATTTTGTGCTCGCACGCGCCATCAAGGTCGCCGCGAACAACGGCGCCAAGCTGATTATCGGCCACGTTATCGATTCCACGGCACTCGAGAGCGCTGGTTCCTATCCGGTCGATCTGGTCAACGGCCTAGAGGAGGCATTTAAGAACTCCATCGCCAAGCAGCTCGAAGAGGCCAAGGCCAATCCCGACATTCCCGAGGTCGAGGTCATGATTCGCGCCGGCCGCATTCGCGAGACGCTCAAAGACGAGATGCTCGACGTGGTCAAGCCCGACCTGGTGCTCTGCGGCGCTCGTGGCCTGTCCTCGATCAAGTATGCACTCCTGGGTTCGATTTCGACGTTCCTGCTGCGCAACACCGACTGCGACATTTTGGTCGTGAAGTAGGTTCCTTCCCGCCGGCGCAAGGCCTGCGGGGTTATCACGCCGACGTCCTCGCCGCTTCGCGGCTGCGGGATGTCGGCTTAGATAACCCCTCCCGGCCTTGCGCCTTCGTCACCATACTTCAGCGAGTTGTCTGAATAGAAAGATGGCGTGCCGCCCCATTGGAGCGGCACGTTTTGTTTGGGCTGCACGTTTTTGTTATAAGGCGATCCTGCTTAGACGAGCTCGCACTTCTGGAATGATCTTCTCGAACATTACCTCCGCCTCGGGAAAACCCTCTTCTTTGAGACCGCGCGCGGCGTCTCTTAGCGCGTCTGGAACCTCATTGCAGGTATCAGCAATCATTCCGGCGACAATTCCCCCGGGCAAACCCGCCCCAATCATTTGACTCATCACCGACCCGCGCGTTACGTCGTCAATCTTGCGGCTCCCACCAAACGAGACGCCCATCTCACGAACGAGACTGGGGTAAACCGTTGTGCACAGCACGTCATAGAGCGGCGCCAACCTCACCTGCTTCCAACTTTCGTCCCATACGAGCGACCAGTTCTTTAGATGGTTATCGCAGTTACCTACGGCATAGTCGAACAGCTGGTTATAGCCGACAAGGAACCTGTCCTCCATTTGATTCGTCGACGCCCTTCGCACCGCATCGACGATAAGCCCCAGGTAATTGACGCCCGTCGGCTCATATTTAAGCTCACGCGAGATGCCCTTGGCCTGACAAACATCTTCCTGGTGCAAACGGTATGGAATTGGCAATCCGTCAACCGAGCGTCCGACATCAGGCGTTACTCGGTCAAATCGCTTCACGGCGATAATTGGCTCGGCATCCTCAACTCGGATAAGAAAACACTCTTCAGCCGATAGGTCCATCAGAGAGGCGGCTCTCACGCACATCGCTTCGCACGCTGTCTCGCCCGGGAACGTTTTCGACCCCGCCTTGAGAATGTGCGTGGATGGGGCCGCTCCATGAGGCAGGTACCATCCACCACATGGGTCATCGCCCATATGGTAGAGACCGACCTTCGCCTGAGCACCTGCAAGGGAGATTCGACTCTCTAGCGCTAAATCAAAAGCAACCTCCGCCGGTGCGTATGCCAGCCCGCTTAGCTGTTCCGCACCTATCTCTTCATAGTCCATTTCGAGACTGTCGTCCGAAGGCTCTCGCGTCAAAACCAGGGCGCCGACGGGTTCATCGCGGACCAAATCGAGTACCTTGAAGTAATCTCCGCGTTCCGCTCGCGCCCTTTTCTCAAGGTCCCTGTTGAGCTGCCCCTCCGGAATGATGCCGGAGAAAAAGGAACCCGTTGCGTCCGGACTAAATGTCTCGGCCGTCAACGGCAGCGAGATCGAAATCGGCGCCGCATCACCGCTCTCGAGATATTTGGGGCTATAGGTGAATATCGGAAACCCCGCATTTTCCTCCAATATGCCAACCAGCTGGTAAGACCCATTAAACTCACGGTGAACGAACAGCGTGCCATCCATTACTTCCCCCTCACCTTCAGAATAAAATCAATATCCACGATGGAGGCGTAATCGAAAATGACACCAATTTCGACCGTTGTCCGCCCCCGTTCGATATCACCAATCACACGAAGGCTGCGACCCGTCATAGTCGCGACGTCACGTTGAGTCAAGCCGAGCTCACGCCTTCTGAGCCTAAGGGCCTTCCCCATCTCGGCGGGATCGAAAACCGTGCGCTCCGAGAAAGCGACTTCCGACGGTTTGAGCTTGATGCGCCCATCCAGCTTTTTTATCGTTGTCACCGTTCTCATGACGCCTCCAGCTATATTCCTGTCCGTGAACATAGTATAAAACTGTAGCACTATATTCATGTACGGGAATATAGTTTTGACTACATTAGCAATGTTCCCGTTCAGGAATATAGCTGCCGAAAAGCCTGATTTCTTCTTAAATGGGAAGATACTGGACGGCTACGCCATACGGGCTGACTACTCAAAGTATTGGAACTTGTTGGTCGAGAAGGCAAACGTGACGACGAAGCCTTCGCCGGAGTCGGATGCTGCGGTGACATCGATGCCCATCTTGGAGCACAGGCGTGCCACCAGGTAGAGGCCGATGCCCGTTGCGCGCTTGGTGGTGCGGCCGTTGTCGCCGGTAAAGCCCTTCTCGAACACGCGCGGCAGGTCGGCCGCGCTCACGCCGCAGCCGTTGTCCGCGACAGTGAGCTCGATGCGTTCGCTCGCCAGGCCCTCGTCCAGCAACGCGCCCGAAAACACGATCTTCGCGCCGTCCTCGCGCGCATATTTAATACTGTTCTGAATAAGCTGGCCCAGAATAAACTCGAGCCACTTCTCGTCGGTAAAGACCCCGAAGTCGAGGTTCTCGCACACCGGGGCCACGTGCGCCGCGATGAGCTCACGCGCGTTGGCCTTAATCGCGCCCGTCACCAAGGTCTTGAGATCCCAACGGCGAATCAGGTAGTCGCGCTCCACGACTTCCGAGCGCGCGTAGTACAGCGCCTGGTCGATATAGCGCTCCACGCGAGCCAGCTCACGGCCCAGGTCATCCACGCGCGACAGGTCGTCTTCGCTGCCATCCAGGTTTTCCAAAATCAGGTGAGCCGCCGCCAGGGGCAGCTTGGCCTCGTGGACCCAGCTCTCGATATAGTCACGATAGTCATCGGTCTGACGCCGGCCTTCGGCAACCTCGTCGCAAGCGGCTTTGCCCACCCGGCGCAAGACCTCGTACTCGAGCTCGCCCTCGGCATAGGTCGGGCATTGCACCATCTCCTGCACCCATGTGGGACTCTCGAGCTCCTCTGCCGCACGCTCCAGCTGGCGCAGAAAACGGCGGCGGCGCGCATACTCGATCACGACGCCCAGCATGCCAAAGATAAAGGACACACCAACCGCCACGACCACAATAGATGTCGAAGCACCGGCGACCGCCAGCACAAAGCAGCTCAGCAGCACGCCGCACGTCCACACGGCGACGGGAAGCAGCGAGTCTTTAAAGAACTTGGCAAACGACATAGCCGTCCCCTAGACCGAATAGCCCTGGCCGCGGTGCGTCGTCAAATACCCCTTGATGCCGATTTTTTCGAGCGTGGTGCGCAGGCGGTTGATGTTGACGGTGAGCGTGTTGTCGTCCACGAAGGCATCGGAGTCCCACAGGTCCTGCATGATGGCCGAGCGCGAAACGATCTTGCCCGCGCGGCTCAGAAGCAGCGAGAGGATACGCAGTTCGTTTTTGGTGAGCTCGGTGCTGGTACCGGTTTGCGTATTGGTGACCATGGAGCGGGCGAGGTCGAGCTCCAGCCTCTTGTGGACGAGCGTGCTGCGCTCGCCCGCCGCCGCGGTGCGACGCAGCAGTGCGTTGATGCGCGCCACGAGCACGCGCGCGCTATAGGGCTTGGGAACAAAGTCATCCGCGCCGAGTGTCATGGCCATGACCTCGTCGATCTCGGTCGTGCGCGACGTGAGAACGATGATAGGGACCTCGGATTCGCGACGGACCTCATGGCAGATGTGCTGGCCGTCTTTGACAGGGAGCGTGAGGTCGAGCAGCACCAGGTCGGGCGCGGCCGCGAGAATATCGCGCGAGACGTGCTCGAACGATTCGCAGGCCTCGACTTCAAAACCGGCACGAGCAAGGATGTCGGCAAGCTCACGACGAATGGGCTCGTCGTCCTCAACGACATAAATCAGCGCCATGTGTCCTCCCATTTCGCGTAACTTGCACCTTCCATACCATTATGCCCACGGCGTCGCAGCGATACGACCCCGTGGGCACCTAATATGACAAAAGTGTTCGGTAACCTTGAGAGAAAATAGGGGCCGACCGGTCCTAAACCGATCGGCCCCATCACTTCGACCTCGAGCCTCTACTCAAGCGTACGCATGTACGCAGAGATGGCATCCAGGCCCTTCTGCAGGTCGTCGGTGTTATCGGAGTATGCATAGCCGATGCGCATGCTCTTGGGCTCCTCGAAGCAATCGCCCGGGGTGACGAGCGCGCCGGACTTCTTAATCATGTCGATGCAGAACGTCCTGGAGTCGATGTCGTAGTCGTAATACACGAGCGCGGTGGTACCCGCCTCGGGCTTGACGAACGACAGGTGCGGCTCGCTCTCGACCCACTTCTCCAGAACAGCAAGATTCTGACGGACGATGCGACGGCTGCGCTCAAGGATCACGGAAGCGTTGCCCAGAATCAGCTCCGCCACCGACTCGCTGAATATGCCGGCGGAAATCAGGTTGTAGTCGCGATGCGAGAGCAGCGCGCGACGGAGCTCCGGGCTCTTGGTGACTGCCCAGCCCAGGCGCAGACCGGCGAACGACCAGACCTTGGACATGGATGCGGTAACGATGGCCTTGTCGTACAGGTCAATCACGGACTCGGAGTACTCATCCGTCTGAGTAAGCAGACGGTAGACCTCGTCGCAGAGCACCCACGCGCCGTGTTTGCGCGCGACCTCGACAATCGCCTTGAGCGTATCGGTGTCGAGCAGGGCGCCCGTGGGGTTGTCCGGGTTATTGATGCAGATGAGCTTGGTATCGTCGGTCACCAGGGCATCGAGCGCGTCGACGTCGACGTGGTAGCCGTTCTTGCGATCGAGCTGAAGAATATCGACCTTCGCACCGCACATCTCGGGAATCGAGTAAAGCTGCTGGTAGGTGGGCTTGACGGAGACTACATGATCGCCCGGTTCGACGAGCGTGGAAATAACCAGGGAGTTGGCACCGGTCGCGCCGTGCGTGGGCACGATATGCCCGGGCTCAACCGTCTTATAGAGACGCGCGACCCCCTCGAGGAAGCCGGGCTGCCCCTCGATGTCTCCGTAGGTGAATCGGCGCGAGCACAGGCTATCGAGCCACGCCTTCTTGTCGGTGTTCGCAAGCTCGAACAGCTGGTCGAGCGTGAGGGAGTAAACGCACGTCTCCGCAACGTTGTGGGTGCACTTGGTCTCCCACTCGTTCATCCACTGCTCGACGGCGAAATCCTTGATCTGCATTGTCGTTTCCTTTCCTTGACTTTCTTACAGTTTCACCGCGGTGCCCAGCCCCGCCTCGACGGCGCGGTCGTAGGCGATTTTCGATGCCGAAAGGTCCTGAACGGCGATGCCCGACGTATCGAACACCGTCACCCGCTCGTCATCCGAGCGCCCCGTAGCCGTGCCGGCGATGACTTCGCCGAGCTCCGCTTTGATGTCCTCGGGCGTGATGGCACCCTCGGCAACCGGAATCTCCAGCTCACCGGACGTGACCGATTGCTCGCGGTCATCGACGTAAACAGCGGCGCGGGCGACAAGTGCCGAGGCGAGCTCCTGCTTGCCGGGCATGTCGGCACCGACGCAGGAGATATGCGTACCGGGGCGCACCCATGCATCGGGAATAATTGGCTTGGTCGCCGGCGTGATCGTCACGATGATGTCGGCCTCTGCCGCGGCACCTTGGCCGTCGGCCGTCGCCTCGATGGAATAGGTGGATGCCTCGCGAGTATGCTCGCAGGCGCCCAAGATATGAGCGACCTCGTCTCGCATGCGCTCGACGCGGGCCTCGGGCGCGGCATCGGAAACCGGCTCCCACACCTTGACCTCGCCCACCTTGGGACAGGCGGCGAGCACGCCCGCCACCATGTAGGTGCTCATATGGCCGGCACCCGCAACAAGCAGTTTGGACGCATCCGCCCGAGCCAGCCACTTGGCACCGAGCGCAGCAGCTGCACCGGTGCGAAGTCCCGTGACGGCGGAGGCATTGAGCAGCGCCAACGGTTCGCCCGTCGCGTTGTCGCACAGCAGCGTGGTGCCAAAGATCTCGGGCAGCCCCTTTTTGGGATTCTGAGAGAACCAAGCAGTGAGCTTGAGACCGAAGAGGCCGCTTCCCGCCAACTCACCCGAGCGGATATCCATATCGGCCACGCCGGGCTCGAACTGCTCATATACCATCGGCCACGCAACGCCCTTGCCCGTTGCCTTCTGGCGATATGCCTCCTCCACGGCAGCGATTGCATCCTCAATCGTCAGCACCTTGGAAACTTCCTCGGCCGATAGCACCACCATCTGCCCCATCATCGCTCCTCTCAGCGAAAGCTTTACGTTGCTTCACTGTACGGTTTAGTAACGATGTCGCCAAGGATCATTTCTTGTTGGAATCTACAACGATTCTCAATCTGATTTTTCGTTCTATCAGCATGTATTTGAACAATTTCTCGCATCAACGGCATACTGGTGTGCGATTATCCTATTCATACCTGTACTTATTGTAGTAATTTACAAGGTGATGTTGATGCTATATACCATCTCGGACTTCTCACGGGAATATGAGGGGTCGGTCCGCCTAATCGCCGGCAGCGATGGCGTCTCGCATGCCGTCTCTGGCGTCGGGATCCTCGATTATGAACTCATGCCCGGCCTCAAGAACAAGTACCAGCGCGTCAACTTCAGCTCAGACGAGATCGTCCTCAGCACCTTCCTCTATGCGAAGGACGACCCGTACCTCATCACTGAAGCCGTGAAATACCTCGTCGCCAAGGGAACGAGCGGTCTCATCATCAAAAACGTCCTGCACATCCCGATTCCCGACCAAGCCATCCGCTACGCCAACGCGCGGCACTACCCGGTCTTTCTCACGACCGACGACTCGCTGTTCTTTGACAGCGTCATCTATGAGGTCAAACGGCATATCGAGCAGCTCGCGTCCATCGACTTCGCACAGCGCGAGATCGATGCCCTGAGGACAGACGTATCGCCCGAGTCCATCTGCCGACGCATTCGAAGCCTCAACCCGTCATTTCTGGACGAAGCGGTCGCCCTGTTCGCATCGTTTGCAGAGCCCCTCGACCCGCGTACGTTTTTGCAAATCGAACGTCTCTGTGCAAAATCGACCCTCGCCGGATGCCACAACATGTTGGCACCCTATGACGGAGGTTTGTTATTCGTAGCGACAAGCGACTCGGAGCAGACGCTCGATGTGGAGCGAATCGTGCAGGCGCTCACGGAGCTCATCGAGGCTAGCGGCATCGATGGCGGAGCGGAAGGGCTCGGCATCAGCGATATTCTGTTTGGAGACGAGGCGGTGGCGCAGGCGATCTCGCAGGCGATTTACGCACAGCGCCTATCTTGTCAACGAGCCGAGAGGCCCGTCCGCTATGCGCAGCTCGGCATCCTGAGAACCGTGATGCCTTTTGCGGAAACCCCGGAGATGCGATCGTTCTCGGAGGCGATTCTCTCGCCGATACGCGAGCACGACAGCGAGCATGGCAGCGAACTGGAATCCACGCTCGCCGCATTCATCGAGAACGACCGACGTATCGAGCAAACCGCCAAGCAGACTAGCCAGCACCCGAACACGATTCGATATCGCCTCGACAAGGTAACAGCTCTCACCGGGCTGAGCTACAAATGCGCCCCGGAGATGGAGCAGCTGTCGCTCGCCTACGCCATCGAACGCGCTCGCTCGCTTCAGTAAGCCACCCCGCCTTGAGGTTAGGAGCGGCGGGCGCGGAGCTTTTCGTAGCCTTCGGCGAAGAAGGCGACCGTGGCGGCGTCGGCCTCGGCGGCGTCCGTCTCGGTGGCAGGCACCACGCCGTGCTCGTCGCTCACCAGGAACAGCGCGCCCTTGAGCTGTGCGGGAATGTCCACACGCGTGACCGGGATGCCCTTGGTCTGGGCCAGCTGCTCAATGAGCGTCGCCGTGCCGCACAGGCACTCGTCCGCCGGCGCCACAAAGGCAAGCTCGCCGTTGTTGACGGCGGCGAGCAACTCGGGCGCCACGCCGGTCTCGTCGGCCTCGGAGCGAGCCTCGGCAGAACGGGCACGCAGCGCCTTAGCCGACGTATCGGTTAGCGGCTCGTACTCCCCCACCGTCATGGCGGCGTTGCCGTTAACGTCGATCACCAGCATGAGCACGCCATCGTGCGCGGTGTAATCGCCCTCGGCTAGCGACCACTCAACGTGCTGTTTGGCCCAGCTGAGCATGTTATGGGTAAGTGGCTCGCCCTGCACCAGACGCTCGGACAGTGCGCGAATGTGGCGGTTGAGCATGGGTACCTTTTTGTTGGACATGCGCCAACGGCAGACAAGCGCGGGCTTGTCGAGCGTAAACTTCTCGACCGCCTCCTGATTGGCGCAAAAGTCCTCGTACGCACGCTGATCCTCGGCATTGCCAAACAGCTCGGCATCATCAATCTGGGGCATGGTCATACCTTTCGTGTTAGTCATTCCGTCCTCTTATACCAAAAAGACGGCCCTCCAAACGGAGCGACCGTCTTTTGCGGAGATTATTTTGTCCCGGGGCGAAACTTAGTGCCTAAAATGCCTGGCCCCTGTGAAGACCATCGCAATACCATGCTCGTTGCAGGCCTGGACGCTCTCGTCGTCGCGCTTGGAGCCGCCGGGCTGAATGATGCAGGTCACGCCGTGCGCGGCAAGCACGTCGACGTTGTCGCGGAACGGGAAGAATGCGTCGCTTGCGCAGGCAAAGCCGCCCTTCTCCACGCCCTCGCGCTCGCAGAAGTCCTCGGCGCGCTCGCAGGCAAGCAGCGCAGAGTCAACGCGGTTGGGCTGACCGGGGCCCATGCCAATGCCGGCCTTGCCCTTGGAGACCAGGATGGCGTTGGACTTGACGCCCTTGCAGACCTTCCAGGCAAACTCGAGCTCGGCCATCTCGGCGTCGGTGGGCTTGCGGTCGGTGGGGAACGTAAAGGTCGCGGGATCCTCGGTCACGTGGTCGACTTCTTGCACCAGCATGCCGCCGTCGACGGAGCGCAGCTCCACCTGGGCGCCGTGGTCCACGCCGCCGGTAGCCAGCACGCGCAGGTTGGGGCGCTTGGCCATACGCTCGAGCGCCTCGTCGGTGTAGCTCGGGGCGATGATAACCTCGACGAACTGCTTGTTCTGATCGGCAAAGTGCTCAACCAGCTCAAAGGGAACCTCGCGGTTGCAAGCGATGATGCCGCCGAAGGCGCTCTTGGGATCGCAGGCGAAAGCGCGGTCGTAAGCGGTCGTGATGTCCTCGGCCACGGCGGAGCCGCAGGGGTTCTGGTGCTTGAGAATCACGCAGGCCGGCTCGTCGAACTCGCGGACCAGGTTCCAGGCGGCGTCGGCATCCAGATAGTTGTTGTAGCTGAGCGGCTTGCCCTGGATCTGCTCGGAGCCCACGAGCGGGAACTGCGAGCTCGCGGTGTTCTCGCAGCCCTCGGCAAAGCGATAGACCGTAGCCTTCTGCTGCGGGTTCTCGCCATAGCGCAGGTCGTCGACCTTCTCCAGCGAGATCTCGAGCTTGGCAGAGGTGTCCGCCACGTCGCTTGCCTGGGCGGCAAGCCAACGGGAGATAGCCGTGTCGTAGGCGGCGGTGGTCTGGTAGACCTTCACCTGCAGGCGACGACGGGTGGAAAGCGTGGTGCAGCCACCGGTCTCGTGCATCTCGGCCAGGACGGCATCATAGTCGGCCGGGTCGGAGATGACGGTAACGCTCGTGGCGTTCTTGGCGGCAGAGCGCAGCATGGAGGGGCCACCAATGTCGATGTGCTCGATGGCATCCGCAAAGGTGACCTCGGGGTTGGCGACGGTCTTCTCGAACTCGTACAGGTTGACGACGACCAGATCGATCAGCTTGATGCCGTGCTGAGCGGCCTCCTGCATGTGCTGCTCGGAATCGCGGCGGGCCAGCAGCGCGCCGTGAACCTTGGGATGCAGGGTCTTAACGCGGCCGTCCATCATCTCGGGATAGCCCGTGAACTCCTCGATGGGGGTTACGGGGACGCCCGCGTCCTCGATGGCACGAGCCGTGCCGCCCGTAGAGATGATCTCGACGCCAAAGTCATCGACCAGCGTCCGTGCGAAATCGACGACGCCCGTCTTATCGGTAACCGAGATCAACGCACGTGCGATCTTCACATCAGATCCCATGCAGTCCTCCTGTCTGGTACGCCGCCGTGCTCTGTGAGTCGGTGATACGTCGATCTGCAGCGCTCGCGCAGCGGCATTGAAAATACTGATTCAATGTAGCGCATCGAGCGCGACGTTGCACCCCGCAACGGGCGCATGTGCAGAAAAAGTTTGCGAGCGGAGGGGATGGGCACGGCACCGGGCACGGTGAGTTCATGGAACACAGGGGCACCATAATTAGATACCAATAGCGTGGTAGAACTGTGCTCGATATGCATCCGCAAAAGAAAGAGGCACCATGGTCTCGCGGGTTCTCTACCGACCGTTTGATACCGAAGACTTCGACGCCATCGCGCTGATTCTGCAGCAGCTTTGGCATAACAATTCGGATAACGATGAGTACAACCGCCTTGAGGCCGCGTGCGACCTCGCCTATTGTCTTTCGTCGTCGACGTTTTCGCAGGTTGCCGTAATCGACGGTCAGGCGCGCGGCATTTCGCTCGCGCGTGCGGGACAAAGCTCCGGCGCCACCGTTAAGGAACATTGGATGGATACCGAACGCGCGCTGCTATCGCAAATGCGCGAGCTGGAGCCCGATGCCTGCGCCGAGTATCTATCGTTTGTGCGCGCAACCATCCGAACCAACAACCGCCTGCTCGAATGCAGCCCGTTGCCACACGACAACGAGGTCACGCTGCTTGCCGTAGATCGCGACGTCCATGGCCTGGGCGTTGGCTCGGTGTTGCTCGACGCCGCAGTCTCGTACCTGTCCTCGCGCGGGGCGACGAGGGCGCACCTGTACACCGACTCCAACTGCTCGTGGAAGTTCTACGAACTGCACGGCTTTAAGCGCACGGCCACGCACCGCGCCAACCGCGAAGAGCGCCGTCACGACATGCCGCGCGAAAGCTTCCTCTACGAACTCGACCTAACAGCCTAGGCCCAGCAGCCATACCTAGTCATTTAGGAACGTCCCCAGTGACTAGTCGTTGGGGACAGTCTTCGTAGGTAGCGCATAAAAAGGGATGGGCTTTCCCCGACGGCTGTCGAGAAAAGCCCATCCCATAGCTTACGACCGTTAGAACGTTCCGCCGCCGCCTCCGCCGACGCCGCCGCCTCCGCCGCCCGAGAAGCCGCCGCCTCCGCCGCCGCCCGAGCTGTCCGAGCTCGACGCGAGCTCACGGATGCTCTCGTGATACACGCCGTCGAACGAATCGAGCGGCGACTCGGTACCGTAATGATGGTAGTACCACCAGTAGCAGGGGTAATTGTCGTAGAAACCGTCGGCCTCGCGCACCTCGGGAGGAACAGCCTCGGCAAGCTGACGCAGGACTTCCTTCGAAACACCCAGCGCCGCACCCATCACCAGAAGTTTATTCCACAGGACCAGATCGCCGGGGACGGCCTCCTTTAGGCGCGTGAAATCCTCAAGCCAATGCTTGAGCGCCTTGCAGCGAGCCGCCACCTCGGCGCCCTCCGGCGTAAAGCGGCGGAACGTAAGGCCCACGCCAATACCCACCAGCACAATCGGCACCGAGATAACCGCGGCGATAATGTTCGCCTGCGCGCCGTCGGTAAAGAAGATGGATCCCGCGGGAATACAGGCGATCAGAATACCAAGAACCAGGCAAAACACCATTGCGACAATGCCGTCCGAGGCAACGTACTCGCTATCGGCCAGCTTGCCCTTAACGGTGTTCTGATAGTCCTCGAGCTTGTCGCCCACGGGTGTAGCGTGCTGCTTGACGTAGTGCTGCAGCTCGTCAAACGTGCGCGAACGGTCACCGTTCTCGTCGGGCTTAGCACCGGCAAAGAAGACCTTGAGCACCATGCGGTCAATGCCCTTGGCCGACTTCCAGCCCGCATCACTCACCGTCACGCGATACGTCTGCTCTTCTTTTTCGCGCCCCAACAGACCCTTCTTGGCCTTGGTCACGGTCGCCTGCTCCAGCTTGATCACACGGTCGTCAGTGAGCTTCATGAGCGTGGCGATATATGCCTGATCGGGCACCTCGTTCCAGATCATGAGGGCCGAAAGCACGGCGGGATGGTCGGCCGAGGGCACATCGCGGAAATATTCGTCCTGGAAAAGCGGCTTGGGCTTGCGACGGCGCAGCTTGAGCACAACGATTGTGCCGGTAAAGGCTACCGCCGCGACAACACTTAGCACGGCAAGTGCATTGGCAATCATGCGAGCGTGAGCGCGGCGGGCGTTAGCTTCGTCGGCCCATTCCTTCTCTTCGCTCAGGATCGTTGACATGCGCTCTTCGCCCGAGGCGGCAAGCTGCGGCACCCAGTCGCTGGGGAAGGCGATGCGCGCCTCGGCGAATTCGCCCTGATGCACGCAGGGAATGGTATAGGTGACCATGGGTTCGTCCGCATCGAGCGATACGTCGCCCGTCAGCGGGCCGTGGCCCCATGCGCGGAAGTTATCGCCCTTGACGGCCGCCGTCCCGGCACCGGCATTTGCGAAGTACACTTCCATCTCGACGTCATCGGAATCCGCGGACCAGCCGTCGCCCACGAATTTCCAATAGAGCTCGGCGGTATCGGCCCAGTTCATAACCGCACCGGTCATGGTGTAGCTCACGTAATAGATCGCGCTATCGCCGCTCTCGTGGGGGCTGAAAACCTTGATCTTTACGCCGTCACCAGTCTGCTCGACCGTATAGACGCCAGAGTCACCCTTGTTCGCGCTATCGACTTTGTTGAACGCGGTGTCCTCCTCCTCGACGCTCAGCACATCGACACCCGCCGTACCGCCCTGCTGGTTGGTGCCCGTATTGATCTCCCAAAACACGCCGTTGATGTCGTCATCGAAATCAAACTGGCGCCCCTCGACAACGGTCAGCGAGCCGTCGGCCTCGACCGTGGCGCCGATATAGGTTTGGGTCATGGAGTAGCCGTCGGCGTGCGCGGCGACAGGCAGCAGCAACAACGCGAGCGCGACGAGCACGCAGACGGAAGCGAATCGCGCAAACAGGCAGCGCTGCCGACAAGTATTGGCAACGGGGGCGTTCATAGGCACATCCTTTGTCTGTAAAACCAACATCGCCATTGTCCCACGTTTGCGGGCACACATGACGAACATCTAGGCGACCGGAGTGCCAAACGGGATGAAAGTCACGCCCGCACCCCGACACTTGGAAAACGATCTATTGGGGACGGAGGAAAACGGATCATTGGGTTGAACCGACAGACAGCAACAAATTTGTTGTTTAGGACGCTCTTTGGCCGAATCCCGCGCCAACAATAGATACCACTTCACAGCTCCGTCACAGGTGTAGCGGCTTTGTGTGGGCTCGGCATGCGCTGATTGAGCCACCAGTCGAGGGGCATAAAGCAGTTGAGCGAAAACGGTTTGCCCCTTTGCCGTTCGCTCGAGGATCATGTCCCCCTTTTCCGCGGAAACCCCGGCAGTTGCGAAGAGCTGCCGGGGTTTCTGTTGTCTAAGGTGCCAAGTTGACGGACAGGAATTAAAGCACCGAGTCTGCAGCCCGCCATACGCAATGCGGGGCCTCGACAACTTGCGGACCACAGTGACGCCTCCCCATCGCGCCCCGCGCTATACTCGTCCGCATGGATATCAAAACACGCAACATAGCAACGCCCGCCGCGGATGCGCCAACGACGCAGCCCGCCTCCGTTCCCGCGCCCGTCGTGGGGCGCTTTGCCCCGTCGCCATCGGGCCGCATGCACCTGGGCAACGTGTTCAGCTGCCTCTGCTCGTGGCTTTCGGCCCGCAGCCAAGGCGGCAGCATTGTGTTGCGCATCGAGGACCTGGACGATCGCTGTAAGCGCCCGGAACTTGCCGCTCAACTGATTGACGACCTGGCCTGGCTAGGGCTTGAGTGGGACGAAGGCCCCTACTACCAGCACGATCGCCTCGACCTGTACGAGAGCGCCTTGCGCCAGCTGCAGGGCGCTGGCCTCACCTACCCCTGTTTTTGCACGCGCGCCGAGCTCCACGCCGCGAGCGCGCCGCACGCCAGCGACGGCACGCCCATCTACCGCGGCGCCTGCAGAGGTCTTTCTGCTGAAGAAATCACCCGCCGCAGTGCCCTGCGTGCTCCGGCCACGCGCCTGCGCGTGCCCACCGTCGACGACCTCGCCAGCGACGTGATCGAATTCGTGGACCGCACGTACGGAGCCCAATGCGAAGCACTCGCCACCGAGTGCGGTGACTTTTTGGTACGCCGCAGCGACGGCGTTTTTGCCTACCAGCTAGCCGTGGTGGTCGACGACGCTGCCATGGACGTCACCGAGGTCGTGCGCGGATGCGACCTGCTGGGCTCCACGCCCCGCCAAATCTACCTGC
>CABQKL010000047.1 GCA_902464645.1 uncultured Collinsella sp.
TATGCCGCGCGCTGGGCAAACCGACGAGCCTGCCACCTTCCGCGAGCAGGCGGGGCTGCTACGCGAGCCGAGCATCATCACCGGCATGCTCATCTTCTTGTTTGGCGTGGGCTCGGTCTATGTGTTCTACGGCTACGTGACGCCTTATCTTGAGCAGGTGCTGGGCATGGGCACGGTCGAAGCCAGCACCACGCTTATGGCCTACGGCGTGTTCTGCCTGATCTCGAACATCCTGGGCGGATGGATTGATGCGCGCTTTGGCATGAAGGCGCTGCTTGTGACGTTTGTGCTGCAGGCTGCGGCGTTGCTCGGGCTGTTTGCTGTGGGCGGCACCATGCCGCTCGCGCTGGTCTTTGTCTTTAGCCTGGCGATGCTCATGTACCTGTTCTCGGTATCGTGCATCACGCACTTTATGGACGTGGCTCGCAGCCGCCATCCCAAATCGATGGTGCTCGCAAGTTCGGTTGAGCCCATGGCATTTAACGTCGGCATCTCGTTTGGCACCGCAGTGGGCGGTGCCGTGGTAAGCGGCGTTGGCATTGCGTACGTGGGCGCAGTGGGCGCCGCGTTCTCGCTTGTGGCCTGGGCCCTCACGCTGGTGACGATTAAGCTGGCTCGCTGGGAGCGCCGTCGTCAATCAGCACGGCCCTCAATACGGGCATAGGGGCAAACATAGCCCAAGGTGGCGAGTAACCGGTGAAAACCGCCCAATATGAGTATGTTTATCCGCCTGGAAGCTTCAGCAGTGCAATTTCGTGTATTTGAGATACACGCTTTTCTATTATTTCGTGTATTTCAAGTACATGAAATCGTACTAAACTATGTATCTGAAGTACACGAAATTGGAAAGGCGGCCCCATGCGCAGATCAATCGAGTCCGTTATCGAATCATGGGCGACAAAGGACGCCTCACGCCCCCTCCTCATCCGTGGTGCGCGACGCGTAGGCAAAACGTACGCTGCCGAGGAAATCGGCAGGCGAATCGCCGGCGATGCGTTTGTCAAACTCGACTTTCAGACCGATCTTGAGCTGATCGCTCCGCTGTTCGATTGTCCCACCGACGACGTTGACACCATCGTGGCGCGGATTTCAGACTATAAACGCGCCCCCATTCGCAAAGAAACCACCTTCATCCTGTTTGACGAGGTGCAGCTCTGCGAACGGGCGCTCAACTCGCTTCGCTTTTTTTCGGGTTCGGGCTGGCGCATATGCGCGACCGGCAGTCAGCTCGGCGTCGCCACGCGCAAACGTAAGCTGCCTTTTCCCAGCGGCGTTCGTCAAGAGACCATGCATCCTATGTCGTTCGAGGAGTTTCTCTGGGCGCTCGATGAGGAGCAGATGGCCGATGCCATTCGTACCCACGCCGGCACGCTCGAGACCTACGCCGCGCACCAAGCCGCGCTCAGCCTGTTTCATCGATACCAGATCGTGGGCGGCATGCCCGCCGCCGTCAACGCATATCGCAAGACGTTATCCATCGAGGATGCGCGCGTCGAGCAGCGCGAAATCAACGAGACCTATACCGCCGATATGACCGACCCCGAAAACGGGATCAGCGGCGTGGCGGCACGCAAGGTCTGGCGCTCCATTCCGTCCCAGCTGCTGAGATCGTCCACAAAAAAATTCAAGTACTCCGAGGTCGAACGCGGAGGCCGTCGCGCCAAGCTTATCGAGCCGCTCGACTGGCTCGAAGGCGCCGGTATCATATCGGTCAACAACCTGACCGAAGGCATCGAGCCTCCCCTCGTTCCCTTCGACGACGAAGATGGAAGTTTCTTTAAGGTCTATCTTCTCGATACCGGCCTCATGTTCTACAAACTCGGCATCAACCCGAGGCTCTGGCTCGACCTCAAAGAAGATTCCGCCATAGCGCTATCTTCCGACTTCCGAGGCGCCCTGGCGGAAAACTCGGTCATGCAAGCATTTTCGGGTAACAGCTTGCAGACGTATTACTGGGTGCCGCCGTCGTCTTGGAAGACGACCGGCGAGCTCGATTTTCTACTTCAGACCGACCGTATGGAAATCGTGCCCGTCGAGGTAAAGTCCGCACGCAACGTGCGCGCGAGAACCCTCGGGTCGTTCATGGACAAAGCCCGATCGCCATATGCCTACATTTTGTCCGAGAACAATTTTTTCCGCAGCGAAACCGATGACGGGCGCGAGCTACGCCACCTCCCCTTGTACGCAGCGGGCTTTATTGGAGCAAACTGCCTCAAGAGCAGTCTGTAAGCCCTGCACGACCGCCTAGAAAGGAAACCGCTCATGCAACGCATACTGTTTATCTGCCATGGCAACATCTGTCGCTCGACGATGGCTGAGTCGGTGTTTACCGAGCTGGTGCGGCGCGCCGGGCGCGCGGGCGAGTTTGTCATTGACTCCGCTGCGACCTCGACCGAGGAGATCGGCAACCCGCCACACCACGGTACCGTTGCCAAGCTGCGCGAGGTCGGGATTCCCGTCGTCGCACATCGTGCACGTCAGGTGCGTCGCGCGGAGTATGGCGACTGGGACCACATTGTCTATATGGACGACGAGAACGCGCGTGGCCTGCGTCGCATCTTTGGCGACGACCCCGACGGCAAGATTACGCGCATGCTCGATTGGACCGAGCGCCCCGGCGACGTGGCCGACCCCTGGTACACCGGCAATTTCGATGCCACCTACCGCGACGTACTCGACGGCTGCACCGCTATGCTCGAGCAGCTGTAGGCAATCGAGGTCGCGGGCCACGCCTTTGTCACATCCGGGACTAGCCCTAGACCGGCTTGACCTCCAGCTTTATCCCCTCGGCGCAGGAGTCGCCCAAAACATCCGAAAGGGCCCAGGTCGCATATAGCGGCAAATAGAGAACCGCTCCGTTGCGCTCAACGTTGCCTCTCGAGAAAACAATCCCGAGCCTTACGCCATATTCAGCCGTATCAAGCACATGACCGAGCGCAGCGTGCGCGTGGTAATAGGAGCCCGATTTAACCTCGATCGGAACAGCCGTCCCATCCGGTCCATCGACCACAAAGTCCACTTCACCGCGCTTTTTTGTCTGATAGTAGTAAAGCTGGCGATTTTGGGCAGCCAGCTGCTGGGCCACCACGTTTTCGTAAATGCCGCCCAGATTGGGCTCCTTGCTATCAAGATACGCCGCTTGGGCGACTCCGACGGGGTAGCGCGCCATCAACATGCCCGTATCCGATTGATATAGCTTGAACTGCGATGGCCGTGCCGTCTTGAGCAAGGGCGATTTTGGCTCGGTTACGATATCGGCTTTGAGAGCAACGCCGGCATCGACAAGCCATACAAAATCTCGCTGATACTTCTCGTAGTGAGCCTTGGGGTCAATGGAATTGAGCACGAAGCGCTTGTTTTCGCCCTCGAGCATAATAGGGAGCTGATCGTAAATGCTCTGCACCTGAAGGGCTCGCCCGCTTGCATACTTGGAGATATCCCGCCGGTACTGTTCGTTGAGCTCTGACTGTAGCTGACGAACAGAGGCAAGGTCGCCCTGCGTGTCAAGGAAACGCTGCACGACCTCCGGCATTCCGCCGACAACGGTATAGGTCCTGAAGTTTGCCATCATCGCGTCATGAATGTAATCAGGAACGGGCCTCTCGCTGATACACGCGTCACGTATCGTTTGGCGAGCCCCCTCGCTCACCCCGGTTGCCCAGCAAAACTCCTCAAAATCGAGCGGGAACATCCTAAGCTCGTGGACATACCCCACGGGATAGGACCTGACGCCCTTGAACTGAGTCCCGAGCATTGACCCCGAAAACGCCCAGCGGCACCTCCCGTCCTCAACAAGGAACTTTGCCATCGTCATGATGTCGGGGGCCTCTTGGACCTCATCGATAAACACGAGCGTTTTGCCTGGCGCAATCGACTTTCCCGAAAGAAGCGTCACCCTGCTGATGAAATCATCGGCATTCCGCGCCTCGAGAAGAGCATCTTTTGCCTGGCGGTTTTCCATGAGGTTAAGCTCGATGTAGGTTGCATGGTTGGCTTTGCCAAATGCGCGAATCGAATAGCTTTTGCCAATCTGGCGAGAACCCGTAATGAACAAGGCCTTTTGCTCGGAAGACTTCAGCCAACGCTCCAGCTCTGCCGCTATTTTCCTGCGCAGCATAGGCTCTCCCCTCGGTGTCATCGAATGAAATGCAAAGTTTTATATGCTTGATTATCGATGAAACGCAGAATTTTTAGAACCTAAAATCGGATGAAATGCAGAGATTTGAAATTATAAGCAAAAGAAGGGGCATCACCGGCGAATGTGTCAAAGGGGCTGCCCCTTTGTCACATTGCGCTCGACTACTCGTCAACGATCTCGGCAAGCCAGACGTTCAGCGTATCGACCTCGGGGCAGCAGAACTTTGCCGCACCAGGCTCGTTGCCAGGCACGGTTCCGCCATAGCGCAGGATATCGATATAGGGAAAGCCCACGTGACAGGCCATAGCGCACATCTTGCCGCGGTCTCGATCGAAGTCGAAGACGTCTCCCGGCTTGTGACCATGGTGACAACGGCACGCACCCAGCTGGTCCACGCAGCTCACGCGGATACGCGGACGCTTGCCACGCGGCGCACCGAGCGGCCCGTTCTCGCCCGCAGGCTTGACGCCGCCCTCGCCGGCGTTACTCATGGTCGATCACATCCAGGCAGGCCTCGATGGGAAGGCCGGCCGACTTGTCCTCTTGGTCGGCATTGCGCTCGATAAGCTCGGCCACCACACGCATAGCGTCGGTCGTCGCACGTTGCAGGCTCCAGCCGGCCATAACGCGACCCACAAGCACCGACGAGAACGTATCGCCCGTGCCCGGGAAATACACCGGAATCAGCTCAAAGGGAATCGTAAAGTACTCTCCCGCCACATGGTCGTAGCCGATAACGGCACTCGCCCCGTCGACCTTTGCGCTCGTGATGACCACCGACTTGGCGCCCAGCGCGAGCATGGCATCCACGAGCGCACGAGCCTCATCGGCCGTAATCTGTTCTGCCATAGGCATATCGGTGAGCAGACATGCCTCGGTATAGTTGGGCACTGCGTAGTCGGCGCACTCGACCAGACTGCGCATAAGGCCGATGGTCGACTCGGGCACGCCGGCGTAGAGCCTGCCATTGTCGGCCATGATGGGGTCGACGAACACCTTGGTGCCTTTTTGCGAGCGGCGGTGGCAAAAGTCCGAGATGATGCGCGCCTCTTCCTCGGTCACGATAAAGCCGGTCGAGATGGCGTCGAATTCAAAGCCGAGCTCCTCCCAGATGGCGAGGCTCTGGCGGACATACTCCGTGGTGTCGTGGATGTAGAACTTGGGGTAGTTGAGCGTATCGGAAACGAGGGCCGTCGGCAGGTTGTGGATGCGATAGCCCATGTGCGACAGCACCGGCAACATGGCAGAAAGCGCGACCTTGCCGTAGCCGCACATATCGTTGATCAGCAGCAGCTGAGTGTTCTTCATGAGTGTCCCCCTTGGGTCGGGCGCGGCGCGACGGCGCCATAGTGCGACTAAGTGTAGCGCAGGGGACGTTGTGAGCGGAGTTGAGCGGCACGAAGGGCAAATTGTTGCGGAAAGGTTTCGAAAATGGAAGGCAAATCGCGGCGGTAGCGGCACAGTAGCTGCCATCTATTTACTACCATTCCAAAACTATGCCGGATTACTACGATAAACCGACAGTCTCCAACCACAACGAATTGCACTCCAGCAAAACCGCAGGTAGACAGCTTGTGATTTTCCGAAAAACAATGCCGAGGTCTGAGATTTCGAATTCATCGTAGTAATCCGGCATAGTTTTGGGCAAAGCAACTTTGGAAGGGTGTCACCGCAGCCCAAAATGATCCCTTTTCCTCCGTCCCCAAGGGATCACCTGCACCGAAGCGGACCGTGGCGGAATCACAGATTGCCGCTTAGGAACGTTTGCAGCGTCGAGCCGTTACGCGGTTTGGTAAAACCGCGTAACCACTAGTTTGGTACCTTGACATTTATTTCTCACGCTCCTAGATTAGTTAGGCACAGAACAATTCCACTACCTAACTAAAGAAAGGAGCGAAGCTTAGATATGTGTGTTGAACCACTCGCCTATCCGCATGAACCCGGCGGCGACCCCTCACGGCCGGCAGACGAGCCCGAGACCCAGTCCAAGGAGGACCGTCTCGCCAAGAGAATCCTCCATGGGCTGGGGTTTTGCGGCCATTACATGCATTTTCACGGCGGCGGCATATCTGGCAAGGCGCCCATCGTCTGCCTGCTCGCCAAGCAGCCTACCGGCGAGCTGTCCCAACAGGAACTTGGCATGCACTTCGACCTCAAGCCGGGGTCCCTTTCCGAGATTCTGTCCAAGCTCGAAATGGGCGGTCTTATCGAGCGCAACCGCAATCCCAAAGACCGTCGGCAGCTCACCATCCGCCTGACCGAAGCGGGATGGGAAAAGGCCCGCGTTGAGCAGGCAGCCCGCATTCGTTTTAGAGAGCAGGCCTTTAGCGCGCTCACCCACGACGAGCGCGAGGACCTCGCCGAAATGCTCGAGAAAATCCGTGTAACCTGGGAGGAACTGGATGATTAAAACCCTCATGGGCAGCATCCGTGACTATATGAAAGTCACCGTTGCCACGCCATTGCTCGTGCTTGGCGAGGTGCTCTGCGAGATGCTGATTCCATTTATCACCGCCAACCTGATCGACGCCATCAAAGACGGCGCCACCGTAGCCGAGATGCTTCCCACCGCAGGCTTTTTGGTGCTCATCGCGCTAACGTCGCTTGCTTTTGGCGCCGCGGCCGGCGTCACCTGCAGCCATGCGAGTTGCGGGTTCGCCAAGAACCTGCGTCACGACCTGTTCTACAAAATCCAGACGTTCAGCTTTGCCAACATCGATGAGTTCTCGAGTTCCTCGCTCGTCACGCGCCTGACCACCGATATCAACAACGTGCAGCAGGCCTTTATGATGATCATCCGTATCGCCGTGCGCGCGCCGCTGGTATTGATCTTCGCCTTTATCATGGCGTTTATCATGGGCGGCAGCGTTGCCATGGTCTACCTGGTCATCATTCCGCTGCTGGGCTTTGGACTGTTCTTTATCATCTTTAAGGTGCGCCCCATCTTCTCGCGCGTGTTCCACAAATACGATGCCCTTAACGAGTCCGTCGAGGAAAACGTCACCGGCATGCGCGTGGTCAAGAGCTATGTGCGCGAAGACTTTGAGAAGGAGAAGTTCGCGACCGCTGCACGCGACGTCCAGATGGACTTCACCCGCGCCGAGAAGCTGCTCGCCTTTAACAACCCCATGATGAACATCTGCGTCAACGGCGCATTTGTCGTCATCATCTACCTGGGCTCCAAGCTCATCATCACGAGCCAGGGAACGCTGTTCGACGTGGGCCAGCTCTCCTCGATCTTTACTTATGGCTTCCAGATCCTCATGAGCCTGATGCAGCTGTCGATGATCTTTGTCATGGTGACCATGGCCGACGAATCGGCGCACCGCATTACCGAGGTGCTGGCCGCCGAGCCCACGATCGCCGATCCCGCCGAGCCCGTGCTCGAGGTCGCCGATGGCTCCATCGACTTTGACCACGTGAGCTTTAAGTATTCCGCGCATGCGAAGCGCCAGGCGCTCGATGACATCGACCTGCACATTAAGAGCGGCGAAACCATCGGCATCATCGGCGGCACCGGCTCGGCCAAGTCCACGCTCGTAAACCTCATCGCCCGCCTGTACGACGCCACCGAAGGCACCGTGCGCGTAGGCGGCATGGACGTGCGCGACTACGACCTGGACGCGCTGCGCCACCAGGTCGCCATGGTGCTGCAGAAAAACGTACTGTTTAGCGGCACCATTGCCGAGAACCTGCGTTGGGGCGATCCGAATGCCACCGACGAGGAAGTCCGCGAGGCCGCGCATCTGGCCTGCGCCGATGAGTTTGTCGACGGCTTCCCCAAGGGCTATGACACCTGGATCGAACAGGGCGGCTCCAATGTCTCGGGCGGTCAGAAACAGCGCCTGTGCATTGCGCGCGCCCTGCTGCGTCGCCCCAAGATCTTGATCCTGGACGACTCCACCAGCGCCGTCGACACCAAGACCGACGCCAAGATTCGCGCAGGACTGGCAAGCTATCTGCCCAACACGACCAAGCTCATCATCGCCCAGCGCATCAGCTCCGTGCAGGACGCCGATCGCATCATCGTCATGGAGGGCGGCCGCATCGCGCAGATCGGTAACCACGACGAGCTGCTTAAGACGAGCGAGATCTACCGCGAGACCTTTACCTCGCAAAACAAGATGTCTGCCGAGGGCGAGGAGAACGCCGGCGACGTCTCCGGCAACACGGCCACGGCGGCAGACAACACCGAGGCATCCGCAACGCAAGCTCAGACCCAGGAAGGAGGCGAGGCACATGAGTAAGGCAACGACCGCCGAGCGCGCGCTCAACCGCAAGGGCGGCACCATGTCACGCCTCATCAAGACGCTCTTTGGCTTCTACCCCGTGCTTTTGCCCCTCGTCGTTGTCGGCGTGGTGCTCTGCGCCATCATCAACTCCATCGGTGCGACCTTCCTTCAGAGCGCTCTGCAGATTATTAGCGAATCGTGGCAGTCGGGCGATTGGGAAGCCGCACAGCCCAAGATCGCACAGCTCGTGACCACCCTCGCCTGCATCTACGGCGTCGGCATCCTGTCCTCGCTCTTCTGGAACCGCGCCATGGCCATCGTCACGCAGGGCTCGCTCGAGAAGCTGCGCGAGAAGATGTTCAACCGCATGCAGGACCTGCCGATTCGCTACTTCGACACGCACCAGCGCGGCGACATCATGAGCCACTACACCAACGACATCGACACGCTGCGCCAGATGATCAGTCAGTCGCTGCCCAACCTGCTCATGACGACCATCGTCATCGTCACGGTGTTCTTTATCATGCTGTACTACAGCGTGTGGATGTGCCTGGTCATTGTGGCCGGCGTCGCCTTTATGACCTTTATGACCAAGCTGCTCGGCTCCAACTCCGCGCGTTTCTTTATTGCGCAGCAGACCGAGCTCGGCGTGGTCGAGGGCCATATCGAGGAAGTCATGAACGGCCAGAAGGTCGTCAAGGCATTCTGCCACGAGTCTGCCGCCGAGGCCGATTTTGACGAGCGCAACGAAAAGCTCTTCGAGGTCTCACAGAAGGCCAACATGTACGCCAACATCCTCATGCCCATCCTTATGAACCTGGGAAACCTGCTCTACGTGCTGGTCGCACTGGCAGGCGGCATTTTCCTGGCGCTGGGCGTGCCCAACCTGAGCATCTCGGGCATGGCGTTGTCCATCGCCGTCGTGGTGCCGTTCCTCAACATGACCAAGCAGTTCTGCGGACAGATCGGCCAGATCTCGCAGCAGATCAACGCCGTGGTCATGGGCCTCGCCGGCGCCGACCGTATCTTTGAGCTCATCGACGAGGAGCCCGAGGCCGACGAAGGCTATGTGACGCTCGTCAACGCGCAGGTGAACCCCGATACCTGGCAGCTCGAGGAGGCCGACCACCACACCGGCATGTGGGCATGGAAACATCCGCACCGCGCAACCGGCGAGATCGAGTACGTGCCGCTGCGCGGCGACCTGGTCATGGACAACGTCGACTTTGGCTACACACCCGACCACGAGGTGCTGCACGGCGTGTCTGTGTTTGCCAAGCCGGGCCAGAAGGTCGCATTTGTCGGCGCCACCGGTGCCGGCAAGACGACCATCACCAACCTCATCAACCGCTTCTATGACATCGCCGACGGCAAGATCCGCTACGACGGCATCAACGTCAACAAGATCCGCAAGGCCGATCTGCGCCGCTCGCTGGGCGTCGTACTGCAGGACGTGAACCTGTTCACCGGCACCGTGATGGATAACATCCGCTACGGCAACCTGGACGCTACCGACGAGGAGTGCATCGCGGCGGCCAAGCTCGCGGGCGCCGACGACTTTGTCACCCGCCTGCCCGACGGCTACGACACCATGCTCACCGGCAACGGCGCGCAGCTGTCGCAGGGCCAGCGCCAGCTAATTTCAATCGCACGCGCTGCCGTCGCCGATCCGCCGGCAATGATTCTGGACGAGGCTACGAGCTCCATCGACACCCGCACCGAAGCCATCGTGCAGGCGGGCATGGACAAGCTCATGGAAGGCCGCACGACGTTTGTCATCGCACACCGCCTGTCCACCGTGCGCAACTCCGACGCGATCATCTGTCTTGATCACGGCCGCATCATCGAGCGCGGCAACCACGACGAGCTGATCGCCAAGCGCGGATACTACTACCAGCTCTATACCGGAGCGTTTGAGCTGGAGTAGCTCAAAACAGCCCCTACGCTCCCAACGGACCTCCCCGAGGGAGACGGGGTGTTTACTCCGTGCTCAAACATTCTCGCTTCGCTGCGAAACTGCGCGCGGAGCAAACACCCCGTCTCCCTCGGGGAGGTCCTACGCACACAGTCTTTTCTCGCAGCCTGAAAAGAAGTGGTGAGGCCCTGGCCATTTGGCCAGGGCCTCATTTTGTAAGGAGTCAAAAACCCGTCCCAAATGAGCTACTTGAGAAGTTGGGCCATGGCGTTGACGAATTTTTGTACTTGGAAGGTGGGCTCGAGCGGGTAGTGCAGAAAGACCGGTACCTCGCGGCCGCACAGGAACGGCACGCCCACAAAGGCCGGGTGCACCCCCGACCACGCTCCGCAGGTGAGCACTGCGTCGCCCTTTTCCTCCGCCTCGTTAAAGAGCGCAAAGTCGAAGCTATCCACATCGATCACGTCCACGCCGCCGTCGGCCAAAAGGTCGATGCGCAGGCTGTCCATGGCGTCGTTGCCGTGGCGCAGTACGCGCAGGCGCATGCCCTCCAGGTCGGCAACCGTGATGCGCGTCTTGCGCGCCAGCGGGCTCGCGCGCGACACGTCGATATAAAACGGCACGTTGACAATGCGGAGCTTTTGGCAGGCATCGCCCCAGCGTGGGGTCGAAAAACTCGACTGCACCACATCTACTTCGCGACCAAGGCTGCGCATGACGGATTCGCGCTCGTCATAGAGGTCGCTCACCGGCACGATCTCAAAGCGCAACGACGGTTCCAGATCGTGGATGCCCGACCACATCGACAGCGTTTGACGCCCCGGGCACATCATCGACACGCCCAGGCGCACGGCACCGCCATCGCCCGCCGCACGTCGGGCACGGCGCAGGGCGTCCTCGGACTGGCGCATGATCGAGCGAGCGTCGTCCACCAGCAGAGCACCCGCCGGCGTCACCTTGACGCCCGAGTGCGAGCGCTCGAACAACGTGATGCCAAACTCGGCCTCGAAGCCCGACACCTGCTTGACGAGCGCCGGGGTCGACACGCGCAATTTTGCCGCCGCACGCGAGAAGCTTCCCAGCTCCGCGGCGGCCGATATGGCCTCTAGTCGTCGATCGTACACGTCAATCTCCCGTTTTCGCGCCCGTGACCGCATGGTGCCACAGGGGGTTGTTTTCGCAGGTCACGCGCTCAATTGAGCATAGACTGCATCGCACAGTGTAAACCTACGGTTAACGTCATTCTAACAATTATGCAATTCACCTGCGCAAATGCAAAGCATACGATAACCTGCGAAAACCACGTGGGTCGATTAATGGGAGCGACCCATCGGGAGGCACAAGAAGGGAAGTTCCTATGAGCAACTGGCTTAAGCTCGAGGGCGATGTCTGCGCCGTGACTGGCGCGCTCGGCGGTATGGGCGTCGAGATTTGCCGCGAGTTCGCCCGCAACGGCGCCAACGTCGTCCTGCTCGACCTGGACGAGGAGAAGGTCAAGGCCGCTGCCGCCGACCTCGCCGCCGAGTTTGGCATCCACGCCGAGGGTTACAAGATGAACGCCACCGACGAGGCCGAGGTTCAGGCCGCCGTCGATGCCACCATCGCCAACTTCGGCCGTGTCGACGTCCTCGTCAACACCGCCGGTATCCTGCGCTTCGCCGCCATGGAGGACCTGCCGCTGAGCGACTGGGAGCAGGTACTCAACGTCAACCTCACCGGCTACTTCATCACCTCGCAGCGCTTTGGTCGCGAGATGATCAAGGCCGGCCAGGGCCGCCTGGTGCACATCTCGACCGTCGCCAGCCACTCCCCCGAGACGTTCTCGGGCGTGTACAGCTCCACCAAGGCGGGCGTCAACATGATGTCCAAGATGCTCGCCGCCGAGTGGGGCCCCTACGGCGTCCGCTCCAACTGCGTCGAGCCCTGCTTCGTCAAGACCCCGATGTCGGCCAACTTCTACGCCGACCCCGAGGTCGAGAAGAGCCGCAGCCGCCTCATTGCCACGCGCCGCATCGGCGAGGTCAGCGATATCGCCAACGCCGTCATGTTCCTGGCGTCCAAGCGCTCGGACTTTACCACCGGCGACGCCATCAAGGTCGACGGCGGCTTCTCCAACATGATGGGCGACCTCACCGCCAAGCCCGGCGGCCGTCGCGCCTATGCCGACAACTACCTTAAGAACAAGGGTGTCGAGCTCTGGTCCGATGAGTCCGGCGTCGCCAAGCCGACTGACCAGTAAACAAGCCCGACAGGGAGGCCCGCGGACACGCCCGCTCCTCCCCCATATCGATTAGAAAGAGTCCAATGGCTTCCACCAACTCCAACAAGGGTCGCGCCGTCGTGCTTTCTGCCGCGTGCGTCACCATGTTCTTCATCAGCTCCATCGCGCTGTATTCCGTCGTGAGCAAGAACCTACTCGCCGTCTACCCCGAGTGGTCGAGCGCTCTTACCTGGGCCTTCCCGGTCTTTCAGACCATCATGGCCGTGACGGGCATCTTCGCCGGCCGCATCTCCGATAAGATCGGCCCGCGCAACGTCGTGATCGCCGCCGCCGTGTGCTACGGCGTGGGCTGGTTCATGTCCGGCACCGTCACCGAGCCGTGGCAGTTCTACCTGTGGTTCTCGCTCGTCGCCGCCGTCGGCAACGGTCTGGGCTACAACCCGGCGCTCACCACCGGCCAAAAGTGGTTCATCGACAAGAAGGGTCTCGCCTCCGGCATCACCCTGGCCGCTTCGACCGCCGGCCCCGCCGTGCTGTCCCCGGTGCTCGCCTCGCTGCTCATCCCGAGCTTGGGCATCTTTGGCGCCCTTAAGGCGCTCGGCGTCATCTTCTTTGTGATGATCGCCGCCTCCGCCCTGTTCTTGAAGGCCCCCGAGGCCGGTTGGCTGCCCGAGGGCTTCGAGGCCCCCAAGGGTGGCGCACATGCCGGCACCTTCGGTGACCTCACCCCGGGCGAGATGGTCAAGACCCCGCGCTTCTGGGTCCTCATCGTCACCTTCGCCTTCGCCGCCACCGCGGGCACCTTGCTCGTGGGCAAGGTTGCCTCCATCGCCGCCGTCCAGCTCTTCGCCGACCCCACGAGCGCCGCGGCCGTCGCCCTCGGCGGCGTGGTGGTCTCCGTCAACACCTGCGCCAACCTGGTTGGCCGTCTCTCCTTTGGCCAGATCATCGACAAGATCGGTGCCTACAAGTCGCTGCTCATCAGCCTTGTCGTCACCATCGTCGCACTCGTCATCATGTCGATGAGCTTTACGCAGGGCATGTTCTTTGTGGCGCTCGCCCTGCTCGGCTTTAGCTTTGGCGCCCTGCTCGTCATCTACCCGCCGCTCACCGGTGGCGCCTTTGGCACCAGCAACATCGGCGTCAACTACGGCATCATGTTTTTGGGTTATGCCGCTTCCACCTGGATCAGCCAGCCCATCACCGCCGTGCTGTATCACGCCGAGGCCGGCAGCGCCGCCTACCAGCAGTCCTTCTACGGCGCCATTGTGATCGCCGCCATCGCTGTCGTGCTCACCGTCTACATGATGGTCTCCGACAGCAAGAAGAAGTCCGCCTAGTTTTACCGATGCGACAAAGGAACAGCCCCTTTGTCGCATTCCACCGGTCACCAGTATTAAGGAGTCGAAATGTCTGAGCTCAACCCCGTCCGCATTGCCGTTATCGGCGCCGGCGCCATGGGCCGCAACCACATCCGCTTTGTCACCGAGGAGCCCGAGGCCGAGCTCGTCGCCATCGCCGACGCCTTTGAGGGCGCCCGCGCCACGGCCGAGTCCGCCGGCGTGCCGTTTTACACCGACCCCGCCCAGATGATGGACGAGGTCAAGCCCGAGGCCGTCATTATCGCCACCCCCAACGACCTGCACTTGGGCGTTGCCCGCGAGGCCATCAAGCGCAACATCGTGCCGCTGGTCGAAAAGCCGATCTCCAACGACCTCGAGGATGCTCAGGCCTTCGCCGCCGAGGCCGAGACCGCCGGCGTGCCCGTGCTCGTGGGTCAGCACCGTCGCCACAACCCCTTCGTCAACAAGGCCAAGGAGATCATCGAGTCCGGCAAGCTGGGCAAGCTCACCGTGTCGAGCTTCCACTACATGATCTATAAGAATGACGAGTACTTCGATGTCGAGTGGCGCCGCAAGAAGGGTGCCGGCCCGATCCTGGTCAACCTGGTGCACGACGTCGACCTGCTCCGTTACCTGCTGGGCGAGCCCGTTGCCGTCCAGGGCATGCAGTCCAGCGCCGCCCGCGGTTTTGAGACCGAGGACTCCGCCGTGGTCAACGTCCGTTTTGCCGATGGCGCGCTCGCGAGCATGACCATCTCCGACGCCACCGCCAGCCCCTGGAACTGGGAGGCAACCGCTCGCGAGGATCCGCAGTACCGCCCCTTCGACGCCGACGCCTACTTTATTGGCGGTACCTTGGGCGCCTTGTCGCTGCCCCGCCTGCACCAGTTCTCCTACGACGGCGCCTCTAACTGGCACAAGCCGCTGCAGATGGAGATTCCGGCCGTGGACCCGGCACTGCCGCACAAGATGCAGCTCAAGCACTTTGTGAAGGTCGTCCGCCGCGAGGTCGAGCCCGTCGTGACCCCCGCCGATAACGTCAAGACGCTCACGCTTCTCAACGCCATCAAGGAGGCCGCCGAGACCGGCCAGCTCGTCGAGCTGTAATGCCTTAGGGCAGACCGCGGCAGAAGCCCCATGCCGAGCCCCTCGGTCCGCCACCAATAAGCCCCTCTTCTTTGCCCCGCGAGCAGCCTCCTGCCCGCGGGGCTTTTGTGCAGTGGCATGTGACAAAGGGACAGTCCCTTTGTCACATCGCGGGTGGTATCCTTGGTAGCTCTGTGCTGCAAACGCACCTCAAACGCAAGGAGTCCCATGGATCTTATCGCCCAGCTCGCCCGCGAGCTCAACCTT